>NZ_JACUUD010000047.1 GCF_014859505.1 Halomonas sp.
TGAACCCATCCCTGGGCGCTACCGATGCCATCCCTGGCATAGGACCTCCTCTTCGGCCTGTCCCCGGCGCCCCTTGGCCGCTTGGCCTTTAGCCAAAAATATCCGCCAGGGCGGCTTCCAGAGTCTCGAACTGGAACTGGAAGCCCGCCTCCTGGAGGCGCTTCGGACGCATGTCGGCGCCGGTGAGCAGCAGCCGCGACATCTCGCCGAAGGCGGTCTCCAGCACGATGGCCGGCACCGGGAAGATCGCCGGACGCTTGAGCGCGCTGGCGAGGGTGCGGGTGAACTCGGCGTTGGTGACCGGGTGCGGGGCGCTGCCGTTGAAGGGCCCCTCGAGCTCGTCGTTGTCGAGCAGGAAGAGGATGGCGTGCACCAGATCCTCGCGGTGAATCCAGGGCATGAACTGCTTGCCGTCGCCGAAGCGTCCGCCCAGGCCCAGCTTGAAGGGCGGCAGCATCTTCTGCAGGCTGCCACCGCCGGTGTCGAGCACCAGGCCGATGCGCAGCAGCACCACCCGGGTGCCGAAGTCCTTCGCCTCCAGGGCGGTGTCCTCCCAGCGCTTGCAGAGCCGGTGGGCAAACTCGTCGTGGGGCGGCGTCTCTTCGCTGACCTCGCGATCCCCCTGGTCGCCGTAGTACCCCATCGCCGAGGCCGAGACCATGACCCGGGGAGCCCGGTCGCCGCTGGCCTTGAGCTGCTCGCAGAGGATCACCAGATCGCGGGTGATATTGACCCGCGAGTCGATCAGCCGCTTCTTCTGGTCGTCGCTCCAGCGCTTGCCCGCGATGGATTCGCCGGCGAGGTTGACGATGGCCTCCGGTGGCGTATCCACGAAGTCCAGCACCGAGCGACGGATATCCGTCCCCCCGGGCAGCCGCGACCTCACCGCCTCGGGGTCCCGGGACACCACCAGCAGCCGATGCCCCACCTCGGCCAGTTGCTGGCACAGCCGCTGCCCCACGAATCCGCTGCCGCCGGTGATCAGCACTCGCATCGAGACCTCCTGATATCTGTCGTGAAATGTGTCCGAGATGACTGGCATCTGCCATGGGTTATACAGCTGTTGTACACTTCTGCTAGTCTAGCTGAAAACCACAGAGGGTGACGCCGCCATGCGTTCCGATACCTCCCAGCATACCGCCATCATCGGCGCCGGCATCGCCGGACTCGCCTGCGCCCGGGCGCTGGACGCCGCCGGCCTGCCGGCCACCCTGTTCGACAAGGCCCGCGGCGCCGGCGGCAGGATGTCCAGCCGCCGCCTGCCGGATGCCGTGCTGGACCTGGGCGCCCAGTTCTTCAGCGTCCGCGACGCCACCTTCCGCCGCGCCGTGGAGGGCTGGCAAAAGGCCGGCAGCATCGCCCCCTGGCCCGTCTCGCTGTGGTCGGCGCAGCGGGGCAGCTGGCAACGTCACGAGGATGACCTGGAGCGTCTGTGCGGCACCCCGAGCATGAACGCCGTGACTCGCCACCTGGCCGAGGGGCTGACGGTGAAGGCGAAGACCCGCATCGAACGCCTGGAGGGAAGTGCCGGACACTGGCAGCTGGTGGATGAGCACGGCGAGCACCACGGCCCCTTCGCCCGGGTGGTGATCAGCGCCCCCTCACCCCAGGCCCATGCCCTGGTAGCGCCCCACGACGCGACCCTGGCCGAGGCCTGCGAGTCGGTGATCCAGCGCCCCTGCTGGGCCGCCTGGGCGCTGTTCGACGCCCCCCTGCCGGCGCTGTCCGGCGTCGACGATGACTGGCAGGCGGTGCGGGTGAACGATCCGCGGCTGCGCTTCGTGGTCCGCAACCAGCTCAAGCCCGGTCGCCAGGGCCAGGGCGAGAGCCTGAGCCTGCTGGCCAACCTCGAGTGGAGCGAGGCGCGCCTGGAGGACAGCCCCGAGACCATCGTGGAAGCGCTGCTCGACGCCTTCCAGCAGGCGCTGCCCGACGGCACCCTCCTGCCGGAGCCCAGCGCCCTGGGCGCCCACCGCTGGCGCTACGCCCAACCCGACGTCTTCGCCGGCGGCGAAGCCGTCAACCTCGATTATCGACGCTCGGCCAGCGGCCTTGCGCTGTGCGGCGACGCCTGGCGCGGCCCGCGGATCGAGGACGCCTGGCTCTCCGGCCACCATCTCGGCGAAGCCCTGGCCGCCGACGCCACCTGAATCGACCGTGACAGGAGTTCGTCATGTCTCACGCCCAGACACGCATCGCCGCCGGGGCCAGGAGGTCCTGCCAGCCATGAGCGACCCCGCACAGCACGCCGGCGATACGCCGCTCTACCCGATTCGCGAGGTCTCACGCCTCACCGGCGTGAACTCGGTGACACTGCGCGCCTGGGAGCGGCGCTATGGGCTGATCAAGCCCCAGCGCACGCCCAAGGGGCACCGCCTCTACGCCCGGGAAGACATCGAGCGCGTGGAGCAGATCCTGCAGTGGCTCAATCGCGGGGTGCCGGTGAGCCAGGTGCGCGAGCTGCTCGACCGCCCCGAGGCCAGCGAGGCCCCGATGGCCGACGCCAGCGACTGGCCAGGGCAGCGCGCGCAGCTGGTCACCGCGGTGGAGGCCCTGGACCTCGCGCGCCTGGAGACCCTCTACGCCCAGTCGCTCTCGCTCTATCCGGTGCCGGTGTGCATCGCCGAGCTGTGGGCGCCCACGGTACAGGCGCTGGAAGAGCGCTGGGGCGAACGGCTCGGCGATACCCTGCAGCGACTCAGCCTGGAGGCGTTCCTGCGCACCCGCATCGGCACCCGCCTGCTCCACGCCAACGCCCTCGCACCGGGCCCGGTACTACTGATGGTGCCGCTGCCCGACGACCCCGGCACCCTGTGGCGACTGCTGGCGGCTCTGGCGGCCAGCGATTGCGGCTACCGGGTGGAGCTGCTGGACTCGGCATTGCCCTTCGGCGAGATGCCCCTGGCGGTGGAGGCGCTGGGCGCCAGCGGCGTGCTGATGGCCGGCAGCCACGCGGGGCGCAGCGATCTGGTACGCCGCCAGCTGCCACGCCTGGCGGAGCAGCTGGAGGTGCCGCTGGCGCTGTGCGGCCCGGTGGCGCGCATCCGCGAGGCCGACCTGGAGGAGAGCCGCGTGGCGGTGCTGGGCGATGACCTGGGCCAGGCAATGACGCAGCTATCCGCCTTGCTGCCCCTGACCCGATTGCCCCGGCTGCCCCTGACGACGTGAGCACACCATGCCCCTCACCCTGATGTGGTTTCGCAGCGACCTGCGCGTCCATGACAACCGCGCCCTGGCCGCGGCCGCCGCCCGCGGCCCGGTGGTGGCCGTCTTCCTGCGCGCCCTGCCCCACTGGCAGCGCCACGGCCACGGCGCCAACGCGCTCGACTTCCGCGCCCGGGGCGTGGTGGCCCTCCAGGAGGCGCTGGCCGGGCTCAACATCCCGCTGCTGCACCGCGACATCGACGACTTCGCCGAGGCCCCGGCGGCGCTGCTGGCCCTCGCCCGGGAGACCGGCGCCAGCGGCCTGCACTTCAACCACGAGTACCCCCTGGACGAGCAGCGCCGCGATGCCGCCATGGCCACCGCCTTCCGGAACGCCGGGCTCGAGACCCATGGCCACCACGACAGCGTGGCCTTTGCCCCGGGGGAGCTGCTCACCGGCAAGGGCGACTACTACGGCGTCTTCACCCCCTTCGCGAAAAGCTGGCATCGCCAGCTGACGGCACAGCGCCTGGCCCTGGCCGAGACCCCCGCCCCCCAGGCGCCGACCGGCATCGCCAGCGACCCGCTCCCCACGCTGCCCGAGCTCGAGAAGGCGCCCATCGATGGCCGCCAGTGGCCCGCCGGCGAGGGCCCTGCCGCCGACCGGCTGGAGCGCTTCCTGCGCTTTCGCGGTCGCCACTACGCGAAGCAGCGCGACTTCCCGGCGATCCGCGGCACCAGCGAGCTCTCCCCCTACCTGGCGCTGGGCATGATCTCCCACCGCCAGTGCCTGCAGGCGGTGCTGGCCGAGAACGACGCCAGCCTGGCCGAGGGCGACGCCGGCCTCGTGGCCTGGGTCAACGAGCTGGTGTGGCGCGAGTTCTATCGCCACGTGGCGGTGGGCTTCCCCCGGGTGTGCCGCTATCGCCCCTTCCAGGCCCATACCGAGGGGCTCGCCTGGCGCGACGACGACGCAGGCTTCGCCGCCTGGTGCGAGGGGCGCACCGGCTACCCCATCGTCGATGCCGCCATGCGCCAGCTCGTCGCCACCGGCTGGATGCACAACCGCCTGCGCATGATCACCGCCATGTTCCTCGCGAAGCACCTGCTGATCGACTGGCGCCGCGGCGAGGCCTTCTTCATGCGCCATCTGGTGGATGGCGAGTTCTGCGCCAACAACGGCGGCTGGCAGTGGGCCGCCTCCACCGGCACCGATGCCGCCCCCTACTTCCGCATCTTCAACCCTACCACCCAGTCGCAGCGCTTCGACCCCGAAGGCACCTTCCTGGCCGAATGGCTGCCGGCGCTGGCCGAGCTGCCGGCGAAGGCCCGCCATGCACCGCCCCGTGACCTGCTCGGCGGCGTCGACTATCCCGCCCCCATCGTCGACCACAAGGCGGCCCGGGCCCGGGCCCTCGACGCTTTCAAGGCGCTGAAGGCCGACTGACACCGCGGCAACGACCGATTCAGGAGCCCCCCCATGGCAGCGACAGCAGACCAGCGGCTGGAGGCCTTCTGCGCCTTCTTCAATAAGCTAGACAAGAGCTGTACAAAAGATCTCTACGAGTTCTATACTCCCGATGTGCTCTTTATCGATCCGCTGCACCGTATAGAGGGCAGCAGGGCCCTGGAGCACTACTTCGCGACCCTGTACGAGAACGTGACAGCGTGCCGGTTCGACTTTCATGAGCGACAGAGTTCGGGTGATCAGGCCTTCGCCACCTGGACCATGCACCTGACCCATCCGCGGCTCGATGGGGGGCGCGAGATACGGGTATCGGGCTGTTCGCACCTGACCTTCGCCGCGGATGGCAGGGTGGCGCGTCACCAGGACTACTTCGACGCCGGCGCCATGCTCTACGAGCGCCTGCCGCTGCTCGGCGGCGCCATCCGGCTGGTGAAACGACGACTCGACGGCTGACGGAACCCCCGGCGGCCACTCCGGCAGCAGGATACCGATCACTGGAGGTTGCATGTCTCTATCCGGCACTCAACGCATCTGGCTCACCGGCGCCACCTCCGGCATCGGCCGCGCCCTCGCCGAGCGCCTGCTGGCCGATGGCCACCGGGTCGCGCTCAGTGCCCGGGGCGAGGCAGATCTCGAGGCGCTGGCCGCCGGGCACGACAACGCCCTGCTGCTGCCCCTGGACGTGAGCGACCGCCAGGCCGTGGCGCGCGCCGGCGAGCAGATCGCCGCGGCGTTCGGCGGCCTCGACCTGGCGCTGCTCAATGCCGGCACCTGCGAGTACCTGGAAGCCGACCGTTTCGATGTCGATCTGGTGGAGCGGGTCTTCGCCCCGAACTTTCACGGCGCCGTCTACTGCATCGCGGCGGCCCTGCCGCTGCTGCGCCGGGCCCGTGCCGACGGCGGCCGGCCGCTGCTCGCCGCCACCTCCAGCGCTGCGGCCTATCTGCCGATGCCCCGCGCCGAGGCCTACGGCGCCTCCAAGGCGGCCCTCAGCCACTTTCTAGAATCCCTGCGCCTGGACCTCCACGGCGAGGGCATAGACGTGAGCCTGATACACCCCGGCTTCGTGAAGACCCCGCTCACCGATCGCAATGACTTCCCGATGCCGATGCGAGTCGGAGTCGAGCAGGCCGTCGAGGCGATCCTGGACGGCCTCTCGTGCCATCGCCTGGATATCCACTTCCCGCGCCGTTTCACCCTGCTTCTGAAGCTGGCGGGCATCCTGCCCCCCTCGCTGCGCCACCGCCTCGGCCTGCGTCTGGTACGCCCGGCCACCACGTCGGAGAACGCCCCATGACCGCCTTTCATCGCCACCCCGGGGCATCGGAGCCGGAACGCCGCATCGCCGTGATCGGCAGTGGCATCGGTGGCATGGCCGCCGCCTGGTACCTGTCGAGCCGCTACCGGGTGACCCTCTTCGAGGCTGCCGACCGCCTGGGCGGCCATACCGCCACCATGGATGTCGAACTGGACGGAAGGCACTATGCGATAGATACCGGTTTCATCGTCTTCAACGACTGGACCTATCCACACTTTCAGCGTCTGCTGGCGCGGCTCGGCGTGCTCTCCCAGCCCACCGAGATGAGCTTCTCGGTCCACGAGACCGCCCGCGACTTCGAGTACAACGGCCATACCTTGGCGAGCCTGTTCGCCCAACGCCGCAATCTGCTGCGCCCCAGCTTCTATCGCCTGCTGCGCGACATCCTGCGCTTCAACCGCGAGGCGATCGAGGCCCTCGAGGGCGGCAGCCTGGACCCGGCCATGACCCTCGGGGAGTGGCTCGACGCCGGCGGCTTCGGCGAGACCTTCCAGCGCCACTACCTACTGCCTATGGGGGCCGCCATCTGGTCGGCGAGCCTTCGGGACCTCCGCGACTTCCCGCTGCAGTTCTTCGTGCGCTTCTTCCGCCACCACGGCCTGCTCTCGGTGAGCGATCGCCCCCAGTGGTACACCCTGGTGGGCGGCTCGCGCAGCTATATACCGGCGCTGACCGCGCCCTACGCGGGGGGCATCCGGCTGTCGACCCCGGTGCGCGGCATTCGCCGTCTGGCCGATGGCGTGGAGGTACGCACCGACGCCGGCAGGGAGCACTTCGACGAGGTGGTGCTGGCCTGCCACGCCGACCAGGCCCTGGGCATGCTGGAGGATCCTACCCCCGCCGAGCAGGAGGTCCTCTCCGCGCTGCCCTACCAGGACAACGAGGTGGTGCTGCATACCGATACCCGCCTGCTGCCCCGCCGGCGGCGGGCCTGGGCGAGCTGGAACTACCGCCTCGACGGGCGTGGCGAGAGCGAGCGCATCTCGGTGACCTATGACATGAACATCCTCCAGCGCCTGGAGGCGCCCCACACCTTCTGCGTGACCCTCAACGACGGCGAGGCCATCGATCCGGACAAGGTGCTGGGCCGCTATACCTATGCACACCCCCAGTTCACCCTGGCCGGCGAGGCGGCCAAGGCGCGCCATGCCGAGATATCCGGCCCCGCCTTCCGCACCCACTACTGCGGCGCCTACTGGCGAAACGGCTTCCACGAGGATGGGGTGTGGAGCGCACTCCGTGTCGCCCGCGGCCTGGGCTGCGACGAGGACTCGCCGCGCCCCGGTGAGCCGGGCTGGGCACCCGAGGTCGTCGAGGGCGCCGTGGCATGATCACCACGCCCCGCTCGCGCATCTACCGCGGCACACTGCGCCATCGGCGGTTTCTGCCGCGCCACCACACCTTCAGCTACCGGGTGTGGATGGCCTGGCTGGATCTGGATGAGCTGCCCGAGCTGTTCGACGGCGTCCCGGGCTTCAGTGCTCGCCGCCCCGCCCTGGCGCGCTTCCGCCGCGAGGACTACCTTGCCCCCCATGACCGGCCCCTCGGGCAGGTTGTCCGCGAGGAACTGGAGCGCCAGCTCGGCTGGGCCCCGAGCGGGCGCATCTGCCTGCTGACCCAGCTACGCACCCTGGGGGTCGGCTTCAACCCGGTTTCTCTCTATTACGCCTTCGATGACGATGGCGAACTGCGCGCCGTGCTCGGCGAGGTGACCAATGTGCCCTGGGGCGAGCGGGCCCGCTATGCCTGCGAGGTGCCGCCAGGCCGCCATAGCCACGAAGCCACCTTCGCCAAGATGATGCATGTCTCACCCTTCAACCCCATGGACATGACCTACCGCTGGCGCTTCAACACCCCGGAAGAGCGGCTGATGATGCACATGGAGACCTGGCAGGGAGACGCGCGCCCCTTCGACGCCACCCTGACCCTGGAGGCCCGCCCGGCGACCCGCGGCGTGCTGCTGGGCACCCTGGCACGCCAGCCCTGGATCAGCCTCAAGACCCTGGCCGGCATCCACTTCGAGGCACTGCGGCTGTGGCTCAAGCGCGTGCCGATCCATGACCACCCCGGTCCTGACCCGAGTTCCCGTTAAGGAGAGTTCGTCGTGAACACCCTGCGCTCTGAAAGCACCAACCGGCCCCTCGTGGAGGAGCCCGATCGCCTGACCCGCTGGCTGCGGCCGCGGCTGCTGAAGCAACTGGACCGCCTGGAGGGCGGCCAGGTGACCCTGATCGAGGGACACCGCCGCCATCGCCTCGGCCAGGGCGGCCCCCTGGACGTGACCCTGGTGGTGCGCGACACCCGCGCCTGGAAGCGCCTGGCGCTGGGCGGCACCGTGGGGGCCGCCGAGGCCTACATGGACGGGGACTGGGACGTCGACGATCTGGTCGCCCTGATACGGCTGCTCGCCGCCAATCTGGAGCGGGTCAACGGCGAGATGGAGAACGGCACGGCACGACTGGGGCGCTGGCTGATGGCCGCCCTCTATCGCCTGCAGCGCAACAGCCTGAAGGGGTCACGGCGCAATATCGCCGCCCACTACGATATCGGCAACGAGCTGTTCGCCACCTTTCTGGACAAGCACCACCTGATGTACTCCAGCGCCGTATTTCCCTTCCCGGAAGCGAGCCTGGAGGAGGCCTCCACCTTCAAGCTCGACCTGATGCTGGACCGCCTCGACGTGCGCCCCGAACACCACCTGCTGGAGATCGGCACCGGCTGGGGCGGGCTGGCCATCCACGCCGCCCGCACCCGCGGCTGCCGGGTCACCACCACCACCATCTCCGAGGAGCAGTACGCCCACACCGCGCGGCGCATCGAGGAGGAGGGACTGGGGGACCGCATCACCCTGCTCAAGCAGGATTACCGGGAGCTCGAGGGGCGCTTCGATCGGCTGATCTCGGTGGAGATGATCGAGGCGGTGGGGCACCAGTACCTGGACACCTACCTGGCCACCCTGGATCGCCTGCTGACCGACGACGGCCTGGCCATGCTGCAGGCCATCACCATCCGCGACCAGCGCTTCGAGGCGGCCAAGCGAGAGATGGACTTCATCAAGCGCTACATCTTTCCGGGCGGCTTCCTGCCCTCCCACCGCGCCATCCTCGACGGCCTGGCCCGGCGCACCTCGATGAACGTGCTGGCCCTGGACGAGATCGGCACCCACTACGCGCGCACCCTGCGCGAATGGCGCCATCGCTTCGAGGCCAATCTCGAGCGGGTGCGCAAGCTGGGCTATGACGAACGCTTCATCCGCATGTGGCGCTACTACCTGTGCTACTGCGAGGGCGGCTTCCTGGAACGCAGCATCGGCACCTGCCACCTGCTGCTGGCCAAGCCCGGCGCTCGCCCCGCCCCCCTGACCGGCAGCCACTGACCGATGGCCCTGCCATCGGCCCTGCGCCAGCCTGGCACCCGGCGGGCCCTGCTCAACCTGGTGGCCTTCGAACTGGGCTGGATGGCCTGCGTGCTGGGCGGCTCCTGGATCGCGGCGCTGGCCGCCAGCGTCGTGCTGACCCTGCACCTGGCCTGGCAGGCGCGGCCCGGCGAGTGGCGCTGGCTGGTGGGCTTTGCGGCGCTGGGCCTGGTGGTGGACGGAGGCCTGACGCTGGCCGGCGGCTTCGACTTCGGCGACCAGCCGCTGGTGTTCGGCGTGCTGCCGCTGTGGATGTGGCTGCTCTGGCCGCTGTTCGCCACCCTGCTTCACCACTCGCTGGCCTGGCTGTGGCAGCGCCCCTGGCTCGCCGTGCTGGGGGGCGCCATCAGCGGCCCGGCCTCCTATTTCGCCGGTGCCCGACTGGCCGATGTGGCACTCGCGCCCTGGCTGCTTCCGGCCCAGGCGCTGGTGTGGGGCCTGCTCTGCCTGTGGCTAACCGTTCGCCTCGGCCGCGGCGATCGCCGCACTTCCCTCGCCTGACCGCGCCGGCAGCCAGCGTGCTTCGATGGCGTCTGTCGGTTCCGGGCGCGCATAGAGGAAGCCCTGAACCAGGTCGCAGCCGGCCGCCAGCAGGAAGTCACGCTGGGCTTCGGTCTCGACGCCCTCCGCGATCACCTCCAGGTCGAGCCCCCGGGCCATGGCCAGCACCGCGGTCACGATGGCACTATCGGCACGATCGCCGGGCAGCGCACGGACGAAGGTCCGGTCGAGCTTGAGCTTGTCCAGCGGCAGCTGCTTGAGGTAGCCCAGCGACGAGTAGCCGGTGCCGAAATCGTCGATGGCAACGAGGTGTCCCAGTGCACGCAGCGCTTCCAGCCGCGGGGCGATGTCTCCGGCGCGCTCGTCAAGCAGCACCGACTCGGTGATCTCCAGCCCCAGCAGCCTGGCGGGCACCCCATGGCGGGCGAGCCCCGCGCTGAGCGTCGACTCCAGCTCGCCCTGGAACATCTGCAGCGCGGAGACGTTGATCCATACCGGCCGCTCGGGCATCCCCAGGCGGCGCCAGCGCGACAGGCAGGCCAGCGCCTCGTCGATGACCCAGTTCCCCAGCGAGGCCATCAGCCCGTGGCGCTCTGCCAGGGGAATGAAGTCGACCGGCGAGATCAGGCCGTCGCGGGGGTGGCGCCAGCGCAGCAGCGCCTCCCAGCCCACCAGGCCACCATCGTCGAGGCGGTGCTGCGCCTGGTAGTGCAACTCCAGCTGGGAGCCGGTGGCCAGGGCGTGGCGCAGGTCGTTGACCATTCCCAGCTGGGGGCTCTCCTGCACGTCCAGGGCGGTACGGAAGCGCTGGCTATGGTTGCGTCCGTGGCGCTTGGCGGCATAGAGCGCCGACTCCAGACGCTGGAAGAGGGTGCCGGACTCCCGGCCATCTTCTGGGGCGCGGCAGCTGCCGATGGTCAGCCCCAGGCGCAGCGAGTGCCCCGGAAGCTCGAAAGGCTCGGCGAGGTGGGCGCGAAGACCGACGACCCATTTGTCGTGATCGTCGAAGGTGGTGGTGCGGATCACCATGAACTCATCGCCGCCGAGGCGCCCCACCACACCGCCGGCCATCTGGTGGGCCAGGCGCTGGCCGAATCGCGCCAGCAGGCGGTCGCCCTGCTCCACGCCGAGGGAGTCATTGACCGCCTTGAAGCCATCGATGTCGATCAGCGCCATGTCGAGGCTCTCGCCCGCCCGCAGATGGCGCAGCCGTGAGCCCATGAGGTCGTGCAGGCGGCGCCGGTTGGGCAGGCCGGTGAGGGGGTCTTCGAAGCCGATCCGGCGTAGGTCGCGCTCGCGGGCCTTGTGCATCGAGATGTCGGTGAACAGGCAGACATGATGGTTGAGCCGCCCGCCGGCATCGGAAACGGCCCGCACGCGCAGCCACTCGGGGTACTCGTCGCCATGCTTGCGGCGGTTCCACATCTCCCCCTCCCAGCGCCCGGTGCTCTGCAGGGTCTGCCAGTAGCGCTCGAAGAAGGTGCTATCGTGGCGCGACGCCGCGAGCGAGGTGGCATTGCGGCCACGCACATCCGCAAAACTGAAACCGGTGATCCGGGTAAAGGCGGGGTTGACGGCGAGGATACGGTTGGCGGCGTCGGTGATGATGACGCCATCCTCGGTCAGCGCCAGCGCCTCCTGGCACAGCCTTGCGTGCTGATTCTCGCGACGCACCTGCCGCCAGGCGTCGGCCAGGCCGAGCCCCACCAGAACGATGGCGACGCCGCGCAGTGCCAGGTCGGGCAGCCAGACGCTGAGAGAAAGGCCAGCAAGGCCCACCCATACCAGCGGGCGATTCAGGGAGAAGGGTGGCCACATGGCGTTGGTCGACTCATGGGTGAAATGGGCAGGGAACATCAATTCATCGGCCGCTTTCGCCTTTACTGTACCCTCTCGGACCAGGCGGTAGTTCCACGCTGACGCCGGCAAGGGGCGACAGCGAAGCGCGCCTGGCGTGCATTCCCCCTGCGCGGACAGTAGACTTACCGGCAGTCGCCTGGCGGCGGCCTGTCGCCTCACGCGCACAATAACTTCGACCTTCGGAATGACCCAGTGACCAAGCAACACTCCTTTGATCGCGACCAACTGCTCGCCTGCTCCCGCGGCGAGCTGTTCGGCCCGGGTAACGCACAGCTACCCGCTCCCAATATGCTGATGCTCGACCGCATCACTCGCATCTACGAGGATGGCGGCGACTTCGGCAAGGGCGAGCTGATCGCCGAGCTGGATATCGACCCCAAGCTGTGGTTCTTCGAGTGCCATTTCCCCGGCGACCCGGTGATGCCGGGCTGCCTGGGTCTGGACGCCATGTGGCAGCTGGTCGGCTTCTACCTGGGCTGGCTCGGCCATCCAGGGCGCGGTCGCGCCCTGGGCTGTGGCGAGGTGAAGTTCACCGGCCAGATCCTCCCCGAAGCCAGCAAGGTCACCTACAAGATCGATATCAAGCGTATCATCACCCGGCGCCTGATCCTCGGCATTGCCGACGGCACCGTGTCGGTCGATGGCCGCGACATCTACCAGGCCACCGACCTGCGCGTCGGCCTGTTTACCTCCACCGCGAACTTCTGAATCAGGAGGCTTCCATGCGACGAGTGGTAGTCACCGGCCTGGGCATCGTGTCCTGCCTGGGCAACGACCGTCAGGCTGTTCTCGAGGCGCTCAAGGAAGGGCGTTCCGGTATCCGCTTCAAGGAAGAGTACGCCGAGCGCGGCTTCCGCAGCCAGGTCGCCGGCAGCGTCGACATCGACCTGGACGCGCTGATCGACCGCAAGCTGCGCCGCTTCATGGGTGATGCCGCGGCCTATGCCTACGTCTCCATGGCCCAGGCCATCGAGGATTCGGGGCTGACCCCGGAGATGGTCTCCAGCGAGCGCACCGGCCTGATCGCCGGCTCCGGCGGCGCCTCCAGCGCCAACCAGGTCGAGGCCGCCGACATCATGCGCGAGAAGGGCCTGCGCCGGGTGGGGCCCTACCGGGTCACCCGCACCATGGGCAGCACCGTCTCCGCCTGCCTGGCCACGCCCTTCAAGATCAAGGGCGTCAACTACTCCATCTCCTCGGCCTGCGCCACCTCGGCCCACTGCATCGGCAGCGCCATGGAGCAGATCCAGATGGGCAAGCAGGACGTGGTCTTCGCCGGCGGCGGCGAGGAGGAACACTGGACCCTCTCCTGCCTGTTCGATGCCATGGGCGCGCTTTCCACCCAGTACAACGACACCCCCGACAAGGCCTCCCGCCCCTATGACCAGGCCCGCGACGGCTTCGTCATCGCCGGCGGTGGCGGCATGGTGGTGCTCGAGGAACTGGAGCACGCCCGAGCCCGAGGCGCCAGGATCTACGCCGAAGTCGTGGGCTACGGCGCCACCTCCGATGGCCACGACATGGTCGCCCCCTCCGGCGAGGGCGCGGTACGCTGCATGCGCCAGGCCCTGGCCACGGTGGACGGCAAGATCGACTACATCAACACCCACGGCACCTCCACCCCGGTGGGCGATGTGGCCGAGCTCAAGGCGATCCGCGAGGTGTTCGGCAACAGCACGCCGGCCATGAGTTCCACCAAGTCGCTCACCGGTCACTCGCTGGGCGCCACCGGCGTGCAGGAGGCAATCTACTCGCTGCTGATGATGGAGAACGACTTCATTGCCGCCTCGGCCAACATCGAGACCCTCGACGAGCAGGCCGACGGCTTCGACATCGTGATGCGGCGTCGCGACGACGTGAAGGTCGAGCGGGTGCTCTCCAACAGCTTCGGCTTCGGTGGCACCAACGCCTGCCTGGTGCTGGAGAAGTTCGCGGACTGATGTTCAAGGGCCGGGGCCCACGGGCCTCGGCTTCGAATGCAATGAGGCGCCCCGCGGGGCGCCTCATTGCGTTGCCAGGGCCCTTGCCATGAATGAGGGGCCTTGCGTTCGCGGGGCCTCGTCTCAGACCGCGCCCTTCTCGGCGGTAGCCGCCGGCGTCGGCGAGGCCGGCCGCGGGACCTCGGAGATCTCGGCCAACCGCGCCTCGATCCAGGCCTCCACCTCGACCATCACCTCATCCGGGGAGCGCCCCGTGGTCTCGATGGCCTCGCCCACCACCAGCGACAGCCGCCCCGGGTTCTTGACCCAGTGGCGCCCCGGCCAGCGCTCGCCGGCGTTGTGGGCGATCGGCAACACCGGCACGCCGGCACGACAGGCGATCACCGCTCCCCCCTTGTTGTAGCGCTTGCGCTGCCCCGGCGCGACCCGGGTCCCCTCAGGAAAGATCAGCACCGAGAGCCCCTCCTCCAGACGCTGCCTGCCCTGGGTGAGCACCTGCTTCATGGCCCGGGCCGGCCGACTGCGGTCCAGGGCGATGGGGTGCAGCAGGCGCAGTCCCCAGCCGAACAGCGGTATACGCAGCAGCTCCTGCTTGAGCACGGTACAGATCGGCGGCTTGAGGACCTGCAGGTAGATGGTCTCCCACTCGCTCTGATGGTTGGAGAGAATCACGCAGGGGCCCGCAGGCAGGCGCTCGCGTCCACGGATCTCGTAGCGCACCCCGCACGCCCAGCGAAACCAGGCGGTGATCAGGTGGTTGTAGACGTTGAGCAGGCGGTAGCGGCTGCCCAGCGGCAGCAGTGGCGCCAGCGGCACGAACAGCAGGCCACACACCAGCATGATGAGGAAGTAGCCGACGTAGAAGAGCAGGCTGCGCAGGGCATTCATGAGGGCGATGGTTCCTCCGGCGGCTCATGGCAGCGATGGTTGACCTCGCACCAGGCGTCCAGCATCCGTCCCACCTCCAGCCGCCAGGGCTTCTGATGGACGCCGAACACCTCCAGCACCCGCCGGCAGTTGAGCACCCGCCGCAGCGGATGGTCGTGGTGGTGGTGCAGGGCCTTCACCTCACCCAGGGCGGCCGGCTTGCCGAGCCCCTCGAGCCGGGTGGCGAGCTGGGTGCGCACCATGGAGACGAAGGTGTAGACGCTGATCGGCTCGGTGCCGGCCAGGTGGTAACTGCCCCAGGCCTCGGCGCCGCAGTGCTGCTGCTGGAGCATGCCGATCAGCGACATGGCCACGGCGTCGGCGGAGGTGGGACAGCAGGTGACATCGGCCTCGCCGCGCACCTCCCGCCCCGCCACCAGGGTGTCGATCAGCTCCCCCAGCCAGGCATGACCGCCCTCCAGGGCGAACAGCGGCCCCAGGCGCACGATCAGATGTCGCGGGTACTCCGCACGGATGCGATCACCGGTGACCACCAGGCGGCGCAGGCTCTCGTCCCGGGGCCGCGGGATGACGTGCTCGTCGATGGGTTCGGCGAAGCCATCCTCGTAGAGCTGGTCGGAGACGCACCAGACCAACGGCACGCCGGCCTCCCGGCACACCTCCATGCACTGCTCCACCGCCTCGGCGTGGGCGGTCACCTCGGCCGGCGCGGCACGGATGGGGCGCGACAGCGGGGGAATGATCAGGGCATCCGGCGCCACCTCGGCGAGCCGCTCGGCATCGATCACGCTGCCGGCGTCGATGACCAGTTCGGTATCGCTGCGCCGATTGACCTCCCGGGCCAGCGCCAGGCTCAGGCAGTGGCCGGCATCCAGTATCAGCAGCTTCACTCGTGCTCCTCCCTGCCCCCGACGAGTCGCTGCATCCTAGAACGGAATCTCGTCATCAAAATCATCGAAGCTGCCCGGATCCGGAGCCCCGTAGTTGCTCTGCTGGTTGCTCTGCTGGTTGCTCTGCTGGTTGCCCTGCTGCCTACCTGGTTGCCCCCCCTGGGGCTGCCCCGCCGGCGGGGTCGGAGCGGGACGCTGCTGGGGTTGGGCCGGCGACTGGGGCTGACCGCCATAGCCGCCGCCCTGCTGCTGGGGAGCGCCGCCATAGCCGCCCTGCTGGGGCTGGCCACCGTAGCCGCCACCCTGCGGGGGCATGTTGCCACCCTGGGGGGCCCCGCCGCCCTGGAAGTCACCGCCACCGGCCCGGGAGTCGAGCATCTGCATGTCGTTGACGACGATCTCGGTGCTGTAGCGATCCTGGCCGTCCTGCCCCTGCCACTTGCGGGTCTGGAGGCGACCCTCGACGTAGATGCGAGAGCCCTTCTTGAGATACTGCTGGCCGATCTCGGCCAGCTTGTTGAACATCACCAGGGTGTGCCACTCGGTGCGCTCCTGGCGCTGGCCGGATTGCTTGTCCATCCAGGTATCGGTGGTGGCCAGCCGCAGGTTGGCCACCGGGGCCCCGGAGGGCAGGAAGCGAACCTCGGGATCCTGTCCCAGGTTGCCGATCAGAATGACCTTGTTGACGCCACGGGCCATGTTGGACTCCTTGCTGTCATGAATGCTTGAGACTGCAGGCAGGCCTGCAGGATGGCGCATCGAGCGCCTGCTTGCGAGCCAGACGTGGCGGGCCCGCCATCAGGCCCGCTCCTTGCGATTATCGATCACTCTTGCCAGGGCCTCTTCATCGAGGCGCCGGCGGTCCACCTTGAGATAGGCCAGCCGATCCTCGGGGACCACCAGCACGTCCTCGACCCCGGCCACCTCGGCGAAGCGGGCCGCCAGGCTCTCGAGGGCTGCACCCTGGTGTTCGTCATCCAGCGCCACCACCTCGCTGGCCAGGTGGGGTGGCGGCGTCATGCCCGCCATCAGCGCCAGCCACACCAGCCCCAGCAGGCCGCAGCCGACGAACACCGCGGCCAGTCCCCACTGCTGGGCGAGGAAGCCGCCCAGCACCCCGCCCAGGAAGGCGCCGAGGAACTGGCTGGTGGAGTAGACCCCCATGGCAGTGCCCTTGGCTCCCGCCGGCGCCAGCTTGCTGAGCATCGAGGGCAGGGTGGCCTCGAGAAGGTTGAAGGCGATGAAGAACAGCAGCAGCCAGCCGAACAGGCTCCACAGCCCGTCGCCCAGGCCCGCAAGCCCGCCGAGGCTGAGGCTGATGGCGCCGATGGCCAGCAGGCACATCGCCTTCATCTGGCGGCGCTTCTCGGCCAGGATCACCAGCGGCACCATGCCGGCGAAGGCCAGCAGCATGACGCCCAGATAGGTGAGCCCGTGACGCTCCACTGCGATACCGGCCTCCACCAGCCGGAAGGGGACGGCGACGAAGATCGCCATCAGGATCAGGTGCAGGGCGAAGATGGAGAGATCCAGGCGCAGCAGGTCAGCACGGCCCAGGGTCGCGGCCAGCTGGCTGCGCTCGATGCCCACGTCCCGGTGCTGGAGGCGGCGCGGCGCGGGAGGGACCAGCTTCCACAGCACCAGCAGACCCAGGACGGCCAGCGCCGCGGTGAACCAGAACACCGCCGAGAGGCCGAAGCCGGCGGCCAGCCAGGGGCCCAGCACCATGGCCAGGGCGAAGGCCACGCCGATGGAGAGCCCGATGGTGGCCATGGCCGCGGTGCGCACCTGTTCGCGGGTCTGGTCGGCGAGCAGCGCCATGATGGCGGCAGCCACCGCCCCGCTGCCCTGCAGGCAGCGGCCGAGGATCACCCCGCCGATGGTGTCGGCCTGGGCCGCCACCACGCTGCCGACCATGAAGAGCAGCAGGCCGAAGGCGATCACCGGCTTGCGGCCGAGGCGGTCGGAGAGCGCGCCGAAGGGAATCTGCAACAGCGCCTGGGTGAGGCCATAGACGCCCAGGGCCAGCCCCACCAGCAGCGGCGTGGCACCGGCCAGCTCGTCGGCGTAGAGCGCCAGTACCGGCAGCACCATGAACAGGCCCAGCATGCGCGTGGCATAGAGGCTGGCCAGCCCGGTGATGGCGCGCCGCTCGCTGGACAGCAGCAGCCCGGAAACCTTTCGCATAGGGAGGATGACGTTCCATGCTCGGGTGCGTTGCACCCCTGAGTGAATCGCATATTCTAGCGGCTCGCCGCCACCCAGGGAAAGCCGCGTCCCGACGTCACTTTGCCGCCACGGCGGCCGGCCCCGTATAATCGCTCTTTTGCCGTGCGCCCGAGGTGGGAATGGACAAGATTCTGGTGAGGGGTGCCCGCACCCACAACCTGAAGGATATCGATGTCGAGCTGCCCCGCGACGCTCTGATCGTGGTCACCGGACTCTCCGGTTCCGGCAAGTCGTCGCTGGCCTTCGACACTCTCTACGCCGAGGGGCAGCGCCGCTACGTGGAGTCGCTCTCCACCTACGCCCGCCAGTTCCTGTCCATGATGGAGAAGCCCGACGTCGACCATATCGAGGGGCTGTCTCCGGCGATCTCCATCGAGCAGAAGTCCACCTCCCACAACCCCCGCTCCACCGTGGGCACCATTACCGAGATCTACGACTACCTGCGCCTGCTGTTCGCCCGCACCGGCACCCCCCGCTGCCCGGAGCACGGCGAGGACCTGGAGGCCCAGACGGTCTCCCAGATGGTCGACCAGGTGCTGGCGCTGCCCGAGGGCAGCAAGCTGATGCTGCTGGCCCCGGTGGTCAAGGGACGCAAGGGCGAGCACCTGCAGCTGCTCGCCGAGCTTCGCGCCCAGGGCTTCGTGCGCGCCATGGTCGACGGCCAGGTGCTCGAGCTCGACGACATCGCGCCTCTGGACAAGAACAGGAAACACGATATCAGCGTGGTGGTGGACCGCATCAAGGTCCGCGAGGGGCTCCAACAACGCCTGGCCGAGTCCTTCGAGACGGCCCTGGGCCTGTCCGACGGCATCGCCATGGTCCACTTCATGGATGGCGAGCGCGACGACCTGGCCTTCTCGGCGCGCTTCGCCTGCCCGGTGTGCGGCTACTCCATCGCCGAGCTCGAGCCGCGCATGTTCTCCTTCAACAACCCGGCCGGCGCCTGCCCGAGCTGCGACGGGCTCGGGGTGCAGCAGGTGTTCGACCCCGAGAAGCTGATCAGCCATCCGGAGCTCTCCCTGGCCGAGGGCGTCATCAAGGGCTGGGATCGGCGCAGCGTCTTCTACTTCAACCAGCTTCAGTCGGTGGCGGAACACTACCGCTTCACCCTGGAGACTCCCTGGCAGGAGTTGGCGCGCCACGAGCGCGAGGTGATCCTGCATGGCAGCGGCCACGACGAGATCGCCTTCCACTACGTCAACGACCGGGGCCGGAAGGTGACCCGCCAGCACCCCTTCGAAGGGGTGCTGCCCAACCTCAAGCGTCGCTACCGCGAGACCGAGTCCAACATGGTTCGCGAGGAACTGGCCCGCTACATTGCCGTGCAGCCCTGTCCGACCTGCCATGGCTCGCGGCTGCGCAAGGAGTCGCGTCACGTCTTCATCGACGAACGCAACCTGCCGGAGATGGTTCGACTGCCCATCGGTGAGGCCTGGGCCTACTTCAAGACGTTGACGCTGCCGGGGCGGCGCGGCGAGATCGCCGTGAAGATCATCAACGAGATCCACGCCCGCCTGGAGTTCCTGGTCAACGTGGGACTCGACTACCTCAACCTGGAGCGCAGCGCCGAGACCCTCTCCGGCGGCGAGGCCCAGCGCATCCGCCTGGCCAGCCAGATCGGCGCCGGCCTGGTGGGGGTCATGTACATCCTCGACGAACCCTCCATCGGCCTGCACCAGCGCGACAACGACCGCCTGCTCAAGACCCTTGAGCGCCTGCGTGACCTGGGCAATACCGTGATCGTGGTGGAGCACGACGAGGACGCCATCCGTGCCGCGGATCACGTGCTGGACATCGGCCCGGGGGCCGGTGTGCATGGCGGTCGCATCGTCGCCCAGGGCACCCCCGAGGCGGTGATGGCCAATCCCGACTCTCTCACCGGCCAGTACCTGGTCGGCACCCGGCGTATCGAGGTCCCCCCGTGGCGGATCCCCGGCAACCCGGAGAAGGTGCTGCGCCTGGTAGGCGCGACCGGCAACAACCTGCAGGACGTCACCCTCGAGCTGCCCCTGGGGCTGTTCATCTGCGTCACTGGCGTCTCGGGCTCCGGCAAGTCGACCCTGATCAACTCGACGCTGATGCCCATCGCCGCCCGGGAGCTCAACCACGCCACCAGCCTGACCCCCGGGCCCCACGAGCGCATCGAGGGGCTCGACCAGCTCGACAAGGTCATCGACATCGACCAGAGCCCCATCGGCCGCACGCCGCGCTCCAATCCCGCCACCTACACCGGCATCTTCACGCCCATACGCGAACTCTTCGCCGGCACACAGGAGGCGCGCTCACGCGGCTACAAGCCGGGGCGCTTCTCCTTCAACGTCAAGGGCGGGCGCTGCGAGGCGTGCCAGGGCGAGGGGATGATCAAGGTGGAGATGCATTTCCTGCCGGATATCTACGTGCCCTGCGACGTCTGCAAGGGCAAGCGCTACAACCGCGAGACCCTGGAGATCCAGTACAAGGGCAAGACCATCGACGAGGTACTGGCGATGACCGTGGAGGAGGCGCTGGCATTCTTCAGCCCGGTGCCGGCCATCGCCCGGCGCCTGCAGACCCTGCTCGACGTGGGGCTCTCCTACATCCGCCTGGGACAGAGCGCCACCACCCTCTCCGGCGGCGAGGCCCAGCGGGTCAAGCTGGCCCGGGAGCTGGCCAAGCGCGACACCGGCAAGACGCTTTATATCCTCGACGAGCCCACCACCGGGCTGCACTTCGAGGACATCCGCCAGCTGCTCACCGTGCTCCACCGCCTGCGCGACCATGGCAACACCATCGTGGTCATCGAACACAACCTGGACGTGATCAAGACCGCGGACTGGGTGATCGACCTGGGCCCCGAGGGCGGCTCAGGCGGCGGGCGCATCATCGCCGAGGGCACCCCGGAGCAGGTAGCGAAGATGGACGCCTCCCACACCGGTCGGTTCCTCAAGCCGCTGCTGGAACGCGCCCGACAACACAAGGCCGAGCCGG
>NZ_JACUUD010000206.1 GCF_014859505.1 Halomonas sp.
CAGGCCGATCAGCCCCCCCGTGGCCATCATCTCGAAGTACTGGCTATGGGCATGACCCCGGCTGCTCTGGCCCACGAAGGGAGCGATCTCCCCCCGCTCCTGCAGTTCCGCATTCAGTGCCTCGCGCTCGGGGTAGCTCAGCCCGATCAGCGGGCGCTGCTTGAAGGCCTCCATGGCCGCGTACCAGAACTGGAAGCGAAAGCCTACCGAGGTGTTCAGGTTGCCGCTCTGGATCCGCTGCACCTCCGAGACCGTCTGCTGGTAGCGCCGCTCGACCTCCGGCACCTGGGTCACCACCACTACTGCCACCAGCGGCAGGGCAACAATACCTGCCACCAGCCACTTCCACCCCAGCCGTGGCGCATAGGCCAGCCCCACCAGCAGCAGCGCCACAGGAATCACCAGCCAAGCCCCCCGGGCACCGGAGAGCAGCACCGCAGCGGCAGCGGCCAAGGTGGCCAGGGCCAGCCACCAGCGTCGTGGCGAACCTGCCATCAGCACCAAAGCCAGCGTCATCAGGATGGCATTCAGATAGCCGAAGTTGATGCTGAACAGAAAACCGTCGGCGCGCTGCATGCCGAGCCACTGGGTCTGATAGATGGCCAGCACTCCGCCGCCGAAGGCACCCAGGATCAGCCCCCACTCCAGAAAGGCGCGGAAGCGCAACACATCCCCCTGACCTACCGCATGGCGCAGCATCAGGAAGATGGGAATCGTCGCCACCATATGCAACCCATCGCTCAGGTAGCGGCTGGAGTAGTCCCCCACCACGAAGGGCCCTATCCGCCCTATCAGCAGCGCACTGAGCAGCAGCACCACCCACCAGTCCAGCGCCATCATCTGAAAACTGTGACGATTGGCTATCAGGTAGGCGATGCCGTAGAGCATCAGTAGCGCCACCACCACGGTGCTACGCACCGGTGTGGCCACCAGCAGTACCAGGGCGATCATCATCGCCCAGGCATTGAAAGAAAGGGCCCGGTCCCGCGAAAACACACCTGCCATCAAAAAAGCACCTTGTTTCACTGATATCTCGGTAACCCGCCGCGGCTCAGCGCAGCCAGGTCACCCCTTCCTTCACTACCCGGGCCGGATTGCCCGCCACCACGCAGCCGGCTTCGACCTTTCCCGTCACCAGGCTAGCAATGCCAACTACCGCGTTGTCGCCAATGGTGGCACCCTTCAGCACGATGGCGCTATCGGCCAGCCAGACGTGATCGCCGATGGCGATGGAACGCGCCGGGTTGATGCGCTGACCGCCGGCCAGGATCTCGTGCCCGTCGGAGGTCATGACCTTGACGTTGCGGGACAGCATGCCGTCACGGCCGATCACCAGCCGCGTGCCACTCTCCCGGCAGGAGAGGTAGCACCCCTCGCCGATCACCGTCTCCGCACCGATCCGCAGCTCACAGCCCTCGCCATCGATCTCTAGCTGTACGCCGCGCAGATTGGCACCAGGCTCGATCACCAGCCGATTGCCACTGCCCTTGATCGAGACCTGACAGTGGCGAATTCTAATATTACGAGCCACCTCTAGCTGGTTGCCCGGGGCTACCCGGACCTTGTTGCGCAGGGCAAGCCGCCATGCTGGCATCAAGGGATCTGCCATGCCGATCCACTCCTGAGAAGCACACAATAAAAAGAGCGCCATCAAGGCGCTAGAGGGAATAGTACCATTAAACAAGAAGCCAATGCGTTGCCACCCTCTCCGCCTGTGCCGGGGACGGTCTTCCTCAAGCGAGATCAGAAAGTGCAGGGTTGGTTGGCCGATAGGGACAAGATATCAGATGGCACAACCGTCATTCTGGACACTGGGGATCCTCATCCTGCTGCAGGGCCTTCCGAGCCTCCGCTTCGATGGCGTCCAACACGTCTTCAGGCACTTGGTAGCGAAACTGCTTTCGACGATTCTTCGACAGCACGCCGTCATGACTCAGGCACATCATTACCAGGCGAGACAAATCGCTACCGCGCAGATCAAAACGTGCGTCGATGGCCCGATAGATACGATCGAAGCACGCCAGAAAACGAGTTTCCGCCTTCAGGTCCTCCCTCAGCGCCTCGCGCGCCATGCTCACCGTGAAGGCCACCGCCTGGGTGGCGTCCCAGTAGCGATAGAGGCTTTCACTCCCCTCGAAGTGGAAATCATGGTGGTCGGCATCGATCCAGTCGACTCGCCACTGTTCCCGAGCCAATTTCGAGAACGCTTCGAGTGCCGCGAGATAATCCCCCTCATGACGTTTCATGGCGATGGAAATGGGCAGCAGATGGCCACGCGGCAGTTCGCCCAGCCGGCACAGCGTATGGTGCAGCAGAAACCGGGAGATACGGCCATTGCCGTCCATGAAGGGGTGGAGGAAGACGAAACCGAACGAGATCACGGTGGCAGCCACCAGTGCCGGCACTCTCTCGGCGGGAGGGGCATCCTGCGCCTCGGACAGCGTATTGGCCCACCCCATGAGCGCTTCCATCAAGTTCTCGCAGAGGTCGGGAGGTGGCGGCAGGTAGCTGACACCGATAGCACCCGGCAGACCGTTGTGCAGATAGTTCTGCTCATGGCGAAAGGCCGATGCCTTGTCGAAGGGGTTGCTGACGACGCTGTTCTGAAGCGCCACCAGATAGCCTTCATCCAACGGCTGGCCATCATGTGCCTTGCGCAGCAGCTGTATGAAACGCCGCTGCTTGTCAGGGGAAGGCGATTCACGCTCGATCTCAAACGAGGACTGTGTCTCGCTGAGATAGGCCCACTGGATGGCGCGGTCCAGCATGCCCGGCGGCAGGGACGCCATGAAACTACGTGCCTCGGCCAGCACATCCTCCCTCAGTAGCGCCTCGACCTCGGACGTCCGCCTCACCACAGCGCAGTACTGGAGGGTGCCCAGGCCATTGACATCCACACGCCAGCGGCTGTTACGCCTGGCCGGGCCCGTCACGTAGCGCTCGGGGTCGAACAGCGGCACGGCGCGCCCCTTGACCAAGGGCTCCAGCGGAAGAAGGCCCACGAAGCTCTCGTAAAGACAGGCCAGGCGACGCAGGTAGATACCGTTGGGGGATGCCTGCAGTGCCGCAACTAGCGATACGACCGAGAGATAAGGGAGCGTCTCGGAAAGAATGGCCAGGTCCACGCCCTCATGCTTCAGAGCAAACAGCAGATGCGAGAGGAGATCGTCATCGGCAGGCGCTCGCTCAGGCGGCACGGCCAGCTCCTCCTCGAGCCGCGTCAGGCGCGTCACCGGCCGGACGCGCGCCGGGCACCTCGGCGGCAGGACGCCCAGCGCCAGGTGCCCATGAAGGTGCGCATAACCAACGTTTTTCATCTTCATGCTCGGGAAGCGAGGTATTTCGTTAACTTCAGCAGGAAAATCTTCAGCCAACAACCAGAGGGGGATTTTTTCTTAACCCATCTCACTACACTACCGGGGCAAAGAGCAGCGCCAGGTCCTCCTCATCGAACAGCGGGCCGTCGCTCTTGTGCT
>NZ_JACUUD010000207.1 GCF_014859505.1 Halomonas sp.
GCGGCCGGCGTCCCGGCGGCCGGCGTCCCGGCGGCCGGCGTCCCGGCGGGCGGGGTCGTGACGCTTGTCTTGCTGGGTCATGGCGTGTTGCCTCAGAAGTCTCGATGGGTTGTCGTGGTCGTGGAGCCGTCGGCTCTCAGTCATTCAGGGTCAGCAGATGCACCAGGCGAGCTGCCGCCCTGGCGGTGCGGCCGTCGATATCACGGCCGGGGTTGAGCTCCGCCAGGTCAGCCAGGCGCAGCTTGCCGCTATCTCGAATGGCCTCGATCAGCGGCTCGATCAGGGCGAGCGCCACGCCACGGGCGGCCGGGGCGCTGACGCCGGGGGCCTCCGCGGCAGGCAGCACGTCCAGATCGATGGTCAGGTAGAGGTGGTCGCAGTCGCGGAGGAAGTCCGCCAGATCCTGCTCGATGTCGGCCAAGCGCTGAGCGGTGATCTCTCGATCCTCGCGCACCATCACCCCAAGCTCGTCGGCACGGTTGAACAGCGCTCGCGTATTGGCGGCACGGCTCACACCCAGACAGGCATAGCGGAATGCCCAGCCACGCTTCAGACAGTCGTCGGCGATCTGCGAAAAGGGTGTGCCGGAGGAGCGCACGTGTTGGGGGTCACGCAGATCGAAATGGGCATCCAGATTGACGATGCCGATGCGCGGCGCCCTCTCACCATTGGCCGCCAGGTGCTGGGCGAGCCCCGACCAGCTGGCGTAGGCCACCTCATGGCCGCCCCCCAGCACGATGGGCAGGTGCCCCTCGCCCAGCAGCGCAGCGAGTCGGTCGGCCAGGGCCTGCTGGGCCTCTTCCATGGCGTCGCCCTCGCAGCGCACGTCACCGACGTCATAGGCAGGCCCCTGCCGGTGCCAGGCCAGCGGCGCCAGGGCACGGCGCAGCGCGGCAGGCCCCTCGGCCGCGCCCACGCGGCCCTGGTTGCGCGCCACGCCGGCATCACAGGCGAAGCCAAGCAGGGCACAGCCGGGGCTGGCACCCTCGGTCAGCGGCTGAACCTTCTGGTGCCAGCGCTCGCTGTCGGGCTCGGGGTCGGTGCGCCCCTGCCAGAGGGTGCGGTCGAAATCCTGATGAAGTGAGCGATCAGACGACATGGGTCAGCTCTCCCTGGAACAGGCGCTGACGCAGCCGCCCGGGCTGGACCGCATAGGCCAGTGCGGCCGGGGTGTCGACATCCCAGACGCACAGGTCGGCGGTGGCACCTTCCCGGATCCGTCCCTCTCCCTTGAGCCCGAGCGCAGCGGCGCCGTGGGCGGTCATGCCGGCCAGGGCCTCCTGGGGCGTCAGGCGGAACAGGGTGCAGGCCAGGTTGAGCATCAGGGTGGGCATGAACAGCGGCGAGCTGCCCGGGTTGGCGTCGGTCGCCACCGCCATGGGCACGCCCGCCTCGCGCAGTGCCGCGATGGGCGGCAGCTGCGTCTCGCGCAGGGTGTGGAAGGCCCCCGGCAGGATCACGGCGACGCTACCGGCCTCGCGCAGGGCGGCGATGCCGGCGTCGTCGAGGTACTCGATATGATCGGCGGAAAGCGCCCCGTGGCGGGCCGCCATGGCCGTGCCGCCCAGGTGGGAGAGCTGCTCGGCGTGGGCCTTGATCGGCAGGCCATGCGCTTCGGCGGCCTCGAAGACCCGCTCGCACTGCGCCACCGAGAAGGCGATCTTCTCGCAGAACACATCGACGGCATCGGCCAGCCCCTCGGCCGCAGCGGCCGGGATCATCCGCTCACATACCAGGTCGATATAGCCGTCGCTGTCGTCCTTGAACTCCGGCGGCAGCGCATGGGCACCCAGCAGCGTCGTTACTACCCGCACCGGCAGTGCCTCGCCCAGGCGGCGCGCCACCCGGAGCATCTTGAGTTCGTCCTCGACCGTCAGGCCGTAGCCGGACTTGATCTCCACGGTGGTCACACCGTCGGCGATCAGCGCCTCGAGCCGTGGCCGTGCCAGCGCGAGCAGCTCATCCTCGCTGGCCTCACGGGTGGCGGTCACGGTACTCAGGATGCCGCCGCCGCGCCGGGCGATCTCCTCGTAGCTGACGCCTTCCAGGCGCGCCTCGAACTCATCGGCTCGTGAACCGCCGAACACCAGATGGGTGTGGCAATCCACCAGCCCGGGCGTCATCACGCCACCGCGGCGCATCTCCTGGCAGCCCTGAGCGCTGGCCTCATCGAAGTCACACATCGCCACCAGGGAGGCAACGCGGCTTCCTTCGGTGATGACGGCCATGGGCTCCGGCAGGGTGCGCAGGCCATCGAAGACACTGATATCGCGCCACAGGCGTCGCGTTTCCGCGTTTGACATGGGACCTCCTCGAGTTCGGCGCCTAATGTATATACAGATAGGCTAGCGTCGAAAAGCTCCCTCGTCACCCCCCACGCCTCTATCTCAGGTCATGGCAGCAAGACTTCTAACGGCCAATTTTTCATTAATTAAATAATAAAATCATTTATATATGAAAAATCCATTGATCCCCGAAAGGGCTCTGGGAATATTTTCTTTAGACTAATGTCTAGCATGGCGGACTAGTCGGCGAGGGGATGCTCGCTTGCCTTATGTATATACATGAAGGCAGGATGCCTATCCCCTGATCAAGGGCTACCGGCGGTATCCTCCGGCTACCTGGTCCAGGCCATCATCAGCTGAGTCCACGCCATGAACGACAAAGGCGAGACCGGGCGCTCCCGGTCTCGCCTTCATGGTCTGCTACGCGCGTCACGAGACCTGTCGATGCATCGAGGAGCGCAGCTTGTAACGACTCCCGGGGTGGAGAAGGCGCGCGTAGCTGATGAGCTGTTCGCCGGACCAGGTCCGCCGGATCATGCTCAGGCAGGGGCTCGCTGTATCGATGGCCAGCCACTCTGCCGCCTGGGCGTCCGGCAGAACCGCTTCCACGATGTGCTCCACATCGGTGATGGGGCAGGCGGCCACCAGTACCTCGTTGGGCGTGTGGCGCGTGAAGTCGGTCTCAAGATAGTCCGGCACCCAGCGCGGATTGACGAACCGGCTCTCGAGCTGGATAGGCACTTCATTCTCGAGGTGAATGATCAGGGTATGGAAGACGCGGCTGCCGAGCCTGACGCCCAGACGCAGCGCCACCTCGTCATCCGCCTCGATAGCTTCGCGAACCAACACCTCACTGCTGTGGCGATGGCCACGTGAGCGCACTTCCTCGGCGATGTTGTAGACCTCGACCAGCGACGACTCGGCCTTGCGGTCGGTCACGAAGGTGCCCAGGCCGGGTTGGCGCGTCAGATACCCCTTCTGCACCAGGTCGCGGATCGCCTTGTTGGCGGTCATGCGACTGACCCCGAAATCACGAGCCAGCTGCTCTTCCGGGGGGATCTGATGGTTCGATTGCCATTCGCCGCTGTGGATCTTGTCCAGCAGGTGCTGCTGTATCTGCTGATAGAGGGGCGGAGTGCTGGCCATGTGGCATCCTTGGGTCAGGACTAATGTCTATACAAA
>NZ_JACUUD010000208.1 GCF_014859505.1 Halomonas sp.
GATGGCCGACGCCGGCACCACGTCAACATCGATTGACGGCAAAACTGCACAACAACAACGTGATGGGAGAACCACACCATGAATACGACACGCCTGATTACGGCAACCGGCCTGGGGCTGGCCATCAGCACCACCAGCCTGGTCACCATGGCCAGCGAGGTTACTATCCGCTGGGCCCTGCATCCCGGCGAAGAGGCCGATGCGGTCATCGAACACTTCGCTCCCGAGTACCAACGTCTAACCGGTGTTCGCGTGGAAGGCGAGATACTGCCCCCTGATCAGCTCCGCGATCGGATGTCCATCGAGGCCATCGGCGGCACCGGCCGCTGGGACATGGGTTACCACAGCCCCGGCTGGTTCGGCACCTTCCGCGACCATGTGGTGGACCTCACCCCCTTCATCGAGGAGCACGGCTTCGACCTGGATGCCTATCCGGAACTCATCCGCCGCTCGCACATGGAAAGCAGCGCGCGCCCCGGCGATATCATTGCCCTGCCTACCACCCCGGCAGCACCGATGCTGATCGCCCGGGAGGATTTCTTCGAACACCCCGATGAACAGGCCGCCTTCGAGGCGCAGTACGGCCGTGCCCTGGAGGTCCCGGCTACCTGGCAGGAGCTCTACGAGGTCGCTGAGTTCTTCACTCGCGAAGCCGGCGATACGGTGGCCGGTGAGGTGCTCGAGCATGACCTCTATGGCTGGACCGACGCCCTCGGCGCCGGCAGCGGCGTGGCACGCAGCTTCATCGTGATGCTCTACTCCACGGGTCTTGAGGGCTGGAACGAAAACTACCAACCCGACCTGGACCACCCGATCCTGGTCGAGGCTGCCGAACTCTTCGTCGACCTGGCCAACGACACCGCGCCCCCCGCCGCCCGCAACTGGGACTTCCTGGAAGGCCTGAGCTACTTCCGCGATGGCCGCCTGGCCATGGCCACCATGTGGCCACAGGGGCTCGGCACCGTGGAGGACCCGAACGGGGTATCCGCCGGCAAGGTGCTCTATCAGCCGCTGCCTGCCTTCGAGGGCAACCTGAAGGGTTACGAGCAGGGCGTACCCTTCCTGGGCGGCGGCGGCGTGTTCATCTTCGACACCCCCAACGCCGAGGAGGCCTTCAAGTTCCTCAAGTGGATGCTGCAGGACAACGAGATCGAGTGGGGCAAGCAGACCCAGCAGTTTTCCCGTGAAGCCCACTTCTCCAGCGAGGAGCTGCGCGGCCTCGAGGCCCACTACGAGCGCTTCCTGCCGGCCTACGAGCAGGTGCTGCAGCAGGTATTCGTGCGTCAGGGCATCCCTGAGTACGGCACCGTGATGTGGCAGGGCACCGTAGACTTCGCCACTGACGTGCTCAGCGGCGACATGACGCCCGAGCAGGCCCAGAGCCGATGGGTCAGGAACATGGAGCGTACCTTCCAGCGCGCCGGCTATCTCGAAAGATAAGAGGTCCGAAGCCGGTCGGTGTTAGGCAACACCGGCCGGCTAAAGGCTTCCCGACCCCGTATTCTTTCGAGGTATTTCCGATGCAAAACAATAGTCTCAATCGCTACACGCGAGGCTGGTACTTCGTGCTGCCCGGCCTGGTCGCCATGCTACTGATCGTCGCCTTCCCGCTGGCGATCGCCTTCCGCTTCAGCCTGCACGATGTCTTCCTGTACGACTTCGCCAACCAGTGGTTCGTCGGGCTCGAGAACTATCGTTATGCCCTTCAGGATCCGCTGTTCCTGAACTCGGTGCGCGTCACCGCCCTGTTCACCATCGCCAACACCGTCGGCTGCCTGGTCGTCGGCATGCTGGTAGCCTTCCTGCTCAGCGGCAAGAAGATCCGCTTCAAGGCCGGCTGGATGGCCCTGTTCCTGATCCCCTTCGTGATGACCCCGGTGATCGTCGGCATCACCTGGCGGCTGTTCATGTGGGAGCCGGACTTCGGGGTCGTCAACCAGATGCTCGGCTTATTCGGCATCGGCGGCCCCTACTGGCTGACCGACCGTTCCACGGCACTGTTCGCCACCGCCCTGACCAATGCCTGGCACCTCACACCCATGGCAATCCTGGTGCTCTACGCCGCCCTGACCACCATCCCCGAGGAGCTCTACGAGGCGGCCCGGGTCGATGGCGCCGGTCCCTTCCAGACCCTCTGGCATGTGGTACTGCCGATGATCCGTTCCCATATCCTGTTCGTGTCGATCATCATCATGACCAGCGCCTTTCGCGAGTTCGACATGGTCTTCACCATGACCGGCGGTGGCCCAGGCCGCTCCACCACGGTACTGAGCATCCTTGCCTACAACCGCGGCATCGCCAATCAGGATATGGGCATGGCCAACACCATCGCCTTCACCATGTTCATCATCATGGCCGTGGTCGCCTGGCTCTACATCAAGGTTTACAGGGTCAACAAGGAGGCCAGCGCATGAGTTATCAAGCAAAAAGCCGTTCGCTTTCCGTATCGCCTCCCGTCACCCCCGGGACTCACCCGCAACGTCGCGGGCTGACCGACCGTCAGAAGGGTAAACTGCTGCTCGGCGGCCAGTATCTGGGGCTGACACTCTGGCTGATTATCGCCCTGCTGCCGCCGCTGATCCTCCTGGCCGCTGCCCTCAACGAAACAGCCATGTTTCGCTCGCCGCTGGCGCTGCTGACCATGCAGGACTTCACTCTCAACAACTTCATTACCGCCTTTAACGCCGGTGATTTCTGGTTCTTCTTCCGCAACAGCCTGTTCATCGCCACGGCCGCGGTGATCATCTCGGTGGTGGTCTGCGTGCCCATGGCCTACGGGCTCACCAAGCTGCGTCCGCGGGTGCGCTCCAGTCTCTCCTTCGCGGTGCTGGCGATGCGTTTCCTGCCCCACGTGGTGCTGGCCCTGCCGCTGTTCCTGATCTTCGTCAACCTGGGGCTGTCCGGCTCGCGGATCGGGCTGCTGCTGGCCCACCTGTCGATCCACATCCCCTTCGCCACCTGGATGATGGTGGGCTTCTTCGAGAACGTGCCCAAAGAGATGGAGGAAGCGGCCATTGTTGACGGCTGCGGCCCCTGGCGGCTGTTCTGGAGCATCTCGCTGCCGGTAGTACGGCCGGGCCTCAACGCCCTCGCCATCCTGGTCTTCATCATGTCGTGGAACGAGTACCTGTTTGCGCTGTTCCTGGCCGGCAGTGACGCCCAGCCGCTGACCGTGGGCATCACCCGCTTCATGGGCGGGGTCGAAGCCGGCGCCCAGTACGGGGTGATCGCCGCCTACGCCAGCCTGATCGTGCTGCCGGTGATCATCTTCGCCCTGCTGGCCAACCGCTATATCGTGACCGGCATGACTGCCGGCGCCGTCAAGGGCTAAACACATCCGCCACCAGGAGATTTCGATGAGACAGCTCAAGTGGGGCATCCTGAGTACCGCCGCCATTGCCCGCAAGGCGATGATTTCGGCTATCCAGGC
>NZ_JACUUD010000048.1 GCF_014859505.1 Halomonas sp.
CGGGTATCTATGGCGAACTGCCGGTAACTGGAAGCTGGCGTAGTCGTCTGACCCTTAGCGAGTCGCGTGATGAGCAAGAGAATCTCTATAGCTTTGGAGCGACAGTTTTCGATACCAAGTCGCGTTCCGCACGTTGGGAAAATACCTTGGGATTGGGTTCGCATGAGTTTGTATTAGGGGCTGAGTATTTAAAGGACTCAGTCACGACTTCTGATGACTACCTGGTAGAAAGTCGCGACAATACTGCCGTCTTCGCCCAAGGCCTGTTCGATTTTGCCCCCGTCGCCGTCCAGGCTAGCCTGCGCTACGACGATAATCAGGCCTATGGAGAGGAGGTCACTGGCAGCCTGGCGCTGGGCTATGATGTGGGTGCCTATCACACCCTTCGAGCCAGCTATGGTACCTCTTTCAAGGCTCCGACCTTTAATGACCTCTACTATCGTGATCAGTGGGGTAATTTCGGTAATCCTGACCTCAAAGCAGAGAAAGCCGAGGCCTTTGAACTCGGGCTTCGCGGCCAATATCAGCATTATTTCTGGGATCTGGCCCTATATCAGAACGAGATCGATGATCTGATTCAATGGAAAGATCAAGGGAACTTTACTTCCGCACCTGAGCAGGTAGATAGCGCCCGAATTCGTGGAGCAGAGCTGTCAACGGGTGTCGAGATTGATTCCTGGACCTTGGCCGCGGCACTGACTTACACCGACCCTGAGAATCGTGAGACCGGTAGCAGGCTGAGTGGGCGTGCATCACAAAGCCTTCGTTTGGACGCCGATCGCCAACTGGGCGACTGGTCTCTGGGGGGCTCCTGGATTGCTCAGAACCACCGCTATGATTACGACTTCTATGGCAATGCTACCCGACTGTCAGGCTTTGGTCTGGTCAATCTGCGCGCCGGCTGGGGCTTTGCGCCAATGTGGTCTGCGCGCCTGACCGTGGAGAATGCACTGGACAAGGAGTACGAGACCTCGCGTGACTACCTTAACGCCGGCCGTGCGGCCTTCGTGAGCGTTCACTTTGGCCAGTAGCGGCCAGCTCAGCGGGGCCCTTGGCCCCGCTACCGTCTTCTGCGCTTCGCTCGGCCTGGCCCTTTCGGGGCTGGGCACGAGCGAGGTGCGCGCCGATTCGCCCTGTGCCGTCGACGACCGCGACCGCGAGGTCTGCCTGGCCGCGCCGGCCAGCCGCATCGCCGCGCTCTCGCCCGGGGCCACCGAGCTGGTCTACGCGGCCGGGGCCGGCGATCAAGTCGTGGCGGTGGTGGCCTACAGCGACTATCCGCCCGAGGCTCGGGAGGTCCAGTCGGTCGGCAGCCACACCCGCATGGATCTGGAAACCCTGGTATCGCTCGCGCCGGACCTGGTGATCGGCTGGATCACCGGCAACCCGGCGGAGCAGCTCGAAACTCTCGAGGCGCTGGGCTTGCCGGTGTTCATGATCGAGCCGCGTACCGTCGAGGGGGTCGCCACCGCCATCGAGCGGCTGGCGCGCCTGGCCGGCAGCGTGGCGGCGGGCGATGCTGAGGCGACGCGCTTCCGCGAGGGGATGGCGGAGCTCGCCGAGCGCCACGCCCAGGCCGAGCCGGTGTCGGTCTTCTACCAGGTGTGGGACGAGCCGCTGATGAGCGTCAACGACGAGCACCTGATCGGCCAGGTGGTGACCCTGTGCGGTGGCGTCAATGTCTTCGGTGAGCTCGCGCGGCTGGTGCCCCGCCTCGACGATGAATCGGTACTGGCCGCCGACCCCGAGGCGATCATCGCCGGCGGCATGGGCGAGGAGAACCGCCACTGGCTCACCCACTGGGAGCAGTATCCGGCCCTGACCGCGGTCGCCCGCGACAATCTCTTCTTCGTGCCGCCCTCGCTGATCCAGCGCCCCACCCCGCGCCTGCTGGAGGGCGGCCGCATGCTCTGCGACAAGCTGGAGGTCGCGCGTGGCAGACGGTAGACGAGCCCGATGCGCCAGCTGAGCCTGCCCCTGGGCCTGCTGCTGGCGGCGTCGCTGGCGGCACTGGCGCTGTCGGTCAGCGTCGGCAGCGTCGGCGTGGCGCCGGGCGAGCTGTGGGCGGTGCTCACCGGCGGGGGCGAGGTCCTGCCGCGCACCCTGGTTCTCGACCTGCGGGTGCCGAGGTCGCTTGCGGCCTTCGCCGTCGGCGGCCTGCTGGCGGTGGCGGGTGCGCTGATGCAGGTGCTGCTGCGTAATCCCCTGGCCGACCCCTATGTGCTGGGGCTATCCGGCGGCGCCTCGGTGGGGGCGCTCGCCGCGATGCTGGGTGGCATGGGGGGACTGGTGATCTCCGGCTCGGCCTTCGGCGGGGCGCTGGCCTCGACCCTGCTGGTGTTCGGCCTGGCCCATGGCACCGGCAGCTGGACGCCATCGCGGCTGCTGCTCACCGGGGTGGTGGTGGCCGCCGGCTGGGGGGCGGTGATCACCCTGATGCTGGCGGTGAGCCCCGCCGACCGCCTGCCGGGCATGCTCTACTGGCTGATGGGGGATCTCTCCTACGCGCGAACCCCCTGGCCGGGGTTGGCCATGCTGCTGGTGGTCTGCCTGCTGGTGGTGCCGCTGGGGCGCAGCCTCAACGTGCTAGCCCGCGGACCGCTGCAGGCGGCGGCGCTGGGGGTGGCGGTGCGGCCGCTGGAGTGGGTCATCTATATTGCCGCCAGCCTGCTCACCGCCATGGCGGTGACCACCGCCGGCAGCATCGGCTTCGTGGGGCTGGTGGTGCCGCATATGCTGCGCCTGGTGCTGGGCAACGACCAGCGCCTGATCCTGCCGGCCTGTGCCCTGGCCGGCGGCACCCTGCTGGTGCTCGCTGATACTCTGGCGCGCACCCTGATTGCCCCGGAGCAGCTGCCGGTAGGGGTGATCACCGCGCTGCTCGGGGTCCCTACCTTCCTCTACCTGCTCTACCGGAGCCGCTGATGAGCCGTCTCGACGCCAGGGAGCTGGTCATCGACGTCCCCGGGCGCGCCGATGGCCGGGCGCTGACGCTGAGCGTCGAGCCTGGCCAGGTGTGGGGCGTGCTGGGCCCCAACGGGGCCGGCAAGACCACCCTGCTGCATACCCTGGCGGGGCTGCGGTCGCCGCGCCGAGGGGAGGTGCTGCTCGATGGCCGGCCCCTGGCCACCCTTGGCCGTCGCCAGATCGCCCAGCGGCTGGGATTGGTGTTCCAGGAGCGGCACGACGGCTTTCCCGCCACGGTGCGCGAGACCGCCCTGATCGGTCGCCATCCCTGGCTGTCGCCCTGGCAGATGGAGGGCGGAGAGGACCTGCGCCTGGCCGAGGCGGCGCTGGCACGGCTGGATCTCGACCACCTGGCCGACCGCCTGGTCAGCACCCTCTCCGGCGGCGAGCGCCAGCGCCTGACCATCGCCACGGTGCTGACCCAGGCGCCACGCATCTGGCTGGCCGACGAGCCGACCAACCATCTCGACCTGCACCATCAGACCGAGGTCATGGCGCTCCTCGCCGGCGAGGCAGCCGCGGGTCAGGCGGTGATGATGTGCCTGCATGATCTCAACCTGGCGGCGCGCTGGTGTGACCGCCTGCTGCTGCTCTACCCCGACGGCGAGGCGTGCTGGGGGCCGGCGGAAACCATGCTGGTGCCCGCCGCCCTGGAGCGTCTCTATGGCCAGCGCCTGGCCACCGCCGAGGTCGACGGCGCCCCCGTCTTCGTTCCCGTGAGGTGATTAGATGAAGAAAGTCGATCCGAAGCGCCATGCCGAACGCATGGCCATCAAGCAGCAGATCATGCAGGCGCGCATCAAGGCCGCCGACAAGGAGCAGGGGCTCTTGCTGGTGCTTACCGGCCCCGGCAAGGGCAAGAGCAGCTCCGGCTTCGGCATGCTGGCCCGAGCCCTGGGTCACGGCATGCAAGCCGGGGTGGTGCAGTTCATCAAGGGGGCCTTCAGCACCGGCGAGGAGGCCTTCTTCCGGGAGCTGCCCAACGTGACCTACCACGTGATGGGCGAGGGCTACACCTGGGACACCCAGGACCGGGAGCGCGACATCCAGGCCGCCGAGGCCGCCTGGGAGGTGGTGCGAGGCATGCTCAATGACCCGAGCGTCGACCTGGTGCTGCTCGACGAGCTCAATATCGCCCTGCATTACGGCTATCTGGACCTCGACCGGGTGCTCGACGACCTCCAGGCCCGGCCGCCGATGCAGCATGTGATCGTCACCGGCCGCTACGCTCCCGAGGCGCTGATCGAGCTGGCCGATACCGTCACCGAGATGAAGGTGGTCAAGCACGCCTTCAAGGACCAGGGGATCAAGGCCCAGAAGGGCATCGAGTTGTGAGCTCGAGTCACGCCTTTCCTGAGGCTCAGCGGCTTGGCGTTTACCGAGCCATCCACGAGCGTCGGGATGTGCGCGCCCAGTTCCTGCCAGACCCGGTTCCCCCGGAGGTGTTGGTACGCCTGCTGGAGGCTGCCCACCATGCGCCCTCGGTGGGCTTCATGCAGCCCTGGGACTTCCTGCTGATCGACAGCCTCGAAGTGCGGCGCCGGGTGCATGCCATCTTCGAGAGGGAGAACGCCAGAGCGGCCGAGAACCATGCCGGTGAGCGCGGGCATCTGTATCGACGCCTCAAGCTGGAGGGGATCCTGGAGAGCCCGCTTAACCTGTGCATCACCTGCGACAGGGCCCGTGGCGGCGAACACGTGCTGGGGCGCAACAGTATCGTCGACACGGACCTGTTCAGCACCTGCCTGGCGGTGCAGAACCTGTGGCTGGCGGCCCGCGCCGAGGGCATCGGCGTGGGCTGGGTCAGTATCCTCGATCAGGATGAACTGGCGCAGGTGCTGGGCCTGCCGGAACGTGTCTATCCCCTGGCCTACCTGTGCCTGGGCTATGTCAGCGAGTTCCTGGAGCAGCCCGAGCTGGCGCGTCAAGGTTGGCGTCAGCGTCTTCCACTGGCAGAGCTGGTGCATGGCAATGGTTGGGGGCACGCATTGACGGATTCAGCGCTACAGGAGGCACTGGGCGAGATGACTCTGCCATGACCACCCTGATGATCCAGGGCACCACCTCGGATGCCGGCAAGAGCACGCTGGTGGCGGGGCTGTGCCGGGTGCTGGTGCGCCGGGGCGTGTCGGTGGCACCCTTCAAGCCGCAGAACATGGCGCTCAACAGCGCGGTGACCGCGGACGGCGGCGAGATTGGCCGCTCCACGGCGCTGCAGGCACAGGCGGCGGGCGTCGCGCCCCACAGCGACATGAATCCGGTGCTGCTCAAGCCCGAGAGCGACCGCGGCGCCCAGGTGATCCTGCGCGGCCGGGTGCACGGCCACATGGATGCGCTGGACTACCACGCCTACAAGCGCGAGGCGAAGGCCACGGTGCTGGCAGCCTGGGAGGCGCTGTCGGCGCGCCATGACGTGATCATCGCCGAGGGGGCCGGCAGTCCGGCGGAGATCAACCTGCGCGAGAACGATATCGCCAACATGGGCTTCGCCGAGGCGGTGGACTGCCCGGTGCTGCTGGTGGGTGACATCGACCGCGGCGGTGTCTTCGCCCAGCTGGTAGGCACGCTCGAGCTGCTCAGCAAGAGCGAGCAGGCGCGTACCCGCGGCTTTGTCATCAACCGCTTCCGCGGCGATCTCGCCCTGCTCGAGCCCGGGCTCGACTGGCTTGCCGAGCGAACCGGCAGGCCGGTCCTCGGCACGCTGCCCTACCTGCCGGGGCTGCTGCTGGACGCCGAGGACAGCCTGGGCCTCTCCGGCCGCCAGTCGGGCGAACCGGCGCTCAAGGTGGTGGTGCCGGCGCTGCCGCGCATCAGCAACCACAACGACTTCGATCCGCTGCGGCTGCATCCCCGTGTTGAACTGACCTTCGTCGGGCCCAATCACGAGATCCCGCCCGCCGACCTGATCATCCTGCCCGGCAGCAAGAGCACCAGAGCCGATCTCGCCTGGCTCCGCGCCCAGGGGTGGGAGGAGGCCATCCGTCGCCACCTGCGCTATGGCGGCCGGGTACTCGGCATCTGCGGCGGCTTCCAGATGCTCGGCACGGCGATCCACGACCCCGAAGGCCTGGAGGGGCCGGCCGGGTCGACGCCGGGGCTGGGGCTGCTCGAGATCCAGACGCGCCTGCTGCCCGGTAAGCGGCTGCGCAACGTCACCGGTCACCTGCTGCCCGAGGGCGTACCGATCGCCGGTTACGAGATCCATCAGGGCGTCAGCGAGGGCCCCGGGCTGGCGCGGCCGTTCTGCGCGCTGGCGGGGGGGGGCGACGGCGCGGTGAGCGAGGATGGCCAGGTGATGGGCACCTACCTGCACGGGCTCTTCGACAGGGCCGAGGCGGGTGCGGCGCTGCTGGCGCGCTGCGGCCTGGCGGAGGAGGGCGCCGTCGACCTGGACGCCCATCGGGAGGCGGAGCTGGATCGCCTGGCCGACGCCCTGGAGCAGCACCTCGATATCGCCGCCATCGAGCGGCTGCTGGGTCTCTGACGGCTCGGCCGCCGCCTGATCGCGCGCCTACTCCTGCTCCACATAGGCGCCCATGGCGCGCATCCGCGACTCGAAGCTCGCCACGTTGTCCACCAGGTCGTCGGGGCCGAAGGCCACGCACTCCGCCAGCAGCACCTCGATCAGGGTGATCGCCGAGAGGATCGACGGGAAGAAGTGCGGCGTGGCATTGGCCACGTTGAAGGTGATGGTGGCCCCCGGCACCAGCGGCGAGCGCATGGTGTCGGTGACCACGATGGCGCTGACCCCCGCCGCCCGGGTGATCTCCAGCGCGCGCATGGTCTCGGCACAGTAGGGCTCGAAGCCGAAGGCCACCACCACGTCGCCCTCGCCGAAGGGCGCCAGCTCGGTCAGCAGTCCCCCCTCCTGGCCGCGGATCAGCTGGATGTTGGGCATGGCGATGCGCCCCACGTAGGCGAAGTGGTAGGCGCAGGCGAAGGTGTCCCGAAATCCCACCACGGCGATCTTCTCCGCGGCCAGCAGCCGCCTGGCGGCGTCGCGCACCCGCTGCTGGTTGTCGGCGGTGAACAGCCGGCCGATATTGTCGAAGGCGGCATCGCCCACATCGAGAAACACCTGATCGTCGGTCTGGCTGGCCAGGGTGCGCAGCTGGCTGGCGCGCCCGGAGAGCTCCACGGGGCCTGCCTGGACCGCCGACTGGAACACCTCCCGGAACTGATCGAAGCTGTCGAAGCCCAGGCGCTTGGCGAGGCGCACCAGGGTCGAGGCGGTCACCTCTGCGGCGGTGGCCGACTTGCGTATCGACTGGAAGGCGATCTCCACCGGATGCTCCAGCACGTAGCCGGCGGCCAGCTTGAGCTGGGGGCTGAGCTCGGGATAGGCCTCGGCGAGCTGCTGGTTGACCGTATCCAGCCGCGTGGTGCCGCCGGCTTCCGGGGACGGCGAACCGACCTCCTGCACGTCGTGGTCCAGCACGGGGATCTCCTGGGTTGGTGGCGGGGCGGCGACATTGTAACCGATGAGCTCGGGGGATGAATGGCACAATCGTTTCTTATCGATAAAAATCGTGACACATGCGTGTTGACCCGTCGGCGACCCTTGGCTAGGATGCTCGCAGAACAAGCGTGCTGCCGATGCGGTAATAATGACACGTTTGTTTCCATGGCGATTCACCATCGCCCTGGCTTATCGAACCCATCTGCCAGCCCTGAGAGTGCCGCCCCCCATGAGCCAAGCCGAGTACGAGACCCTGATCCTTCGCCGCCACGGCCAGGTGCAGGAGATCCGCTTCAACCGTCCCCATCGCCTCAACGCCGTGACCGAGGCGCTCTACGCCGAGCTCAACGATGCCCTGACCCGCGCCGAGGCGGATGGTGATGTGCGCGTGGTGCTGCTCACCGGCGAGGGCCGTGCCTTCTGCGTGGGCGCCGATCTGAAGGAACACAAGGAGGGGCGCACCGCCTTCGACCGCCGCCAGTACCTGCAGGGCGAGCAGATCGTCTGCAAGCGGCTGATGCAGATGCAGACCCCGGTGATCGCCGCGGTGAACGGCTTTGCGCTGGGCGCCGGGGCGGAACTCGCCATCGCCTCGGATTTCCTGTTGATGGCCGAGAGCGCCCAGATCGGCTTGCCCGAGGTCTCCATCGGCAACTTCCTGGGCGGCGGCGTGACCTGGCTGCTGCCGCGCCTGGTGGGCCTGGCCAAGGCCCGCGAGCTGGTCTTCCTGGGCGAGCGCATCGATGGCGCCGAGGCCGTGCGCATCGGCCTCGCCAACCGCCACTATCCCGACGAGGGCTTCCTCGATGCCGCCCTGGCCTTCTCCGAGCGGATCGCCAGCAAGGCCCCCTTCTCCATGGCCCTGGCCAAGGAGCAGCTCACCTTCTCCGGCGAGCGCACCCTGGACGCCTGCCTGGCCGCCGAGCTCGAGGGCATGACCTTCGTCGGCACCACCCGGGACTGGCAGGAGGGCGTGGACGCCTTCGCCGAGAAGCGTGCCCCGCGCTTCCAGGGCAAGTAGCCCCGTCTCTTCCGAACCTCCATGAATTGCCCGGCCGCGGCCGGGTCTGAACCACGCTTCATCGCCCACTCTTCATTCGCCCCCGAGGGCAAGGTCAGCCAGCACATGAATCCCATCGAAGGACACCTCCCCACCTGCAGCCCCCTCCACGACATCCTGGCGCCCGGCGGCATCGCCGTGGTGGGCGCCTCGTCCGATCCCACCAAGCGCGGCTACAAGGCGATGGTCGGCCTGATCAAGGATGGCTACCGGGGCGACATCTACCCTGTCAACCCCAAGGCCGACATGATCCTCGGGATCAAGGCGTGGCCCTCGGTCACCGCGATTCCCGGCAGCCCGGCGCTGGCGCTGATCTGTACCCCGGCGCCCTCTGTGCCAGGGCTGATCGCCGAGTGCGGGCGGCGCGGCATCAAGGGCGCGGTGATACTCGCCAGCGGCTTCGCCGAGATCGGCGGGGAAGGGGCCGAGCTCGAGCGGGAGATGATGGAGAAGGCCCGCGCCCACGGCGTGCGCATCATCGGCCCCAACACGTCGGGCATCTTCAACCTGCATCACAAGATCAACCTGCTGGCGCTGGACAACGTCAAGCCCGGCGGCGTGGGCATCATCTCCCAGTCCGGCAACATGTTGCTGTCGCTGGCGCTGGAGGCCCAGTACAACGGCAACGTGGGTTTCTCCACCTACGTGGGGCCGGGCAACCAGAGCGACATCGGCTTCAACGACTACCTTCGCTACCTGGGCGAGGACGAGCACACCCGGGTCGCCACCCTCTACGTGGAGGGCTTCCGCGACGGGCGCAAGTTCCTCGAGGTCGCCCGGGAGGTGACCGCCATGAAGCCGGTGGTGGTCTACAAGTCCGGCTCCACCGAGGCCGGCCAGAAGGCCGCCAGCTCCCACACCGGGGCGCTGGCCGGCAGCTATGCCATGACCGTGGACCTGCTCAGGCAGGCCGGGATCAGCGTGGTGCAGCACTCCGACGAGATCCTGCCGGTGGCCGAGGGGCTCGGCCTGCTGCAGAAGGCCCGCGGCAAGCGGGTGGCGGTGATCTCCGATGGCGGCGGCCAGGCCACCATCGCCTCCGACCGCCTGGCCGAGGCGGGCCTCACGCTCGCCGAGCTCTCCGAGGCGACCCGCCAGAAGCTGCGCGACGTGCTCTTTCCCCAGGCCTCCACCGTCAACCCGGTGGACGTGGCCGGCTCCACCGACGCCAATCCGTCGCTGCTGGCCACCTGCATGGAGATCGTCGCCGCCGACGACAACGTCGACAGCGTCTTCCTGGTGGGCATGTTCGGCGGCTACAGCACCCGCTTCGCGGAATCCCTGCTGGGCGACGAGATGCGTGGCGCCGAGGCCATGGTGGACCTCTCCCGAGCGACCCCCAAGCCGCTGGTGATCTACAGCCTCTATGCGCCGATCAAGCCGCCGGCGCTGCGCCGCCTGCATGAGGCGGGCCTGCCCATCTACGCCTCCATCGAGCATTCGGTGCGCGTGCTCTCGGCGCTGGGCGAGCGTGGCCAGTACCTGGCCCAGGTCGAGCGCCAGAGCCGTGAGCGCAGCGTGGAGCCGTTGCCCGAGCTTACTGCCATGTTCCAGCGCGCCCGGGACGAGGGCCGCGACCTCTTCGAGTACGAGGCCAAGCAGCTGCTGCGCGACCACGGCATCGAGGTGCCCCTGGAGCTGGTGGTGCGCGACGAGACGGAGCTGGCGGAGGCGGCGAAGCGCTTTGCTGGAGAGAGTGGCGAGACGCCGCTGGCCATGAAGGTGGTCTCCAAGGACATCCTGCACAAGTCCGACGCCGGCGGCGTGAAGCTCAACGTGGTGGGCGAGGCCGCCATGCGCGAGGCCCGTGGGGCGATCCTCGCGTCCTGCCTGGCCTATGACGCCAGCGCCGAGATCGAGGGGGTGCTGGTCACCCCCATGGCAAAGAAGGGCGTCGAGGTGATCCTCGGGGTGATCCGTGACCCCATCTTCGGCCCGGTGCTGATGTTCGGCCTCGGCGGCATCTTCGTGGAGATCCTCGAGGACGTGGCCTTCCGGGCCATCCCGCTCTCGCGTCGCGACGCCGAGGACATGGTGGAGCAGATCAAGGCGAAGAAGATTCTCGGCGGCGTGCGCGGCGAGAAGGCGGTGGACAAGACGGCGCTGGTGGACCTGCTGCTCAAGGTGTCGCGCATCGTCGAGGCCTACCCGGCGCTCTCCGAACTCGACCTCAACCCGGTGATCGTCAACGCCGACGGCTATGCCGTGGTGGATGCGCGGGTTATCGTGGAACGCGACGCCTCAACCGACAAGGAAGCCCATTCATGAGCCAGACGACCCCGCCCAGCCTTCCCCAGCTCACCGACGCGCGCCTGACCCTGGAGGGTCGGGTGGCCACCCTGACCCTGGATCGCCACGACGTGCGCAACGCCCTGACCGGCACGGCCCTCACGGATGACATCGTCACCGTAGCCCAGTGGGTCAACGCCTGCGACGCCGTCTCGGTGCTGGTGATCACCGGCGAGGGCAGCGCCTTCTCCGCCGGCGGCAACGTGAAGGACATGGCGGAGCGAGGCGGCGACTTCGAAGGCGACGTGGCCGAGGTCTCGGCGCGCTACCGCCGTGGCATCCAGCGCATCCCGCTGGCCCTGCAGGCGGTGGAGGTGCCGATCATCGCCGCGGTCAACGGCCCTGCCATCGGTGCCGGCTTCGACCTGGCCAACATGGCCGATATCCGTATCGCATCCACCAGGGCCAAGTTCGGCGAGACCTTCCTCAACCTGGGGATCATCCCCGGCGACGGCGGCGCCTGGTTCATGCAGCGCCTGATCGGCTACCAGCGCGCCTTCGAGCTGACCCTCTCCGGGCGGGTGATCGACGCCGAGGAGGCGAAGGAGTATGGCATCGTACTGGAGGTGACCGAGCCCGAGGCGCTGATGGAGAAGGCGGGCGAGCTGGCCGCGCGCATCGCCGCCCAGCCGCCGAAGGCCACCCGACTCACCAAGCGACTGATGAAGATGGCCCAGCGCACCGAGCTCAAGGACTTCCTCGACCTCTGCGCGGTCTTCCAGGGCATGTGCCACAACGAGCCCGAGCACCTGGAGGCGGTCAACGCCATGCTTGAGAAGATGGCGAAGTAGCCGCCTCGACAGGCGCCAGGAACCCGGCTTCGGCCGGGTTTTTGCTTTATGGCGCAAGAAAGTGCTTGTCCGCAACCGGGTGGCCTGGCAATGCTGTCGGCATCGACATTCACAGGGAGGTGAACGCATGGCCGACAGCACCCTGGTCTTCATCGTGCTGGGCGCAACCCTTGCGGCGTTCGTCTGGGGGCGCTTCCGCTATGACCTGGTGGCGCTGTCGGCGCTGCTCGGTTCGGTGATGCTGGGGCTGGTGCCGGGCGAGGAGGCCTTCCTCGGCTTCGGCCACCCGGCGGTGATCACCGTGGCGGCGGTGCTGGTGCTGAGTCGCGCCTTCGAGCGCTCCGGGGTGGTGGACGTCATCGCCGAGCAGGTGCTCAGGGTCGGCGAGCGGCTCTTCCTGCAGCTGGCTGCCCTGACCGGCACCGTGGTGGTGCTCTCCGGCTTCATGAACAACGTCGGCGCCCTGGCGCTGCTGCTGCCGGTGGCCATGCGTCTGGCCCGGGAGCATGACACCTCGCCGTCGCTGCTGCTGATGCCGCTGGCCTTCGGTTCGCTGCTGGGGGGGCTCACCACCCTGATCGGCACCCCGCCCAATATCATCATCGCCAGCTACCGCGGCTCGGTCACCGGCGAGAACTTCGGCCTCTTCTCCTTCACGCCGGTGGGCGCCGCGGTGGCCCTGGCCGGGTTCGCCTTTATCCTGCTCATCGGCTGGCGGCTGGTGCCCCAGCGCGCGGGCAAGGCCTCCTTGGATGCGATGTTCGACACCGCCAACTACCTGGTGGAGCTGCGCGTCGGGGAGGAGTCGAAGGCCAACGGCCTGACCCTGCGCGAGCTGCAGCAGGAGCTGGAGGAGACCATTCCGGTGCTCGCCGTGGTGCGCGACGACAAGCGCCGCGCCGGCCACGCCTTCTTCGGCACTCTCAGGGAGGGCGACATTCTGCTGCTGGAGGCGGGCCCCGAGGAAATGAAACTGCTCGAGGACAAGGCGGGCCTGAGCCTGGGCAAGGACGCCGAGGATGAGGAAAAGGAGGCCGAGGAGCAAGCAGCCGAAGAGCAGCAGAAGGCCGAGAAGCGCGCCGAGAGACCGAAACAGGATAAAGGCGAGGAGCAGGAGCGCGACGGCAAGCAAGCGGAAAAGGAGAAGAAGCAAGAGAAGAATGAGGATAAGACCGGTGTGGATACCGAGGGCCTGCAGCTGGTGGAGGCGGTGGTGCGCAACGACTCCATGATGGTCAACCACACCGTGACTCAGCTGCGCCTGCACAACCAGTTCGGCCTGCACCTGGTCGCGGTGGCCCGGGACGGCGGCCGCCTCAAGCAGCGCCTGCGCGAGATCCGCTTTCGCCCCGGCGACGTGCTGCTGCTGCAGGGCGGCGAGAGCGAGCTCGCCGAGAGCCTGGCCACCCTGGGCTGTCTGCCGCTCGCCAGCCGCAACCTGACGCTCGGTCAGCCGCGTATGCTGCTGGCGTCGCTGGGCATCTTTGCGGCGGCTATCGTGGCCATCCTGCTGGGGCTGCTGCCGGCGGCGGTGGCGCTCTCCTCGGCAGCGCTGGTCTCGCTGCTGGTGGGGGTGCTGCCCCTGCGCGAGGGCTACCAGGCCATCGACGGACCGGTGCTCGTGCTGCTCGGTGCGATGATCCCGGTGGGCCAGGCGCTGGAGACCAGCGGCGGCGCCGCGCTGATCGCCGAGGCCATGCTGGTGTGGGGCGTCCAGTGGCCGGCGGTGGTGACCCTGATCGGGCTCTTCGTGCTTACCATGATGCTCTCTGACGTGATCAACAACGCGGCGGCGGCGGTGCTGATGGCGCCCATTGCGGTGAGCCTGGCCAACGGCTTCGACGCCTCCGTGGATCCCTTCCTGATGGCGGTGGCGGTGAGCGCCTCCTGCGCCTTCCTCACCCCCATCGGCCACCAGTCCAATACCCTGGTGATGGGTCCTGGCGGCTACCGCTTCGGCGACTACTGGCGCATGGGTCTGCCGCTGGAGGTCGTCGTGGTGGGGGTGGCCATTCCCATGATCCTGCTGGTGTGGCCGCTGTAAACGAATCGCCCCGGCACTGGGCCGGGGCGAAGGGTTGCGGCAGTGTAGAGAGGCGTCAGGCCGCCTGGTGGCGCAGCACCTTGGACTTGTCGGTAACGAAGGCGTCGTACTCGAAGTCGTCCACGGTGAGCAGCTCCAGCACCCCGGCCTCGCGCTCGCGCATAAAGGCGGCGTCGTCGGCCGAGATCAGCCCGGCTTCCAGCGCCGCCTCTACCCGCTGCTCGGGGTGCAGCGCATCGGCGGGCAGCTCCCCCTTGGCATAGGCCTTGTTGACCGTGCGGTAGAGGCCCTCGGCGCGCTCTTGAGTCGCCAGCAGGGCGTTGTACTGTGCCAGCGGGTTCTCCTGCACGCCGTCGTCGGCCGCCCAGGTCTCGGCCAGCAGCTTCTGGCGCAGGGCGGTGTCCCGGGAGACGGCCTGGGCGATGGTGCGGGCCAGGTCGTCTTGGGGCCGCTTGAAGCGCTTGCCGCGCGGCATCACCGCCAGGCGCAGCAGGCGGGCCAGTGCCCGGTTGGGCAGGTTGTCGAACAGCTCGTCCAGCGCCTGCTCGGCGCGGCCCAGCAGCCACTGGCAGGCGTAGTGGAAGAGCGCCGCCTCGCCCTCGACCTTGTCGCCCTCATGCCACTGCTTGATCACCATGGAGGCGAGGTAGAGGTTGGAGAGCACGTCGCCCAGCCGCGCCGAGAGCATCTCGCGCTGCTTGAGGGTGGAACCGAGGCTCGCCATGGCGGCGTCGGCACAGAGCCCGAAGCCGGCCGAGAGCCGGGCGATCTCCTGGGCATAGCGCTGTGCCTCGGCGTCAAAGGGCACGGCGGGCCTGCCGATCCCGAGGCCCTGGGTGAAGGCGCGGGCGGCGTTGCCGAAGATCAGGCCGGCATGGCCGAAGAACGCCTTGTCGAAGGCCCGGATGTCGTCGGCGTCCCGGGCGGCGAGCTCCTCGAGCACATAGGGATGGCAGCGGATCGCCCCCTGGCCGAAGATCATCAGGTTGCGGGTCATGATGTTGGCGCCTTCCACGGTGATCGCCACCGGGTTGGCGCTGTAGCCGATACCCAGGTAGTTGCGCGGCCCCAGGGTCACCGCCTTGCCGCCGTGGATGTCCATGGCGTCGCCGAGAATCACCCGCTGGAACTCGGTGAGCTGGCTCTTGAGGATCGCCGAGGGTACCGCCGGCTTCTCGCCGCGGTCGATGGTGTTGGCGGTCTGGTAGACCGCCGCCTGGGCGATATAGCCCAGCGCCGTCATGCGCGCCAGTGGCTCCTGGACCCCCTCCATCTCGGCCACCGGCACGTTGAACTGCCGGCGGATGCGGGCGAAGCCGCCGCTCCAGCCGATGGCGTAGCGGGCGGTACCGGTGGCGCCGGAGGGCAGGGTGATGCAGCGGCCGATGGAGAGACACTCCACCAGCATGCGCCAGCCCTGGCCGATCATCTCGGTGCCGCCGATGATGGTGTCCAGCGGCACGAAGACGTCCCGGCCCTTGATCGGGCCGTTCAGGAAGGGGCTGCCGATGGGGTGGTGGCGGCGGCCGATCTCCATGCCGGCGGTGTCGCGGGGAATCAGCGCCAGGGTGATGCCGCGATCCTCCTCGTCGCCCAGCAGCTTTTCCGGATCGAACAGGCGGAAGGCCAGGCCCACCACGGTGGCGATGGGGGCCAGGGTGATCCAGCGCTTCTCGAAGTTGAGGCGCACGCCGAGCACCTCCTTGCCGTCGATGACCTGCCTGCAGACCACGCCGGTGTCGGGGATGGCAGTGGCGTCACTGCCGGCGCGGGGGCCGGTGAGGCCGAAGCAGGGGATCTCGCGGCCGTCGGCGAGCCGCGGCAGGTAGTGGTCCTTCTGTTCTTCGGTGCCGTACTTGAGCAGCAGCTCGCCTGGGCCGAGGGAGTTGGGCACGCCCACGGTGACCATCAGGGTCTCGTTGATGGAGAGCTTCTGCAGCACCAGGGACTGCGCCTTGGCGGAGAAGCCGAGGCCCCCGTACTCCTTCGGAATGATCATGCCGAAGTAGCGTTCCTGCTTGAGGTGGTCCCAGAGCGCCTGGGGCAGGTCGGCGCGCTCCTTGGCGATCTCCCAGGCGTTGCACATGCCGGCGGCCACCGAGCACTGGTTGTCGATAAAGGCACGCTCTTCTTGCGTGAGCCCCTCGTCCTTGACGTCCAGCAGCGCCTGCCAGTCCGGCTTGCCGCTGAAGAGCTCGCCGTCCCAGGCCACGCTGCCGGCCTCCAGCGCCACGCGCTCGGTGTCGGAGACCTTCGGTGAGACCTTCTTGAACATGGCGAACAGGCGCGGGGTCAGCCACTTGCCGCGCAGGGCCGGCAGGCCGGCCACCGCCACGGCGATGGCCCCGGCAAGCAGCAGCAGGCCCAGCAGGGTGGAGGCGAGGAGCAGGCTGGCCAGGCCCGTGACGGCGAGCACCGCCAGGGCGGGCAGGGCACCCGCCTCGCGGCGCATCACCGCCAGCAGGCCGATGACGGCCACGAGCAGCAGGATCAGGGTGAGCATGGAGTGACTCCGGTTGTGGTGAGACGCAGAAATTCGAACAGATGTTTGAATTCTTGCAGACTAGCCCACATCGGTGCAACCGGCCAGTGGCCACGAAAACGCCCCGCGCTGCAGGGCAGGGCGAGGCGTTGGGGGCGACGAGGGGCGGCGCTATGCCTCGAGACGGCGCTTCGGTTCGCCGCGGGCGGGGGCGTCGCCCGCCACGTAGTAGGGGGCGTCGCTTCTCGGCAGGGGGTCGCGGCCGCGGATCCGGTCGGCGATCTTCTCGGCCAGCATGATGGTCGGCGCGTTGAGGTTGCCGGTGGGGATCAGCGGGAAGAGCGAGGCGTCCACCACTCGCAGCCCCTCCACGCCGTGTACCCGGCCCTGGCCGTCCACCACGGCGTCGTCGCCCTCGCCCATGCGGCAGCTGCCGCAGGGGTGGTAGGCCGTCTCGGCATGCGCCTTGACGAAGGCGTCCAGCTCGGCGTCGGACTGCACCTCGGGCCCCGGGGAGATCTCTCGCCCGCGGTAGGCATCGAAGGCGGGCTGATTGATGATCTCCCGGGTCAGGCGGATGGCGTCGCGGAACTCCTGCCAGTCCTTCTCGGTGGACATGTAGTTGAAGAGGATGCTCGGCGCCGCCTCCGGGTCCCGGGAGGCGAGGCGGATGCGGCCGCGGCTCTCCGAGCGCATGGAGCCGACGTGGGCCTGGAAGCCGTGGGCCTGTACCGCGCTCTTGCCGTTGTAGCTGATGGCGATGGGCAGGAAGTGGTACTGCAGGTTGGGCCAGGGCTCCTCGTCGCTGGTGCGGATGAAGGCGCAGGACTCGAACTGGTTGCTGGCGCCGATGCCGCGGCCGAGGAAGAGCCACTCGGCGCCGATCTTCGGCTGGTTAACCCACTTCAGCGCCGGGTAGAGAGAGATCGGCTCCCGGCATTCGTACTGGATATACATCTCCAGGTGATCCTGGAGGTGGGCGCCGACGTTGTCGTTGACGTGCACCGCCTCGATGCCGAACTCCTCGAGTACCTCGCGGGGACCCACGCCGGAGCGCTGCAGGATCTGCGGCGAGGCGATGGCGCCGGCGCACAGCAGCACCTCGCGGTGGGCGCGCACCCGCTGGACCTGGCCGCCGCGCCGGTAGCGCACGCCCACGGCGCGCCTGCCATCGAACTCGATCACGTCCGTCATGGCGCGGGTCTCGATGGTCAGGTTCGCCCGCGGCTTCGCCATGTCCAGGTAGCCACGGGCGGTGGAGGCGCGCCGGCCGTTCGGGGTGACGAAGCGGTCCATGGGGCCGAAGCCCTCCTGGCGGTAGCCGTTGACGTCTTCGGTCTCGGCGTAGCCGGCCTGCTTGCCTGCCTCGATGAAGGTGCGATAGAGCGGGTTGTTGCCCGGCTTTCTATCGGTGCGTGGCGTCGTGACGCTCACTGGCCCGTCGCCGCCGTGGTAGTCGTCGGGCCCGATGTCGCGGGTCTCGGACTTGCGGAAGTAGGGCAGGCAGTCGGCGTAGGTCCAGTCCTCGAGCCCCGGCGCCTTGGCCCAGTTGTCGTAGTCCAGGGCGTTGCCGCGGATATAGCACATGCCGTTGATCAGCGAGGAGCCGCCGAGCCCCTTGCCGCGGCCGCACTCCATGCGCCTGCCATCCATGTGCGGCTCGGGGTCGGTCTCGAAGGCCCAGTTGTAGCGCTTGCCCTGCAGCGGGTAGGCCAGGGCCGCCGGCATCTGGGTGCGGAAGTCGAAGCGATAGTCGGGGCCGCCGGCCTCCAGCAGCAGCACCGAGACGTCCTCATCCTCGGTGAGGCGGGCGGCCAGCACGTTGCCGGCCGAGCCGGCGCCGATGATGACGTAGTCGAATTCACGAAGCTCGGTCATGTCGACTCCTTAAAATACCGACTCGAAGGGCCCCATCTCCACCTGTATCGACTTGGTCTGGGTGTAGTGGGCCAGGGTCTCGATGCCATTCTCGCGGCCCACGCCGGACTGCTTGACGCCGCCCACCGGCATCTCGGCCGGGGACTCGCCCCAGGTGTTGATCCAGCAGATGCCCGCCTCCAGGTGGTGGATCACCCGGTGGGCGCGGTTGAGGCTCTCGGTGAAGACCCCGGCGGCCAGCCCGTAGTGGGTGTCATTGGCGCGACGGATCACCTCCTCCTCGTCATCGAAGGCCAGTATTGCCATCACCGGGCCGAAGATCTCCTCCTGCACGATGCGCATCGAATCCGTGCAGTCGGTGAACACCGTGGGCGCCGCCCAGGCACCCTGCGACCGGTCAACTCCGGCGACGTCGCCGCTCGTCCAGTCGTCGCCGCCGGCCAGCAGCCGTGCGCCCTCTTCCTTGCCCAGGGCAATATAGGAGAGCACCTTGGCCTGGTGCTCGAAGCTCACCAGGGGACCGAAGTTGACCCTCGGATCCAGCGGGTCGCCGGCGCGGATGCGTGCCATGCGCTCGGCGATCCTGGCCTCGAAGTCCGCCTTGACCGAGAGCTCGACGAAGACTCGGGTGCCGTTGGTGCAGATCTGCCCGCTGGAGTAGAAGTTGGCCATCATGGCGGCGTCGGCGGCGCGGTCCATGTCGGCGTCGGCGAAGACCACGAAGGGTGACTTGCCGCCCAGCTCCATGGTCACCTCCTTGAGGGTGGAGCCGCCGGCGGCGGCCATCACCTTCCGGCCGGTGCCCACCTCGCCGGTGAAGGAGACCTTGTCGATCTCGGGATGTTCGGTGAGCAGGGCGCCCACCTCGCCGGCACCGTGGACCACGTTGAAGACGCCGTCGGGCAGCCCAGCCTCGGTGAGGATCTCGGCCAGCTTCATGGCGGTGAGCGGGGTCACCTCGCTGGGCTTGAAGACCACGGCGTTGCCGGCGGCCAGGGCCGGGGCCGCCTTCCAGCAGGCGATCTGGATCGGGTAGTTCCAGGCGCCGATGGCGGCCACCACGCCCAGCGGCTCGCGGCGGGTGTAGACGAACGACTCCTCGCGCAGCGGGATCTGGGTGCCCTCGATGGCCGCGGCGAGGCCGGCGTAGTACTCCAGGGCGTCGGCGCCGGTGACGATGTCCACCGTGGCGGTCTCGCTGATCGGCTTGCCGGTGTTGCGGGTCTCGAGCTCGGCGAGTTCGTCATTGCGCTCCCGGAGCAGCGCCACGGCGCGCTGCAGGATGCGCCCGCGGGCCATGCCGCTCATGGCGGCCCATTCGCGCTGGCCGCGCCTGGCGGCTGCCACGGCGGCGTCCACGTCGGCGGCTGCGGCCTGCTGCACGCGGGCCAGCAGGCTGCCGTCGAAGGGGTTCACGATCTCGAAGGTGGCGCCTGAGCTGGCGTCTACCTCGCGGCCGTCGATGTAGAGGGGCAGGGGATTGCGCTGTGTCATGGGGCTCTCCTTCAGTCAGCAGAGGGGGTGGCGGTAAGCAGCTGGTCCAGGGTGGCCAGGGCCACACGTCGTGCTGCATCGGCGTCCAGGCCCTCGGGGGTCAGGGCGCCACGCAGCCACAGGCCGTCGATCATGGCGGCAAGGGCGTGGGCGGCTCGGCGTGCCTCGGCGCGAGGCATCAGGCGGTGGAACTGGGCGCACAGGTTGGAGTAGAGACGGCGGTCGTTGACCTGTTGCAGACGCTGCAGTGCCGGCTGGTGCATGCTGCTGGCCCAGAAGGCCAGCCAGGTCTTGGCCACAGGGCCGGTGACCTGGCTGCGATCGAAGTTGCCCTCGATGATGGCCCTCAGGTGCGCCCGGGGACTGGCGTCGGCAATACTGGCTCGGCGAGCCGCCACGGCTGTTCCCAGGTCGCTGAGGATCTGGCGCATGGTCGCTTCCAGCAGGCCATCCTTGCCGCCGAAGTAGTGGCTGATGATGCCCGCGGAAACGCCGGCGTGCCGGGCGATGCGCATGACGGTGGCATCGGCCAGGCCGACCTCGTCGATAGCCGCCATGGTCGCCTTGATCAGTTGCTGGCGGCGGATGGTTTCCATTCCGACCTTGGGCACCTCGAGACCTCCTGTTCCAGGGCTGACTTGGCGCCATGCGTTGAGCATGGTGAGGGTAGGCATAGCCTGCCATTCTTTTATTGAACGTTCAATCAATATAAGGGGCGGGCAAGAGGGCAGAGCAAGAGGTCGGTACGGCAGGGGTTGCCATGCGGTGGTGGCCTCGGCATAATATGACCCCGTTGAAAGGCATACATCTGCCCGACGGCCTGGCTACGTAGCTCAGCTGGTTAGAGCACATCACTCATAATGATGGGGTCCCCTGTTCAAATCAGGGCGTAGCCACCAGACA
>NZ_JACUUD010000049.1 GCF_014859505.1 Halomonas sp.
GCCCGAGCCGTTCCACCTCTACTCCATGCGCCAGGCCATCGAGGAGGGCTTCATCCTCGATGTGCTCAGGAACTACGTCACCTACAGCACCGCCTGGAAGCTCGCCCACCCCGAGGGTGAGGAGCAGGAGGTCGATTCCAGGAAGGCCTCGCGCACCCTGGCCAAGTGGGTGCGCCTGCACCCCTACAACATCGCCCAGCGGGTCGAGGTGATCGTCGAGCACTACCGCGACAACGTCCGCCACCTGCTCGACGGCCAGGCCAAGGCCATGGTGGTCACCGCCAGCCGCCAGGAGGCGGTGCGCTACCAACTGGCCATGCAGGGCTATATCAAGGAGCAGGGCTACGACGACGTGCACCCCATGGTGGCCTTCTCCGGCAGCGTGCCGCCGGACGAGGTGATCCCCGAGGAGGTGACCGAGACCAGCCGCCTGCTCAACCCCGGGCTGAAGGGACGCGGCCTGGCTGAGGCGTTCGACACCACCGACTTCAACGTGATGATCGCCGCCAACAAGTTCCAGACCGGCTTCGACCAGCCCAAGCTGTGCGCCATGTACGTGGACAAGAAGCTCCAGGGCGTGGACTGCGTGCAGACCCTCTCGCGGCTCAACCGGCTGTTCCCCGGCAAGCAGACCTTCATCCTCGATTTCTTCAATGACGAGCAGGAGATCCTCGACGCCTTCGCCCCCTATTACCGCAAGGCGGAGCTGGCCGACGTTTCCGATCCCCAGGTGGTCATTGATCTTCAGCGCAGCCTGGACGCCAGCGGCATCTACCACTGGCCCGAGGTGGAGGGCTTCGCCAAGGCCTTCTTCGACCCCAAGGCCCCGGCGTCGAGCCTCAGCTACCACTGCCGCCCCGGCCAGGACCGCTTCAAGCACCGCTACCAGGCGATCCTCGAGCAGCTGCAGACCTGGAAGGAAGCCCGCCAGATCGCAGAGGGCAACGGTGACGACAAGGGCCTGAAGCGCGCCGAGCAGGAGCTCAAGGAGGCCGGCACCACCCGCGACGAGCTCGACCTGTTCCGCAAGAACCTGCAGAGCTTCGTGCGCGCCTACGAGTTCCTGTCCCAGATCGTCACCTTCGACGACTCCGAGCTAGAGCAGCTCTGCGTCTACGCCCGCCACCTCTACCCGCTGCTGCGCACCGACCGGCTGCTGGAGGAGGAGGCCATCGACGTCAGCGAGCTGGAGCTGACCCACTACCGCCTCACCAAGCGCGAGGAGAAGCGCCTGCAGCTCGAGGAGGCCGATGGCGACTACGGCCTCAAGCCGGTCAGTGACGTGGGCTCAGGGAAGCCCTTTGATCCCGAGAAGCAGCGCCTGGCCGAGATCATCGACCGGCTCAACGACCTCTACGGCGCCGAGGTCAGCGACGACGACAAGCTGCACTTCGCCAACGGCATTGCCGACCGCATCGAACGCGACGAAGCGGTAATGGCCCAGGTGCGCAGCCACGGCGAAGACCAGGTGATGCACGGCCTCTTCCCCAAGAAGGTCACCGACGCCGTACTCGACGCCCTCAGCGACCACGAGAAGCTCAGTATGCCGCTGCTGGAGGACGAGGAGACGGGAAGGCAGTTTGCACTGTTGATATTGAAGTTGTTGGCGGGGAGGGAACACTCCCGCTCTGGTCGGGCCGGGGAAAAACCATAGGGGCCTGGCTGCAGTGTCCCGGCCAGCCTCTCCCCCTGAATCATTACCGTGATTGGACAACGCGGGCGGATCACGGAGCAGAGGAGCAGGTAAGTGGACAATGGCAGATGCCCCCTTCCTTCCTGTAGCTTTTAGGCTACAATGCTCGCGATGATGGAGCTGACGCACTACCTCACCGCTGACGGCCACGACCCCTTCCAGGCCTGGCTGGACGCCACCAAGGCCAAGGATCGTCAGGCTGCCATGCGGGTGCTGACCCGCCTGAACCGTTTGGCTGCTGGCAACCCCGGCGATGCCAAGGCCGTTGGCGATGGAGTGCTGGAGCTGCGAATCGACTATGGCCCTGGTTACCGCGTGTATTACGCCAAGGTGGGCAGACGCCTCGTGATGTTGTTGATCGGGGGAACCAAGAAGCGCCAGCAAGCTGACATCGAGCAGGCCAAGGCGTTTCTGGAGGACCACCGAAGGAGAGCACGGACATGAAAAGCCACGATGCCTCTGTGATCGAGATGCTGCGTGATGACCCCGACATGGCGCTCGACTACCTGCGCACCGCCTTCGACGAGCTGGACGAGGAGGGCGGGGAATCTGCCTTCCTGATGGCCCTGCGTCATGTCGTGGAGGCCCAGGGCGGGATGGCGGCTGTAGCCGAGCGGGCCAAGGTGTCGCGCGAGAGCCTCTACCGGGCATTGTCACCCAAGGGGAACCCGACCTTGCGCACCATGACCGCCGTCATCAAGGCGACCGGGATCAACTTCCACGATCTGACGCATCGCGCCTCCTGAAGGTTGGTGCAGGGCGGGGTCCCTCCACGGGATGCGACGCCCCGGCTGATGCCCACCGACGACAAGAATCGAGCTGCCTCCCCCCTGACTCAGCGCAGCTGGCCTGCGATGCCGCGGTGCGGCGCTATCGCGTCCGCAGGTCCACACCTAGCCATGTCAGAGGAGATATGCAGGCCATGCCTCGGCGCACTCGCCCCGATCCCAGCACCGCCATGCATCACCTGATCCAGGAGATCCGGGTGCAGGTTCCGTTCGACACCCCCGAGGCGAGCCTCTGTCGGGGGCCCTGCAAGGGTTGCTCCAAGAAGCTGCTGGAGTTCCTCGATACCGAACTCGAGGAGTGGGAAGGTCGACTCGAGGACGGTGAGGTGCCTCGCTTCGGTGATCTCAAGCGCCTGGAGAAGTTGGCCACCAAGGTGATGGCGGCGTTGCGCAAGAACGGCTTGGTCGCTTGAACGTCAGCCGAGACACGGGTTGGCTCGGGGGAGGAAGCTTTTCCCGAATCGGGCGCGATGCTGCCCCGGCGTCAGTCCCGTGTGCTTGATGAACATCTTGCGAAAGGCGCTGGTGTCTTCGTAGCCCACGGCCAGGGCGACCTGTTCCACGCTGTCTCGGCGGTTCTCCAGCAGTTCCCTGGCGCGCTGCAGCCGCAGCTGCTGCAGGTACTCGCCGGGGCCGAATCCGGTAGCCTGGCGAAAGCGGCGCATCAGGGTGCGCTCGCCCAGGCCCGCGGCGGCGGCCATCTCGGCGGTGGTCTGGCGGCGGGTGAAATGCGTGTGCAGGTGGTGCTGGAGCCGCAGGATCGCCCGGTCGCCGTGGGCCATCTCGGGGGTGAAGGCGCGGTAGTAGCGCTGCTGGCGCTCGCCGGTATCGATGACCAGGAAGCGGCCCAGCGCCTGCACCACGGAGGGCGGCACGTGGCGTGCGACCAGGTGCAGGCCGAGGTCCATCCAGGCCATGACGCCGCCTGCCGTCACCAGGTCGGCCTCCGGCACCAGCAACGCATCGGTATCCAGGGCGAGGTGGGGGTAGTGGGCCCGGAACTCTGCCTCGAGCTGCCAGTGGGTGGTGGCCCGGCGCCCCTCGAGCAGGCCGGCCTGGGCCAGCAGGAAGGCGCCCGCGCAGACGGAGCACACCACCGTGCCAGCGGCGTGCCAATCCCGCAGCGTCCGGCAGAGCTCGGGCTGGGCGCTCAGGTAGGCGTCACCCTCCAGGATCGGCGGCACGATGGCGATCTCGGGGCGCGCGGTGGGCGTGCTCGCTCACTTCCGCGAGCAGTCTCTGCCCATCGTGCACATTCGCCACGAGTTCCCCTCCGACGAGGCGCCGTTCTTCGTGCCCGGCAGCGAGGGGGCGCGCATTCACGCCTCCATGGCGCCGCGGGAATCCGCCGGCGAGGCGGTGATCCTCAAGAACAGCGTCAACGCCTTCCTGAATACCAGTCTGCATGAGCACCTGCAGGAGCAGGGCATCGAGCAGCTGGTGGTCGTCGGGGCCATGAGCCACATGTGCATCGATGCCGCCACCCGTGCCGCCGCCGACCTGGGCTATGGGGTCACGGTGCTGCAGGATGCCTGCGCCACCCACGACCAGGTGTTCAACGGCGAGACGGTGCCGGCCGCCCAGGTGCACGCGGCCTTCATGGCCGGGCTCGGCTTCGCCTATGCCGAAGTCACCGATACCGCCGCCTGGCTCAAGCAGCAGGACTGATCGCCCCCGGTTTCTTGCCGATTGCCCCTCAGGCCAGGTCGAAGAGCAGGATTTCCGCGTCCTTCACCCCTACCGCGTCGATGGGCTCCCCCGGCTCGAAGGCGGCGGCATCGCCGGCCGAGAGTCGCTGCCCGTTGACCTCTGCCTCGCCAAGTGCCACCTGCAGCCAGGCGTGGCGCACCGCGGGGATCGGTGCCCGCTCGCCGGCAGCGAACCGTCCGACGTAGAGGTTGACGTCCTGGTTGACGCTCACCGAGCCATCGCGCCCCTCCTGGGACACCACCAGCTGCCAATGCCCCTGGCGCTGCTCGGCGGGGAAGGCCTTCTGTTCGTAGCCAGGGGGAATGCCGCGCTGCATCGGCTCGATCCAGATCTGCAGGAAGTGCAGCTCCTTGTCGGGGGCGTTGTTGAATTCGCTATGTATCACCCCGGTACCGGCCGACATGCGCTGCACGTCCCCCGGGCGCATGATCGCCCCGTTGCCCATGCTGTCCTTGTGGGCCATCTCGCCTTCCAGCACGTAGGAGAGGATCTCCATATCCCGGTGGGGGTGGGTGCCGAAGCCCTGTCCGCCCTGAACGTGATCCTCGTTGATCACGCGCAGCTTGCGAAAGCCCATGTGGGCCGGGTCGAAGTAGTCGGCAAACGAGAAGGTGTGGCGAGATTTCAGCCAGCCGTGGTCGGCGTAGCCGCGCTCGTTGGCATGACGAATGATCATTGGAATCTCACTCCATGGGGCTGCCGGCAGGGGGCCTTGGCTCCCCTTCACGGCATGGTGGTGCTGGGGTGCGTCAGGACAGCGGGTCCAGTTCGGGCATTGCCCCGGGAGCCTTCATCCTGCTCCCCTGGCCAGCGGTGTGATGGCCTCCACCATGGCCTGGCCGAAGGGGCCTTCGAAGGGGAAGTGTACCGGCAGGATCACTGCCAGGGGGCCTCCCTGGTGTCGGGTGACGGGTATCCGTCGGGGGGCTCAGGTGAAGTCGGGGTCGCTGGTTCTGACGATCAGGTCGCTCTCCTCGCCGGGCAGGGTCACGGAGAACTCGCCGGCACCGAGGTAGGTCACCGGGTGCCCCTCTCGGGTGCGCAGGGCGGGCTCGCCGCTGACCGGGCCGGCGGGGGTGAGTTCGCCGAGCTCCTTCACGCTGACCAGGATGTCGATCATCACCTCCCGACCCTGGTCATCGAAGGCCATGATGGTGCGTTCGTGTTCGCTCATGTAGTGGCTCCGTTGGCGGGTGTCCTGCTTGAAGTATCGGCGCTTCAGGCGGGAGAGGCGAGGGCTCGAACGCCGCGGGGCCTGCGGTAATGCAGGCCCCGGTGGTGTGGGAGACGCGTGAGTCGGTTACAGCCGGCTGGCCACCGCGTCGAGGAAGCCGTTCATGTCGACCAGGGTCTCGCTTGCCGGGTCGTTGGTCTTGCCCTTGAGGTCGCCGGTGATGATGCCGGCGCCCACGGTGTCGATCAACGCCGCCTTGAGGGCGTGGGCGTAGTCGACCAGGGCGTCGTTGGCCTCGCGCTCGCCCAGGGTCTCCAGGGCGTTAGCCACGGCGAACAGCAGGGCGGAAGAGTTGAAGTGCGCCTGCTTGCCGTCGGTCTCCAGGTAGGTGAGGTAGAGATCGTGGGCGGTGCCGTGGGGCGCCTCGAACAGCATGGTGCCGTCCTTGCTCTCGATGATCGAGCTGGCGGTGGCCAGGCTGCCGCCCAGCGCGGCGGAGATGTCCGAGAAGATGTCGCCGTCCAGGTTCTGCGCCGGGTAGAGGGCGTTGCGGGGCGGGTCGGTGATCATCTTGATGAGTTGGCTGGAGGGCCGCATGATCATGAACGACGGCGGCGGCGTGCCGGTCTCGGCGAGCTCGCGGCGCACGTCGGTGATCGCCGTGCTGAACACCTCGTCGTACTCCATGTACTCGCGCTTGAGGCCGAAGTAGACCTCCTTGCCCTTGCGCGAGGCGTCGCGGAAGACCTGAAGGACCCAGTCCTTGATCGCCGCCTGGTCGTTGGACATCAGCAGGATGGCGTCACCCTTCCTGACTCGCCGTGCGTGCTTCTCCTCGCCGTCGACGATCACCTTGAGGATGCCGTCTTCCAGGGCGGGCGCGTTGAAGCTGCCGTACTGGTCGCCGCCGCCGGCACTCATGCGCGAGATGGAGACCTGGGCCTTGCGGTCGGGAATGCCGTAGCGTTTGAGCTCCTCCACCAGCTTGTAGAGCTTGCGGCCGGTGGTGTTGTCCGGCACGCCCCACAGGGCGCGCTCCGGCGGATTGGCGACGATGCGTGCGGCCTGGGCGTCGATCAGTTCGTAGTGATAGGAGAGCCCCAGTGCTTCGACCTGCTCGCGGTAGTCGCTCTCGAAGATCTCCTCGATGGCGGCCCGCATCACGCCGTCGTAGCCGGCGATGACGGTGTCCTTGAGGCCCAGGTAGATGTCGCGCTTCTCGCCGATGGCGCGCTGGAAGAAGCGGTGGGCCCAGGCCTTCACGTCTTCCGCATCGTTGGTGGCCAGCAGCCAGGGGTCGCCCTTGTTGACCTCGCGGCGGTGCAGCTCGACCGGGTCGCCGCTCTCGCCCACGAACATCAGCTTGACCACGCCGGTGGCCCGGGAGAGCTCGTTGAAGCTGTCCTTGATGCCGCCGGTCTCCATGGTGTCGACCTCGATGTCGCGGCCGATCCACTCCGGGCGCGAGACCTTGAGGTTGCGAAACTCGATGTCCTCGCGGGTGATGTTGCCGCCGATGCCCTTGCGGATGGCGCCGTTGGGCGACTTGGTGGCCAGCGGGTGCAGGCGGGTGGCGTCGATCTCGGGGTGCTTGGCGAGCATCTCGCCGAGCTGGGTTCGGTTGACCGTCATGCCCGCATTCTTGATGCCCACGCCGTGCTGCCTGAGCGCCTCGATGGCGTCGACGATGACCTGGCCGTTGGTGACCAGGCGATTCTCGGCCGATAGGTCGATCTCCACCAGCGGCATCTCCAGTCGGGAGGTCACGAAGGTGTCGAGGATCTTCTCGAAGGCTACCTGGGCCATCTCGTCGCCGTGGAGGATGACGAGAGGGGTGTCGACGCGAATCTTCTGGGTCATGCCGGTTCCCTGTTCATGGTGATCGATGGGTGATGATCGTTACGATGTTTCGGTGGCTAACATGTTACTCCTGCCTCTTTGAGGGCGCTACGCGCAGAAAGCAGTAGGGCGGGGTCGGCGGCGCTGGGCTAACCCGGGGTGCGGGTGGACCAGCGCTCGTCGGGATGCACCTCGTTGGCCGGCAGCACCGGGTCGTAGCCCTCGGCGCGCAGCGCCTCGATCACCTCGCGGGTATGGTCGCTGCCCAGGGTTTCCAGGGTGGCCTCGACCTCGGTGGCGCGCAGCGAGAGGTCGGTGAAGGTGCGCTGGTGGGCGATCTGGATCACGTTGGCGCGCTGGTCGGCCAGCAGCCGGGTCAGCTCGGCGAGTGCCCCCGGCACATCGGGAATCGCCACCCGCACCCGCACGATGCGGGCGGTGCGCACCAGGCCGCGCTGGATCACCGAGGCGAGCGCCAGCATGTCGATGTTGCCGCCGCACAGGATCAGCCCCACCTTGCGACCGCGGTAGCGCTCGGGATCGGCGAGCACCGCGGCCAGGCCTGCGGCGCCGGCACCCTCGGCCACCGTCTTCTCGATCTCCAGCAGCAGCAGGATGGCGCGCTCGATCTCGGGTTCGTCCACCAGCACGATGTCGCTCACCCGCTCGCGCACGATGGGCAGGGTCAGTCGGCCGGGCTGCTTGACGGCGATGCCCTCGGCCAGGGTGGCGTGGCCGCAGTGGATCGGCTCGCCGGCCAGGGCCTGCTTCATGGCGGGGAAGCGCGTGGTCTGCACGCCGATCACCTCGATGCCCGGCTTGAGCTCGGTGGCGGCGATGGCGTTGCCTGCGATCAGCCCGCCGCCGCCGATGGGGATCACCAGGGTGTCGAGGTCGGGGGCTTCCTCGAGCATCTCGAGGGCGATGGTGCCCTGCCCGGCGATGATGCGCTCGTCGTCGTAGGGATGGACGAACACCAGGTCATGCGCTTCGGCCAGGCGTCGCGCCACCTCGCCCGCCTCGGCGACACCTTCCCCCTCCAGGTGCACCTCGGCGCCCAGTTCGCGGGTGTTGCGCACCTTGAGGTTGGGGGTATGGCGGGGCATGACGATGGTGGCCCGGATGCCGAGCCGTGAGGCGTGGTAGGCCACCGCCTGGGCGTGATTGCCGGCGGACATGGCGATCACCCCGCGGGCGCGCTCCGCCGCGCTGAGGCTGAGCAGGTGGTTCAGCGCCCCGCGCTCCTTGAAGGCGGCGGTAAACTGGTGGTTCTCGAACTTGATATAGAGCTCGCAGCCGGTGATGCGCGACAGGGTGTGGGAGTGCAGGCAGGGGGTGCGCTCGACGCTTCCGGCGATGCGGGCGGCGGCGGCGCGGATATCCTCGAGGGTGACACTCATGACGGGGCGGCTCCGGTGTTCCAGGTGTGGCTGTCATGATGCGTCGTTGCCCGGCTGCTGACAAAGCTGATGGTGGCTCCACTGATGGCGATCGGCAGGGTGAGACCTCCTGCCTGATTGTCATCCGCGAGAGACTGTCACTTCATTGCGTTATCCTGTCGCGTCGATCCGGGGACGCCGGGTTGGCGCTTTTTCGATCTGCGTGGAGATTCCCCTATGTCGACGCCCTTGCCCCATCGGATTCCCTTCGGTGAGGCCGTGCGCGTCTGGCTGCGCATCGCCCTGCTGAGCTTCGGTGGGCCCGCCGGGCAGATCGCCGTCATGCACCGCATCCTCGTCGAGGAGAAGCGCTGGATCGGCGAGAAACGGTTCCTGCACGCGCTCAACTACTGCATGCTGCTGCCCGGACCCGAAGCCCAGCAGCTGGCGATCTACATCGGCTGGTTGATGCATCGCACCAAAGGTGGGCTGGTGGCCGGCAGCCTCTTCGTGCTGCCCGGATTCCTGGCGATCCTGGTGCTGAGCGTTCTCTATGCGCTCCTGGGTAACGTGGGCGTCGTCGAAGGGCTGTTCTTCGGCCTCAAGGCCGCGGTGCTGGCCGTCGTGCTCAACGCCGTGGTGCGCATCGGCAAACGCGCCCTCAGGAACCGCGTCATGCTGGGCCTGGCGGCGGCGGCCTTCGTCGCCATCTTCTTTCTGGATATCGCCTTTCCGCTGATCATCCTGTCGGCGGCGCTGATCGGCTACTGGGGTGGCCGCCAGGGGATCGCGGCCTTCCGGGTCGGTGGTGGCCATGGGGCCGACAAGGGCTCGGGTCTGGCCGACCGCGACTCGCTGCTTGGTGAGGGATTGCCGGCCCATGCGCGCCCTGATCCCGGCTGGTCGCTGCGCATCGCGGTGATCTTCCTGCTGCTGTGGCTGACCCCGGTGGTCCTGTTGATCCTGGCCCTGGGGGGCGACCACGTCTTCAGCCAGATCGCCACCTTCTTCAGCAAGATGGCCGTGGTCACCTTCGGTGGCGCCTACGCCGTGCTCAGCTATGTGGCCCAGGAGGCGGTGCAGCAGTACGGCTGGCTGGCGCCGGGGGAAATGCTCGACGGCCTGGGCATGGCGGAGACCACGCCGGGGCCGCTCATCCAGGTGGTGCAGTTCGTCGGTTTCATGGGCGCCTACCGCGAGGCGGTCGGGCTCGACCCCCTGCTGGCGGCGATCCTGGCCGCCGTGTTGACCACCTGGGTGACCTTCCTTCCCTGCTTCCTGTGGATCTTCCTCGGGGCGCCCTACATGGAACGCCTGCGTGACAACCTGGCCCTGAGCGGTGCCATGGCGGCGATCACCGCCGCGGTGGTCGGGGTGATCCTCAACCTGGCGGTATGGTTCGGGCTGCATGTGATCTTCGCCGAGATCCTCGAGTGGCGCGGTTTCGGCATCCGCCTGCTTTTGCCCGATGTCACCACGCTGGATCTCTTCGCCCTGCTGCTGTCGGCCGGGGCGCTGCTGGCGATCTTCCGGTTCAAGGTCGACATGCTCAAGGTACTGGGCGGCTGTGCCCTGCTGGGCATGTTGGTCTCGTTCTTCTGAATTCGTCCACGGCAGCCGGCCAGGGGAGACGCAGCGGTGATCGCCGAGGCGGGGCGGCGCACCGTCGACCAGAGTGGCCGATGAGGTAACATGGCATTCCGGTCACGACGACAGAGGTAGTTCGCGGTGAACGACAACCCTTCCCATGACAGAGCGGCGGAGTGGCCGCTGGACAGCGTGGTGGCGGAACTGCGCCAGGTACGCCATGAGTGGCGAAAACAGCAGGGGCGGGAGCGCGACCTGGGCAGCCGGGAGCTCCCTGCGCTTCATGCCGTCCATGAGGTGGTCGACGACCTCTGCGGCATCCTCTTCCCGATGCGCCTGGGGCCCTCCGATTTGAGCAAGGAGAGCGAGGACTACTACGTGGGTCATCGGCTGGGGCATGCCCTCACGATGCTTCACGGACAGGTAATGCTGGAGCTCAACTATCGGGGCCAGGGAGTTTCTCAGGCTGACCACGATCGCGACGCGCGCCAACGGGTCCGCGCGTTCGCGCTGTTGCTTCCTGAACTGCGCCGTCAACTGGACCAGGACGTGGTCGCGGCCTACCGCGGCGATCCGGCCGCCACCTGCGTCGACGAGATCCTGCTCTGCTATCCGGGGATCTTCGCGGTGATTCACCATCGCATCGCCAGTGTCTTCTATCGGTCGGGATTGCCGATCATCGCCCGTATCGTGTCGGAGAAGGCCCACTCGGTGACCGGGATCGATATCCACCCCGGTGCCACCATTGGCCGCCAGTTCTTCATCGATCACGGCACCGGTGTCGTGATCGGCGAGACCGCGGTGATCGGTGATCGTGTGCGGCTCTATCAGGCCGTGACGCTGGGGGCGGTCAGGTTCAGCGAGGACGACGCAGGAGGATTGAAAAAGGGCGAGGCACGTCACCCCATCGTCGAGGACGACGTGGTCATCTACGCCGGTGCCACGGTGCTGGGCCGCATCACCATTGGCCGGGGTTCGACCATCGGCGGCAACGTCTGGCTCACCCGCAGCGTGCCGCCCGGCAGCAACATCACCCAGGCGACGCTGCGGCAGACCCGCTGAGTGGGCTCCTCTCGGCATGAGTCGGGTGCCGGCGTGCAGTCAGCCGATGGCGACTCGCGAGGCGGGCAGAAACATCCGGCTGTGGGTCGGCGTGTCAGGACAGGTGCCGGGCCAGGGCGAACACGTGGGGGTCGTCCACCTCGAGTTCGCGCAGCGCCTCGGCCAGGTTGAGCAGGTAGTCGCGGTTGGGGCCGCTGGGCCCCTGGGCGTGGGCGATCTGTGCGGCGATGGCGTCCAGCGGGGCGTCGCCGAGGAAGGCGGCGTTCTCCTTGGTGGCCAGATAGATCAGCCCCTCGGCGCTGTCGCCGTCGTTGAAGTGCAGCGCCACCACTTCGCGCAGGTAGCCGTTCTTCTCGCGCACATCCAGAGGGGCGAGCACCTCGGGGGTGATGCAGTAGGCCATGCCGTGGCAGACCGCCCCCGGGTCGCGCACCAGGGTGGCGACCCGTCCCGGGGCTTCCGGGGTGCCGCGATGGTCGTGGGAGCCCTGCCAGAAGCGTCGCGACCAGCCGTGGATAGAAGCCGGCCGCCTTTCCAGATAGGGGAAGTCCACCTTCCAGATCAGCGAGCCGTAGCCGAACAGCCAGATCTCGTCGTGGCCGTCGAAGTGGGTCATCTGGCGGTTGAGGGCGGTGGTGTCCAGGGCCATGGTCGTCGTGCAGCCGGTGGTGGAGGGAATTCCCCATGATGCGTCCCTGGGCGGAGAAAGTCGAAGGGCGATGCAGACGTGCGCGACGCGGTCATGCGGGTACGGTAGGCTGGCGGCCTGTTCACCATCTGCTGATGGAGTCCCTCTCATGACCGTGATGATTCTCGGCCTGTTGATCTTCCTGGGGGTGCACTCGGTGCGCATCGTCGCCGACGACTGGCGAACCGCCCAGATCAAGCGCCTGGGCGAGCTGCCCTGGAAGGCCGCCTACTCGGTGGTCTCGATCATCGGCCTGGCGCTGGCGATCTGGGGCTATGGCCAGATGCGTCTCGACCCCACCTGGGTGTGGTTCCCGCCGGTGGGGCTGCGGCATGCCGTGTCGCTGCTGATGATTCCCGCCTTCATCCTGCTGGTGGCCGCCTATGTGCCGGGCAACCACCTCAAGGTGAAGCTGGGTCATCCGATGATCATCGCCGTGAAGCTCTGGGCCTTCGCCCACCTGCTGGCTAACGGACGGCTGGGTGATATCGTCTTCTTCGGCGCCTTCCTGCTGTGGGCGGTGTTCGACTTCCGCTCCGCGCGTCGCCGTCCGGCGCCCGCGGCGCAGACCCCCAGCATGGCGCGCACCGCCATCACGGTGGTAGTCGGCCTGGTCGCCTACTACCTGTTCGCCTTCCACCTGCACGTCCTGGTCACCGGCGTGCCGGTGATGTGAGGGCGACTCAGGGGCTCCCCCACACGCGTTCCAGCACTTCCAGCGCTTCGGCGATCACCGCCTCCTGGCCGCGATCGCGGCGCCAGATGAAGCAGAGCGCACAGGGCAGGCGAATCCCCTCGGCCACGACCAGCCCGCGCTCCTGACGCTCGGCCATGGCCAGGGCGTCCCGGGCGAGGCTCAGTCCCACGCCGGCGCGCACCAGATCGAGCATGCAGGCCTCCTGGTCCACCTGGGCGACTCCGTTGGGGGCGAGGCCCAGCGGGTCGAGCACCCCATGCAGCAGCCGGTGGTGGACGGAGTCCGGCGGCGTGACGATCCACGGCAGCCGGGCCAGTCGCATCCAGTCGGCGCCAGCGAGGCGGCTGCCCCAGCCGGCCGGGGCGATCACATGGTAGTGGAAGTGGGTCAGCTCGCGGTGGGCGACCTCTGCGGCATTCCCGCCGGGCCCCTCGTCGGGCGGGGCGAGGAAGAAGCCGACGTCCAGTTCGCCGCGACGCACCCGCTCCAGCACGCTGCCGCTCATGCCGTGGGAGAGCTCGGTCTCGAGCTGCGGGGCGCGCTCCACCAGGCGGTGCAGGAAGGCCCCCAGGCGGATGAACTCCGGGTCGACGATGGTGCCGATCTTCAGGCGTCCGCGCAGGGTGCTGTGCAGGGCCCTGGCGCTCTGGTCGAAGGCGGCCACCGCGGCCAGAGCCTTCTCGGCGGCGGGCAGCAGCGCCTGGCCATCCTCGGTGAGATCGAGCCCCTGGGGACGGCGGCGGAAGAGTGTCAGCTCCAGCCCCTCCTGCAGCCGCTTTAGCTTGAGGCTCACCGCCGGCTGGGTCAGGTGCAGGCGCTCGGCGGCGCGGGAGACGCTGCCTTCGCGGGCTACGGTGACGAAGGCGCGCAGGGTCTGGAGGTCCTGCATGGGGATTGCCTCGCGGAGCCGTGTTATCAGCTCAGGTTATATCGTGATTTAGAATTACTCAATTGATCCTGATGGGGATCGCGCTAGTGTGGTGAATCACCATCGTGCGCCTGCCCTGACGAAATCATCGAATGGCGCGCTCCCGGACCGCAGCAAGCGATAACCAGTCGAGGCCGACATGAACACCGCCAGCATCCCGCATTATATCAATGGGCAAATGACCGCCGGTCAATCCGGCCTGAGCCAGGACGTCTTCAATCCGGCCACCGGTCGGGTGACCGGTCAGGTGGCGCTGGCCAACGGCGCCGATGTGGCCACGGCGGTGGCTGCCGCCCAGGCCGCCTTCCCGGCCTGGGCCGATACGCCGCCTATCCGTCGCGCGCGGGTGATGTTCAAGTTCCTTCAGCTGCTCAATGAGCACAAGGATGAACTGGCCGAGGCGATTACCAAAGAGCACGGGAAGGTGTTCACCGACGCCCAGGGCGAGGTGGCCCGCGGCATCGATATCGTCGAGTTCGCCTGCGGCATCCCGCAGCTGCTCAAGGGCGACTACACCGAGCAGGTCGGCACCGGCATCGACAACTGGACGATGCGCCAGCCGCTCGGCGTGGTCGCCGGTATCACCCCCTTCAACTTCCCGGCCATGGTGCCGATGTGGATGTTCCCCGTGGCCATCGCCGCCGGCAACACCTTTATCCTCAAGCCGAGCCCGCTGGACCCCAGCGCCTCGCTGCTGATCGCCGACCTGCTCAAGCAGGCCGGGCTGCCCGACGGCGTCTTCAACGTGGTGCAGGGTGACAAGGAGAGCGTCGAGGCGCTGCTTGACCACCCCGACGTCAAGGCGCTGTCGTTCGTGGGCTCCACCCCCATCGCCAACCTGATCTACGAGCGTGGTGCTCGACACGGCAAGCGTGTCCAGGCCCTGGGTGGTGCCAAGAACCACATGGTGGTGATGCCCGATGCGGACCTCGACAAGGCCGTGGATGCGCTGATCGGTGCCGCCTACGGCTCTGCCGGAGAGCGTTGCATGGCGATCAGCGTGGCGGTGCTGGTGGGCGACGTGGCCGACCAGGTGGTGCCGCAGCTGGCCGAGCGGGCCCGCGCGCTCAAGGTCAAGAACGGCATGGAGCTCGACGCCGAGATGGGCCCGATCGTCACCGCCCAGGCTCATCAGCGCATCACCGGGTATATCGACAAGGGCGTGAGCGAGGGGGCCGAGCTGGTGGTGGACGGCCGCGACTTCGATGCGGCAAGCACCGGAGAGGGCTGCGCCGAGGGCTTCTGGATGGGCGGCACCCTGTTCGACCATGTCACCCCGGAGATGACCATTTACCGAGAGGAGATCTTCGGCCCGGTGCTGGTCTGCGTGCGCGTCCCCGACATCGCCACCGCCATCCAGCTGATCAACGACCACGAGTTCGGCAACGGCGTGAGCTGCTTCACCGAGAGCGGCAGCGTGGCCCGGGAGTTCGGCCGCCGCATCCAGGTGGGCATGGTGGGCATCAACGTACCGATCCCGGTGCCCATGGCCTGGCACGGCTTCGGCGGCTGGAAGCGCTCGCTGTTCGGCGATACCCATGCCTACGGCGAGGAGGGGGTGCGCTTCTACACCAAGCAGAAGTCGATCATGCAGCGCTGGTCCGACTCCATCCGCGGCGGCGCCGAGTTTGCCATGCCGACCCACAAGTAAGCGGGAGGTCGCACGCCATGGCACAACAACAATTCGACTATATCGTGGTGGGCGCCGGCACCGCCGGCTGCCTGCTGGCCAATCGCCTGAGCGCCGACCCGGCCAACCGGGTGCTGCTGATCGAGGCGGGCGGACGCGACAACTACCACTGGATCCACATTCCGGTGGGCTACCTCTATTGCATCAACAATCCGCGAACCGACTGGTGCTTTCGCACCGAGTCCGACCCCGGGCTCAACGGCCGCTCGCTGATCTACCCGCGGGGCAAGACCCTGGGCGGCTGCTCGAGCATCAACGGCATGCTCTATATCCGCGGCCAGGCCCGCGACTACGACGGCTGGGCCGAGCTCACCGGCGATGACGCCTGGCGCTGGGAGAACTGCCTGCCGGACTTCATGAAGCATGAGGATCACCATCGCCTGGATGCACCCGGCAAGGACGATCCCGCCCACGGTGACTTCCATGGCCACGGCGGCGAGTGGCGGGTCGAGAAGCAGCGCCTCAGCTGGCAGGTGCTCGATGACTTCGCTACCGCGGCCGTGGAGGCCGGCATCCCGCGCACCCAGGACTTCAACCGCGGCAACAACGAGGGCGTCGACTACTTCGAGGTCAACCAGCGCAAGGGCTGGCGCTGGAACACCGCCAAGGCCTTCCTGCGTGGGGTCGAGAAGCGCGACAACCTCACCCTGTGGCATTCCAGCCAGGTGCTGGGACTCGAGCTGCAACGAGCAGGCGAGGGTGGCCAGGGCGGAGAGCCACGCTGCACCGGCGTGCGGGTCGAGCGCGGCGGCAGGGAAGAGGTGGCCCTGGCGGCGCGCGAGGTCATCCTCTCCGCGGGGGCGATCGGCTCGCCGCAGCTGCTGCAGCTCTCGGGCATCGGCCCGGCGGATCTGCTCGGCGAGCACGACATCCCGGTGGCGGTGGACCTGCCCGGGGTGGGCGAGAACCTGCAGGACCACCTGCAGATCCGCTCGGTCTATCGCGTGAGCGGCGCGAATACGCTCAATACCATGGCGAATTCGCTGGTGGGCAAGGCGAAGATCGGCCTGGAGTATGCCCTCAAGCGCTCCGGTCCCATGAGCATGGCGCCCTCCCAGCTGTGCGCCTTCACCCGCAGCAGCGACGAGCATGTTCATCCCAACATCGAGTACCACGTCCAGCCGCTGAGCCTGGAGGCCTTCGGACAGCCCCTGCACGACTTCCCGGCGATCACCGCCAGCGTGTGCAACCTCAACCCCACCAGCCGCGGTACGGTGCGCATCAAGAGCGCCGACCCGCGCCATGCCCCCGCCATCTCCCCCAACTACCTGAGCACGCCGGAGGATCGCCAGGTGGCGGCAGACTCGCTGCGGGTCACGCGGCGCATCGCCGCGCAGCCCGCCTTCGGGAAGTACTCGCCTGAGGAGGTCAAGCCCGGCGTGGAGTACCAGAGCGACGATGACCTGGCCCGCCTGGCGGGCGATATCGGTACCACCATCTTCCATCCGGTGGGCACTACGAAGATGGGCCGCGACGACGACCCCATGGCGGTGGTGGATTCCCGGCTGCGGGTTCGCGGAGTGGCAGGGCTTCGGGTGGTGGATGCGGGTGTCATGCCCACCATCACCAGCGGCAACACCAACTCGCCGACCCTGATGATCGCCGAGAAGGCCTCGGCCTGGATCCTGGCGGGCGAGTGACTTTCCTGTCACCCACGGCAAATAGTGTTTGACCTGCGCCCGAGAAGGGCGCAGGATATGCGCAGTTGGTTAGCAAGTCGAACATCGCAAGTGGTCATCGAAACGCTCATGGCATCGATCTCCCGGTGAAAAGTTTCTTGTTCTACCCACTGTAACTCGGGTATTTCCCGGCAAATCAAAATGCTATTAGAGGAATTCGATAATGGCTACCGGTACCGTCAAGTGGTTCAACGACACCAAGGGCTTTGGCTTCATTTCTCCGGACGACAACGGTGACGACCTGTTCGCTCACTTCTCCGAGATCCAGGCCGACGGCTTCAAGACCCTGCAGGACGGCCAGAAGGTTTCCTTCGACGTCACCCAGGGCAAGAAAGGCCTCCAGGCTTCCAACATCAAGGTCATCGGCTGATCGCCATCTGACCCTGATGCGACTCCTCCGCTAACCCGGTCGAGTCAACGGAAAGGCCCGCCTCGCGCGGGCCTTTCTGCGTGGGCGCCATTTGCCGGGGGGGAGGGGGCAGGAGGGCTCAGGCGGGAATGGGAAGTCATTATGGCTTAATATGGAATAAGGGAATTTCCATAAAGAACTTTTTAGAATAATAGACTGGCGGCAGAATGGGATGCCTCACCCTCATCGGATGCCCGCCATGCCTCTGGACGCCTGGATCTCCCTCGCCGTCGTGATCGCCGTCTTTCCGCTGATGGCCTTCTCGCGGCTTGGTCCGGATATCGTCCTGCTGGGCGCGGTGATCCTGCTGCTGACCCTCGGCATCATCGAGCCTTCCCAGGCGCTGGGCGGCTTCTCGAGCACCGGGCTGTTCACCGTGGCCTTCATGTACGTGCTGGTCACCGCCATTCGCCAGACCGGTGGTATCGACCTGATCATCCGCCATGTGCTCGGCCGGCCTCGAAACGAGACCGTGGCACTGCTGCGCCTGCTGCTTCCAGTGGCCTCGCTGAGCGGCTTTCTCAACAACACCCCGGTGGTGGCCACCTACATTCCCGCGGTGCTGAGCTGGAGTCGTCGCGTGCGCGTGCCTGCCCGCCGCCTGCTGATGCCGCTCAGCTTCGCCTCCATTCTCGGTGGCACCATCACCCTGTTCGGCACCAGCACGAACCTGGTGGTGCACGGCCTGCTGGTGGATCGCTCGCCGGAGCTGGCCATGGGGCTCTTCGACCTCGCCTGGGTGGGCGTGCCGGTGGCGGTGATCGGTCTGGTCTATCTCATCCTGCTCGGCCCGCGGCTGTTGCCGGCGCGCCGCGGCGCCGCGGCGGCCTTCGAGAACCCCCGGGAATTCACCATCGAGATGGAGGTCGATCCGGCGGGGCCGCTGGTCAACCGCAGCGTGGAGGAGGCGGGGCTGCGCCACCTGCAGGAACTGTTCCTGGTGGAGATCGAGCGCGATGATAACGTGGTCAGCGTGGTCGGGCCCGGCGAGCGTCTCAAGGGCGGCGACCGGCTGGTGTTCGCCGGCACCAGCGAGGGCGCGGTGGAACTGCAGCAGGTGAGGGGTTTGATGCCCTCGCGCCACGGCGAGTCGAGCCTGGAGAAGGAGTTCAAGGAGCGACGCCTGGTCGAGGCGGTGGTCTCCAGCCAGTGCCAGTTTGTCGGCCAGCGCATCCGCGATGGCCATTTCCGGACCCTTTATGGCGCCGCCGTGCTGGCGGTGTGTCGCGGCGGCGAGCGGGTCGCCGGCAACCTCGGCCAGGTGCGCCTGCAGCCTGCCGATGTGCTGCTGCTCGAGGCGCGCCCCCCCTTCATCGAGCGTCATCGCCAGTCGCGGGACTTCCTGCTGATCAGCCAGCTCAACGGTGCCGCACGCCCCGTCCACGAGAAGGCCTGGCTGGCCTGGAGCATCCTGGCCGGCGTGGTGGCCCTGGCCAGCTTCGGGGTGATGAGCATGATGAATGCGGCCATGCTGGGGGCGGCCCTGGCGCTGCTGACCGGCTGCTGCTCGATCGGGGCGGCCAAGCGGGGGCTGGATACCCAGGTGCTGCTGACCATTGCCGCCTCCTTCGGCCTGGGGGCAGCGCTGGAGAGCTCCGGGGCCGCCGTGGCTCTGGCCGGTGGTGCCCTGGGGCTGGCCGATGGCAATCCCCTGCTGCTGCTGATCGGGGCCTACCTGCTGGTGGCGATGCTGACCGAGCTGGTCACCAACAATGCCGCCGCGGTGATCACCTTCCCGGTGGTGATGGCCAGCGCCGAGGCGCTCGGCGTCAGCCCCATGCCCTTCGTGGTGGCGGTGATGTTCGCCGCCTCGGCGAGCTTCCTGACCCCGATCGGCTATCAGACCAACCTGATGGTGCACGGGCCCGGCGGCTACCGCTTCGGCGACTTTCTGCGGGTGGGCGGGCTGCTCAACCTGATCACCGCGGCCGTGGCGCTCACGCTGATCCCGCTGGTCTGGCCCTTCTGAGCCTGCTGGTTCCCTTGATTCGTCCGAGGAGGCATCTCGCCGTCGAGGGGGCTTTGCGGTAGGGTGTCGAGTCTGATTTCCCCGACCAACGGAATCCCACCCCATGAGCCAACCCGGTGAGCTGATCATCGATCCGAAGGGCGCCAAGCCCGCCGATGCCTGTGTCTTCATCCTCCATGGCCTGGGCGCCGACGGCAGAGACTTCGAACCCCTGGTGCCGGCGCTCTCGCTGCCGGCGGACGCCAGCGTGCGCTTCATCCTGCCCCATGCGCCGCGCCTGCCGGTGACCATCAACGGCGGTATGGTGATGCCCGCCTGGTATGACATCCTCGAGATGAGCCTGGATCGCCGCGTCGACGAGCCCCAGCTGATGGCCTCGGCCGACCGAATCCAGGGCCTGGTGCGCGAGCAGATCGCCCATGGCATCGACAGCCGTCGCATCATCCTGGCCGGCTTCTCCCAGGGGGGGGCGGTGGCCTACCAGGCGGCGCTCTCCTTCGAACAGCCGCTGGGCGGACTGCTGGCGCTCTCCACCTACTTCGCCACCGCGGAGAGCATTGCGCTGGCCGAGGCCAATCGCGAGCTGCCCGTCGAGGTGCACCATGGCAGCTTCGACCCGGTGGTGCCCGAGGCGCTGGGCCGTGCCGGCTTCGAGCGGGTCAAGTCGCTGGGCTATCCGGCCCACTATCGCCAGTACCCCATGGCCCATGCGGTCTGTCCCCAGCAGGTCGCGGATATCGGCCACTGGCTGAGCCAGCGCCTGGCACGCTGAGCCCTTTCGGCAGGCTCTCCCCGGGCCACCCCCGCTCGCCCAGGGTCGCCTCGACACGATCGGGGCGGCTGGGCAGATTGATATGACGATATTCCGGCACGCCTTCAGGACAGA
>NZ_JACUUD010000050.1 GCF_014859505.1 Halomonas sp.
AGGCACGCCGGAACTGCCATTGGCTGACCAGGAAGAGCGTGGCGCTGACGGCCATGGAGGCCAGCAGCGAGAGCAGGAAGACCCCCATCGGGGGCAAGTGGCCGACAAGCGTCGCGGTTACCACGCCGAAGGCGACCAGGCTCAGCATGCCCTTCTGGGCCATGCTCACCGTGGCACGCGCCACATCGGGGCCGTAACGCTCATGCAGGGTCCAGCCGATGGTAAACAGCCCCACCGGGAACCCCACCAGCATGCCGGAAAGCAGCGGCCCCGACTCGACCGCCAGGGTGGTCGCCACGCTCACCAGCACACCCGCCAGCAGTCCTCGCAGCACCAGGTCGAACCAGCCGGAGCGCGCCACGACGACCGGCTGGCGCAGCCTGAGCGCCCGCCGGATCCCCTCGGCCAGCAGCAGCATGGCGAAGTACATCAGCATCGCGACCGCGACACCCCCCGGCACCCTCGAGAACAGCAGCGCTGCGGGGACCCAGCACAGCGTGGCGATGCCCAGGCTGGCCAGGGCGCTCAACCGTCCGGCGGTCACCACGAAGCTGATGCTGAACAGCAGGGTGGCGACCAGGGCATGCAGGGTCGAGAGTGCTGCGGCCTGGATGAACGCCGGTGGATGCTCCTGAAGCATGAAGAAGTAGCCGGGCCCCAGGATGATGGGCGTGCCGGCGATGATGCCACCCAGCCGCGATCCCAGCTTGCCGACCGCCAGCGACACCCCGATCACCACCGCCGCCGTGGCGATCAGCTTGACGAACAGGACGATCAGCATCGGGCTATCAAGCGATCACCGGCAGCGACTGCACCCGATACCGGTGATGGATCTCACGGCCGCGCACGGGGTCCTCCAGCACCATGCGGAAGGCATCGGCGGCGCGCACGCCACCGATCACCGGCAGGGTGCCGCAAAGCATGACCTGGCCGGGCGCCAGGCGCGTCTGCTCGAGCCCGAAACGCTGCAGCAACTCCCCTGGGGGCAAGAGTCCCGTCACCCGCCCCTGCTGATAGAGCACCTCTTCCCCATCGATGGTGGCCCAGGAGGCCATGGTCAGCTCGTCCCAGTGGTCGATAACCTCATCGAGGGGCCACACCTGCCGACTCACCGGCTTGGCACAGACCTGCTTGGAGTGCGCTACCGACCAGGCCTCGGCTTCCCGGTCGGTATGGTCGGAACCGATGCCCACCAGGGTGCCTTCAGGCGAGCCGATCAGGACCACTTCCACTTCACCGCTGCTGGCATTGCCCAGCACCTGGATGGTGTCGGCGGTGGTCAGCTGGTCCGCGGAGACACGATAGAAGAGCGGCGTGGTCGAGGGCGGAGTGACGCCGATCGCCTTGAGCTCCTCGATATGCTCGTCGATGCCCGCCTGCTCGCGACCGGCCCAGCCGGCGATGATCAGTTCCTGCACATCGACGTCCACGGACTCGCCGCTGTCCGCCAGTTCGAATGTCGTCATACGCGGATTCCTGTCATTGAGTGTGGCCTGGTGATCCGGGGCGGCTCGGCGCGTCATGCCTTGCCGAGACACCCCCGGAATGGATGGATCGCATTGCCCTCAGCCCAGCATGTTCGGCAGGAACATGGCCAACGACGGGAAGAGGATCAACAGGATGGCCATGAGGAACATGAAGCCGACATAGGGCATGGCGCCCGCCATCACGTCGTTGAAGGAACCGCCCTGTCTCACCCCCTGCACCACATAGAGATTGAGCCCCACCGGCGGGGTGATCAACGCCATCTCGATCAGCAGGATCAGCAGGATGCCGAACCACACCGGATCGAATCCCATGCCGATGATGATGGGCGCCACGATCGGGATGGTGATCACCATCAGCGACAGCGTCTCGATAAAGAAACCCAGCACGATGTAGAGCGCGATCACCAACATCAGCGTGGCATAGGGCCCGAGGCCTGCTGCTTCCAGGAATCCGGTCAGCTCGCGGGTCACCCCGGTGGAGGCCAGCACGAAGTTGAGGAAGTAGGAGGCGATGATGATCAGCATGATCATGCCGGTGGTGCGCATGGTGCCATCCAGCGCCTGGACAATGATCGAAAGCGACAGCTTGCGCATGAACGCCGCGATCAACAGCGCCCCTATCACCCCGAGGGAAGCCGCCTCGGTCGGGGTCGCCAGCCCGGCGTAGATCGAACCCACCACCACGCCGAACAGGATCAGCACCGGCACGAGATGCCTCAGGCCTGACATGCGTTCCGACCAGGTGTGCGAACTGCTGGGACCACCCAGGCTCGGACGCCACATGCAGAGCAACGCGGTACCCGCCATGAACAGCAGGGCCAGCAAGAGACCCGGCACCAGCCCGGCGGCGAACAGTTTGGGGATCGAGGTCTCGGTCAGGAAGCCGTAGACGATCAGGTTGATGGAGGGGGGAATCATGATGCCCAGGGTGCCCCCGGCCGCGATCGAGCCGGTGAACAGCTTGGGATCGTACTTCATCGCCTTGCCCTGGGGGAGCGCCACGGTGCCGATGGTCGCCGCGGTGGCGACGCTGGAACCGGACGTCGCCGAGAACAGCGTCGCCGTGCCGATATTGGCATGCAGCAGGCCACCCGGCAGCCAGGAGAGCCAGCTTTCCAGCGCTCGATAGGTGCCCTTGGCGATCCCGGTGCGCACCAGGATTTCACCCAGCAGGATGAACAGGGGGATGGCGATCAGCAGGAAGCTGTCCGACGCCGACCAGATGACATCCCCCATGGCGCGGGAAAGGGGAAAGGGCGAGTAGACTTCATCGAGAAACAGGCCCAGCACGATCAGCGTGGCAGCCACCGGAATGCTCAACACCAGCAGCACGAGCAGGATCAGCAGAGTGGTAAGGATCATGAGGTAGCCTCGTGGTTTTCATCGCTGATCTGCTCGTCGAGCGTCGGACTGCCGGCAAGCTTCTGTACGCCATCAACATCATTCGCCAGCAGACCCAGCAGGACACGAAGCCCCATGAGGCCAACGGCCAGGCTGAACCAGCCAAGGCCGATCACCCACAGGAACTGGGGAATCCATATCGGCGTGCCCAGCGGCGTGTTGGCGGTTGCACCCGCGAGGTAGGAATCCTTGGCGACCTCGAAGGCAGCCCCCGCCACGAGGATGCAGAACCACGCCATGGCCAGCAGGGCGAGCAGGTCCAACACGCCACGGACGCGTATGGGGAAGTTGAGGTATAGCGCATCGATCCGGATGTGCGCCTTGCGCATCAGAGTGTAGGCAAACGCCCAACTGGTGCTGATCGCCATGACATAGCCGGTCAGTTCGGTGGCATGGACCGCGGAGCGTCCCACCAGCTGGCGCGAGAACACCTCGATGGTCACCAGCACCACGGTCATGAGGATCAATACGCCCCCTGCCCGCGCCATCCATAACGAACCCGCCTGCACACCGTCGAGCACCCGGTCGAGAGTGGTATTGATCGTTTGCAACATGTCACGCTCCAGGACGAGGCCGGACCACCAGGCAGCCCGGTCGCCAATGGTGGGTCGGACACGCACCGCTGGAGCAGCGCGTGCCCGAGGGCGCTTACTTGGACGCGGTCAGGCCGGTGACGCTGCCGATGGTCTCGTTCCAGCGGTCCACCCACTCCTGGTCGACACGGTTGGCCCAGTTCGGCAGCAGGGTCTCCTCGAGGTGGCGGGTCGCCTCGGTATAGTCCTCATCAGTGGCCTCGACCAGCACCATGTTGCCCGGATCGCCACGGGTGCACTCCCCTTCACCGGTCAGGCAGGCGATCCCCTCGCGGGTCTCCTCCACGGCAGATTCCCATACCGGATTCTCGTAGTTATCGCGAATCTCGGCGGTCAGCCATTCCTGGGTCTCGGTGGAGAGCGAGGCCCACTTCTTGCCGTTCATGGCGGTCACCACATGATCCCAGCCGCCCACGGGGAGCGGGTAGAGGTGGGTGGACACCTCGTACCAGCCCGAGCTGTAGCCGGACAGCGACCCCGTCACGGCGCAGTCGATGACACCGCGCTGCAGGGCGCCCGGCACCTCGCTGAAGTTCAGCGTGATGCCCTCGGCGCCCAGCGCCTCGAGGAACTCGGCGGTGGTCCTGCCGCTGGCCCTGACCTTCTTGCCGGCCAGGTCGGAGAGCCCATCGATGGCGACGTTGCAGAAGACCATCTGCGAGGGATAGGGGACCACAGCGAGAAGATGCGCATCGCGAAAACGCTCCGTGAAGGCATCGGCCAGCACCGGACGGTAGGCATCGGCCACCTTGCGAGCCGTCTCGACGTCCGGGGCGATCATCGGCATGTCCAGGCCTTCCAGTTCGGGCGCATCCTGCACGGCATAGTTGACGACCGTGGAGGTGACCTCGATGACGTCGCGGCTCATCAGGCGGTATACCTCGCCGCCCCCCAGGCCCATCTGGTCGAAGGTGGTGACATCGGTCGTGATCCGCCCCCCCGAGGCCTCGGGCAGGTGGCGCTCCCAGAAGGGGCGCTCGAAGTTCTGGTAGAGCGACAGGCTGCTCCAGCTGCCCACGTAGGCGATGCTGGTCTCGTCCAGCTCCTGGGCCTGGCCCTGGGAAGCGGCGACCAGCATGCCGGCAGCCACGGCAGTCACAAGGCGTTTGGTTGTCATCATGGGAGGTACCTCTGTTGGAGTTGTTGGTTTTCCAGGGGTTACAGCAGGGCCAGGCGGCTGTCGGGAATATCCGTGATCAGCATATGGCCCGGGCTATGGGTGATGGCGAATGCGATGCCGGACTCGATCAGTACCTGCTGGGGCGTCACCCCGCAGGCCCAGAACACCGGAATCTCATCTTCGCCAACCGTCACCGCATCACCGTAGTCAGGTGAGCGAAGATCCTCGATACCGATCAGCGCGGGGTCGCCCAGATGGACCGGTGCACCGTGGGCCTGAGGATAGCGGGTGGTGATCTGGATCGACCGGATGGCATCGGCCGCCCGGTAGGGGCGCATGGAAACCACCAGGCGACCCCCGAAGCCCCCCGCCGACGTCAGCGGCACGGAGGTGTTGTACATCGGGACATTGCGTCCCTCGTCGATGTGACGCACCGGAAGACCATCCAGCACCAGGGCATGCTCGAAGGTGAAGGAACAGCCCAGCGCAAAGGTCACCAGGTCATCGCGCCAGACGTCCGATACGTCATGCACCGTTCCATCGAGGCGACCGTCGCGGTAGAGGCAGTAGGCGGGAACGTCACGGGCGATATCCAGATCCTCACCCAGGATGCCGCAGCCTCGATCACCGGGCTCGCTGACGGCCAGCAAGGGGCAAGGCTTGGGATTGGACTGGCAGAAACGCAGGAAGCCGTTGGCCTGGGGCTCGGGAAGGATCACCAGGTTCACCTGGACATAGCCCCTGGCCAGCCCGGCGGTGGGCCCGACGAGGGTGCCCTGGCGTGCGGCGAGGCGAACGGCTCGCGGACCGTCATCGCCGTGAGGGAGTGTTGTTGGGGTCATTGTCATGCCTCTCCTTGCGGTCATGACAAGGTAAGGCAGAACAATTGATCACATCAAATCGATATTTAAGATCACTTTCGATCAATAAAGCTGATCATCCTGCGGCCGACCCTGGGTCCTGTCCCCTTCCGCCACCGTGGCAAGCGCCAGCTCGGCCACCGCGCGGACCACGCCGGCGCCGGGTGAAGCGCTGTAGGCCGTGCTGAACACCAGGTCGGGCAACGTGGCCTCGACCCGGAATTCCCGTAACGCCCCGGAGGCCAGCTCCCGGGTGAGTATCTCGCGCGGCAGGGCACTGATGCCGAGGCCATCCACGGTCATCCTGATGATGGTCGAGAGCGACGAGCTCGAGTGTATCTGCGTGGGGTGGTTCGTGGGGGTCACCAGGGAGCGGATATTGGCATAGGGCTCGCTGCGCCGCGGATAGGTGATGATCGGGATCCTGGACAGGTCCGCCAGGGTGATCGGCTCCTCGGGAAGCGGAATCGTCGAGCTGGCCACCCAGACCAGGGAGTACCGGCAGAAGGGGCGGCTGACGAAATCGGGCTGGTTGACCTCACCGATCAGGAAAGCGATATCGATCTCCCGACTGGTGAGTTTTTCCGCCAGGTTGATGGAGATGTCCACGTCCAGCTCGAGGTTGATGGCCGGATAGGCCTCGCTGATCTTCTCGATCAGCCGCGGCAACCAGGTGTAGGCGATGGTCTCCGAGACACCCAGGCGGATGGTTCCATGGATGGCGTCGGGCCGGGCGACCGTTTCCAGAAGCTCGGAGTGCAACTGGAGGATCTTCTCCGCGTAGACCAGCAGCTGGCGGCCCTTGGCCGTGAGGACCGCCTTCCTGTTGCTGCGATCGAACAGTTCGGTGCGCAGCTCATCCTCGAGGCTGGAAATCCTGGCGGAGATGGTGGGCTGGGAGGCATAGAGGCGCTTGGCGGTGGCCCGGAAGCTGCCCAGCCGGGCGATCCATACGAAGGTTTCCAGCGTCCTGATGTTCATCGGTCACTCCCTTGGCCCGCGACACCACGGTGACGGCGAGCACCTCTCGAACAAGCAATATCGATCATGCATCCCGTCATCTTGATAGAAGAAACGTATCACATCCGCTGCCGACCGGCGGGCACCGTTTAAAGATTGTCGAAACGGCGAGCGGGCGGGCGCCCAGGCAACTGCTAGGATTCGGTCTGTCCCGACCACTGCCACAGGCATTCCACAAGAGGTCCCCGTGATGAGTCCACGTCGCTTCAAGCCGCTGCTGGTCCCCCTCTCCGTGCTGGCCATTGCCGGTACGGCCCAGGCTGCCGAATGGAACATGGCCACGCCCTACGGGGACGCCAGCTTCCACACCCAGAACGTCAAGCAGTTTGCCGAGGACGTGGCCGAGGCCACCGACGGCGAGCTGCGTATCAACGTCCACAGCGGAGGCTCGCTGGTGGCCCACGGCGAGATCAAGCCGTCGGTGCGTCGCGGTACCATCGAGGCGGGCGAGATCTTCCTGTCGATCCTGTCCAACGAGGATCCGATCTTCGAGATCGATACCCTGCCCGGCGTGGCCGGCAGCTACGAGGAGGCCATGGCCCTGTGGGAGACCACGCGGCCGATGATCGGCGAGCTGTTCGCGGCGGAAGGGCTCATGCCGCTCTATGCCGTGGCCTGGCCGGCCCAGGGCCTCTACACTCGCACGGAGATCACCGACACCGAGCAGTTCGAGGGCCTGCGCGTCCGGGCGCCCAATATCAATACCCAGCGCTTCGTGCAGAACCTGGGCGGCAGCCCCACCGAGACCGAGGAGTCGGACATCCCCACCGCCTTCAGCACCGGCCGGGTGGACGCCATGATCACCTCCAGCGCCACCGGCAATGCCATGACCGCCTGGGACTACCTTTCCTTCTACACCGACGCCAACCTGTGGCTACCCAAGAACATCGTCTTCATCAACCAGCGCGCCTTCGACCGCCTGGATGAGGCCACCCAGGAGGCCCTGCTGGAGGCGGCGGCACGTGCCGAGGAGCGGGGCTGGCAGATGAGCCGCGACAACAACGAGACCAGCCTGCAGGCCCTGCAGGACAACGGCGTCTCTGTAGTGGCGCCCAACGAGGCGGTCGCCGAGGCCCTGCAGGCGGCCGGCGACCGGCTCTTCACCGACTGGCAGGAACGCGCCGGCGCAGAGGCACTGGAGCTGCTCGAGGCCTACCGCGCCGGGCTGGATGAGTGAGCACTGCACCCGCGGTGATTCAGCACTGAACAGGCCACGAGCAACAGCGACGTGAGCCCCGGCCGCCGCGGCGTCCCCTCGCCGCGGCGGCCGCCCGACAGGAGCCTGCCATGACCTTCAAGTTTGCGCTGCTCTATCGTCTGGGCGCCTGGGGGGCTGCCGCCTGCATGGTGACGATCTGCGCCCTGGTGGCCCTGCAAGTGACCTTCCGGGTGCTGGATGCCCTGCTGATGCTGGTCGGATTGCGCCGGCTTGGCCTCGGGATCACCGGCGTCTCGGAGATCGCCGCCTACCTGCTGGTGGGGGCGACCTTTCTGGGGCTCGCCTATACCTTTGTCCATCACGCCCACATTCGGGTGACCCTGCTCATCTCTCGACTGCCGTCCCGGATCCGGGTCTGGTTCGAGGTAGCCTGCCTGATCGTGGCACTGGCCATCAGCCTGCTGCTGGGATACGGCCTCATCGAACTGGCCCGCGAGAGCATGCACTACCGGGACGTCTCCTCGGGTTTCCTGTCGATTCCGCTGTGGATTCCCCAGACCGTTCTGGCGACCGGTGTCGGGCTGCTCTGCCTGGCGCTGGCCGAGGCTCTGGTCATGACCCTGCGCATTGCCGCCAGGGACCCTGACGGCTTCCGCGAGCACACCGACGGCGACGACAGCGACCTGACATGAACCCAGCCCATCCGGAGTCACCACCGTGCTGATCCTCAGCCTGGCCAGTATTGTCACCCTGGCGATTCTCCTCGGCAGCGGCGTCTGGATCGCCTTCGCCCTGATCGGCACCGCCTGGGTCGCCCTGGCATTCTTCACCCCCTTCGCACCCGGCCCCATCCTGGCCTCGGACTTCTGGGGCGCCAGCTACGGCTGGGACCTGACAGCGCTGCCGATGTTCATCTGGATGGGCGAGATACTGTTCCGCTCGGGACTGGCCGACAACATGTTCCGGGGGCTCTCCCCCTGGCTGAACCGCCTGCCCGGCCGGCTGCTGCATACCAACATCATCGGCAGCGGCATGTTCGCCGCGGTCTGCGGCTCCTCGGCGGCGACCTGCGCCACGGTCGGCAAGATGACGCTGCCGGAGCTGGAGCGCCGCGGCTATGACCCCCAGATGGCCATCGGCACCCTGGCCAGCGCCTCCACCCTGGGGCTGCTGATCCCCCCCTCGATCGTGCTGATCGTCTACGGCGTGGTCACCGAGCAGTCCATCTCCCGCCTGTTCATGGCCGGCGTCGGTCCGGGGCTGATGATCCTCGGGCTCTTCATGAGCTTCCTGATCCTATGGGCGCTGCTCAAGGGCAACCGCCAGGGGCTGACCGGCCAGGACGAATCCTCCCTGCCGCTGGCCCAGAAGCTGCGTCAGACCTGGTCGCTGATTCCCATCCTGGCGCTGATCGGCGGGATCATCTTCTCCATCTACGGTGGCCTGGCCTCACCCACCGAGGCGGCAGCCGTGGGCGTGGTGCTGTCGATGCTGATCGCCCGCATGAACGGTCACTTCGGGAGGACCATCTTCCTGGACTCGCTGTTCGCCGCTATTCGTACCGCCTGCATGATCGCCTTCATCATCGCCGGCGCCTCCTTTCTCACCTCGGCGATGGGCTTCACCCAGGTGCCTATGCAGCTCGCCCGGGCCATCGGCGAGATGGGCCTCTCGCCGACGATGCTGCTGGTGATGCTGACCCTGCTGCTGCTGATCATGGGCTGCTTCCTGGACGGGATCTCCCTGATCCTGCTGGTCACGGCCATCATCATGCCGGTGATCAGCGCGGCCGGCTTCGACCTGATCTGGTTCGGCATCTACCTGGTGATCGTGGTGGAGATGTCGCAGATCACTCCGCCGGTGGGCTTCAACCTGTTCGTGATCCAGGGTCTGACCGGCAAGGACATCCTGACCATCACCCGGGCCACCCTGCCCTTCTTCCTGCTGATGCTGCTGGCCATCGCCCTGATGCACCTGTTCCCCGAGATCGCCCTCTACCTGCCCGAGGCCATGAATCGCTGAGCGATCAACGGCCCTCGGTCTCGCGCACCGATTCTCGTCCCGCCTCCCTCAGCACGGCACGCGGGTCGCGGGGATAGAACCGCTCCGGCTGACGCTCCACGTGGGGGAAGAAGCGGGTGTCCTTGTAGGGCATCTTCATGAAGCCGGAGACGCCAAGCCCCTCGATCAGCCCCACGGCGTCGAGGATCTCCTCCAGCCGGCGGCGAAAGTCCGCCTCCCGGGAGGGGTCCAGCAGGCGGTAGTAGCTGTGGACCTTGAGGTGCTGGGGAAGCGCCTCGAAGATGATCATGCCGGTGTGGTGAATCTCGTTGAGCGCCTCCAGGGAGGTGATGATCTGCTCGGGCAGCATCAGGAACTCCTCGGGGTCGGGGCCATCCTCGAAGTAGCTGTGCAGGCGGCTGCGATCCTCCAGCTCCGGCATCGCGCTGACCTCATAGGCCAGGCGCATTCCCGGCTCCAGCCGGAAGGGCTGCTCCGGCCCCTCGCGATCCAGGTGCAGGGTGTCGCGGGCGTTGAACAGGCAGCTCTTGAAGATGCCCTGGCGGTAGATGGCCCGGGCCAGGTGGACCATGTTGTTGACCGCGGCGATGAAGGCCGGGCGCCGCTCGGCGTCGTGCAGGTTCAGCGAGGTGTCGATATAGACCCCGTCGGCCTCCCAGCGCACCGCCAGGCCGCCCACCACCGGGTAGCGCCCCAGACGGCTCACCGCGGCCAGGAAGGCCTTCTCGGTCTCCCCCATGCCCTGCATGAAGTTCTTGTAGTAGCGGTCGAGCTGGACGTCGTTGACGTCGTTGAGGGTCTCGGGCGCCCCCTCCTCGCGCAGGAAGGCCTTGCGGGAGCTGTAGACCACGGTGTCGATCTCGCGCTCGGCCGGGCGCACCCAGACCGGCACCAGCGCCTGGGGCGGCGGCTCGGGCAGGTCGATCATCACCAGCCGCGCCAGGCGCGGCATCTCGCGGAGGAAGTGGTCGCCGGCCCTGAGGCGCAGCTGCGGGTCCGGGTCCAGCATGCCGTCGAGCATGCGGGCGAACTCCACCGGCAGGCCCAGGGAGGTGGCGGGAATCGCCCGGTGACCGAAGCGGCAGGACTGCGCCGAGGCCAGCGCATAGAGGGTGCCGGCGGCCCCCTGCTCGTCGAAGCGCGGCGAGGAGAGCGCCCCATTGAGCTGCTCCTCGCCGATGAAGTAGACGTCGCCCAGGCGGGCGTTGGTCTGCTGGAGGTTGTCGGACATCAGCTCCATGACGTTGGCCGCCACGAACTGCTGGTTGGCATCGAGCTGGGCGAACACCGAGGAGCCCCAGTCGATCAGGGCGATGGCCTCGGTGGCGGCGTCGAACACCAGGTTGGAGGGCTTGATGTCGCCATGCACGATGGGTCGTCCCGCCGGACCGGACTCCCGGCGCAGCGCCCGCAGGATGTCGGCCAACTGGCCGGCGATATGCACCACCAGGCGCGGCGAGAGTCGCCCCTCGCGCAGCGACACCTCCTCGAGGTTGAGGCCGGGAGCGCGCTGCATGACCAGGATCGACTGGTGGCGCACCCGCTGGTAGGCGATCAGCCGGGGCACCCGCGGGTGATCCACCTGCTCCAGCATGAAGGCCTCCTCCTCGAGGCGGTCCTGCAGGTGCTGGGGCAGGTTGACCCGCGTGAACTTGAAGACGTACTCGTTGCCGAGCGCGGTGATCCCCGCGAAGACGAAACCGTAGGCGCCCTTGCCGATCAGCGCGATCTCCCGGTAGCCCAGCTGCTCGAGCTGGGCCTGGCACAGCGCCACCCACGCCTTGAGCTTGCGGGCGTCGTGGTGGCTGAGCAGGTAGATCGACTGCTCTTCCGGGATATAGAACTGCTGCAGGGACGCCTGGGTCATGGCCATCAGCCCAAGTGGAGCAGCATGGTCTCCGGCGCCTCCAGATATCCCTTCCAGGCGTTGCAGAAGCGCGCAATGGTGCCGCCGTCGATGATGCGATGATCGCCGGCCCAGGTGACGGTCATGATCGCCCGCTTGACCACCCGCTCCTCGGCGTCGAAGCGCGGCAGCCACTGGGTCTTGCCGATGGCCACGATCGCCACCTCCGGGGCATTGATGATCGGCGCGGCATAGGTGCCCCCCAGAGCCCCGATGTTGGAGATGCTGATGGTGCCGCCCTTGAGGTCCTCCTGGCTCACCCTGCCGGCCCGGGCCGCCTCGGTCAGGCGCCCCACCTCCTCGGCCACCGACAGCAGACTGCGCCGCTCGACGCCCTTGACGTTGGGCACCAGCAGGCCGGCGCGGCTGTCCACCGCCATCCCCACATTGACCGAGGCGAGGTAGTGGATCTCGCTTTCGTCATCGCTGAGCCGGGCATTGACCGCCGGCGCCTCGCGCAACGCCAGCGCTATCGCCTTCATGAAGAAGGGCATCAACGTGAGCCGCGTCTCCTCGGCCGCCGCCAGCGGCTTCAACCGCTCGCGCAGCGCCAGCAGCTCGGTGACGTCGATCTCCTCGCCGAACTGGAAGTGGGGAATGGTGCTGGCCGCCTCCACCATGCGCTTCGCCATGACGGCACGCACGCCGCGCAGGGGCTCGATGCGAACCTCGCCGCTGGCGGGGTCGCCGGTGGCCCGACCGGTGGCGGCTGTGTCGGCGGCATCACGAACCTGATCCCTTGCCTGCCGGGAATCCTCCGACTCCAGATAGCCCAGCACGTCCTCCTTGAGCACCCGCCCCTGTTTGCCGGAGCCCGGCACCGCCTCAAGGTCGAGGTCATGCTCGCGCAGAAGGCGACGCACCGCCGGGGCCGCGGGAATGCGCCCATAGGGGCCGCGAGCCGGCACGTCTCCCGCGCCTTCCGTGTTCTCGGGGGCCGGGGCCCGATGAGCCGCCACCTGGGGGGCGCCGCCCTCGGAGGGCTGGGGCGCGTCCCCTTCGACGGACGGTGCCGGCTCGTCAGGCGTCGAGGCCGGGGCATCCGCCGACTCGGCCTGGGACTCGCCTTCGGCCACGTAGCCGAACAGCGGCGCGTGCACCTTGGCGATCTCGCCCTTCTGCACGTAGAGCCGCGTCACCCGCCCCGCCTCGGGGGCGGTGATCTCCACCAGCGCCTTGTCGGTCATCACCTCGACCACCGGCTGGTCCTCCTCGATCACGTCGCCCTCGGCCACGTGCCACTCCACCACCTCGCACTCCACGATACCTTCACCGATATCGGGCAGCATGAAATCACTCATTGTCTTGCTCCTGTCCTGGCTCGCTCGGGCCGAATATCGGGAATCAGAAGGCCATGGAGGCCTTGATCGCTTCGAAGATCTTCAGGTGATCCGGCAGATATTCCTTCTCCAGGGTCAGCGGGAAGGGGGTATCCAGGCCGGTCACCCGGGCGATGGGCGATTCCAGATACAGGAAGCAGCGCTCTTGTATGGTGGCGGCGATCTCGCCGGCGAAGCCGCCGGTAAGCGGCGCCTCGTGGGTGATCACCAGGCGCCCGGTCTTGAGCACCGACTCCACCACGCTGTCCTCGTCCCAGGGCAGGATGGAGCGCAGGTCGATCACCTCGCAGGAGATGCCCTCCTTCTCGGCCAGCTCCACGGCACGCTCGATCACCTCCATCTGGGCGCCCCAGCCAAGGACGGTGATGTCGCTGCCCTCGCGGGTCACCTCGGCCTCGCCGATGGGCAACTGGTAGTCCGCCTCGGGTACCTCGCCGGTGGAGGCGCGATAGAGGCGCTTGGGTTCGAAGAAGAGTACCGGGTCGGGGTCGCGGATCGCCGCCAGCAGCAGGCCCTTGGCCTGGTAGGGATTCCGCGGCACCACGATCTTGAGGCCCGGCGTATGCGCGAAGTAGGCCTCCGGCGACTGGGAGTGATAGTGGCCGCCGGCGATGCCGCCGCCGTAGGGGGCGCGTATGGTCAGGCCGCCAACATTGAACAGGTCGCCGGAGCGGTAGCGGTACTTGGCCGTCTCGTTGACGATCTGGTCGAAGGCCGGAAAGATGTAGTCGGCGAACTGGATCTCCGCCACCGGCACCGAGCCCTGGGCCGCCAGGCCATTGGCGAAGCCGATGATGCCCTGCTCCACCAGCGGCGTGTTGAAGCAGCGAGCGCGGCCGTACTTCTCCTGCAGGTGGCTGGTGGCGCGGAAGACCCCGCCGAAGAAGCCCACGTCCTCACCGAAGCAGATGACCTTCTCGTCCTCGGCCATGGCGATATCCAGGGCGTTGTTGATGGCCTGCAGCATGTTCATGGTCGGCATCTCAGGCTCCTCCCCTGGCGTCAGCATCAGGCGTGCCTTCATCGAGACTGGCACTCACGTCCGGGTCCAGGGAGCGAGCCCCCTTCGGATAGGCGTCCGGGTACTTGCGAATATGGGTCTTGAGGCCGTCGAGCTGCCGCTGCAGCGCCGGGGTGACATCCGCATAGACGTCGGTGACCAGGCTGTCGAGCGGAGGCGGAGGGCGCTTCTCTGCGCGCTTCATGGTCTCCAGCACTTCGCGGCGCAACGACTCCTGGAGCGCCTTCTCCTCCTCCTCGCTCCACCACTCCCGGGCCACCAGCCAGTTCTGCATGCGCCGGATGGGGTCCTTGTCGCGCCAGGCCTCCTCCTCCTTCCTCGAGCGGTAGCCGGAGGGATCATCCGAGGAGGAATGGGCCGCCAGGCGGTAGGTCATCGCCTCGATCAGCACCGGCTTGTTCTCCTCCACGGCGATCCGGCGTGCCTTGCGGCTCGCCGCCAGCACCGCCAGCACATCGTTGCCATCCACGCGGATCACATGCATGCGGTAGCCGAAGGCCCGCGGGGCCACGCCATCGGCGGCGAACTGCTCGATGGAGGGAGTGGAGATCGCATAGCCGTTGTTGCGGCAGAAGAAGATCACCGGCACCTCGTGCACCGCTGCCATGTTCAGCGCGGCATGGAAGTCGCCCTCGGAGGCGGCCCCCTCGCCGAAGAAGACCAGGGTGCAGTGGCCCTCCCCCGACAGCTTCTGGCCGTAGGCGTAGCCCGCGGCCTGGGGGATCTGGGTGGCCAGGGGCGACGAGATGGTCATGTAGTGCAGCTTGCGCGACCCGTAGTGGATCGGCATCTGGCGGCCCTTGCCGTAGTCCAGCTCATTGCCGAACAACTGGTTCATGAACTCGTCGTAGCTGAAGCCGCGATAGACCAGCGCCCCCTGCTCGCGGTACTGGGACATGATCATGTCGGCGTCGTCGAGCGCCGCCGCTGCGCCGATCACCGCGGCCTCCTCGCCGGTGCACTGCATGTAGAAGGAGAGCCGCCCCTGGCGCTGGGCCGCCATCATCCGCTCATCCAGCACCCGGGTCGCCACCATGGTGCGATAGATCCTCAGCGCCTGCTCGCGCTCGAGGTCGGGCGCCTCGCCCCCCTCATGGAGGGTGCCGTCCTGCCTGAGCAGCCGAAAGGTGGAAATCGAAAACTCGTCGCCGCGAAGGAAATCGGGCGTATGGCTATCTGTTGTCGTTGTCATCTTGGTGTCCTCCACCCCTTTTGAGGGCAGTGTTGTTGCTCGCCTCGACCTTCGCCAGAAGGATTGCCTCTGGCGGGTCAACGCAACCCAGGGTGACGTTAACGTAAAATGAAAATCGATGCACGCAAATTGCTGCCAGAATCTCCCAAGCCAGTTTTTCTTGCTGCGATCATCCAATACCAGACGATATCCATCGGCGCTGGAGGCGTTCGAAGGCGCTGTCCACGGCCAGCGCCAGCAGGCCGATCAGCAACGCACCCTGCAGCACGTAGGCGGTATTGCCGTTGACGATACCGGAGATGATCGGCGCACCGAGGTTGCTGGCCCCCACCGTGGCCCCCAGGGCGGCGGTGGCGATGTTGATCGTCACCGAGGTGCGGATGCCGGCCAGGATCACCGGCACCGCCAGGGGGAGCTCGACCTGCAGCAGCTGCTGGACGCCGCCCATGCCCATGCCGCGCGCCGCCTCCAGCACCGACGGGTCGATGCCCTGCAGGCCGGCCAGGGTGTTACGCACGATGGGCAGCAGCCCGTAGAGCAGCAGCGCCACGATGATCGGCCAGGTACCGAACCCCAGCACCGGCACCGCCAGCGCCAGCACCGCCACCGGCGGGAAGGTCTGCCCCATGGAGGCGGCCTGGGCCACCAGCGGCAGGAAGTCGCGACCCGCCGGCCGGGTGACCAGCACCGCGGCCCCCACGCCGATGACCACCGCCAGCAGCGCGGCCACGCCCACCACCAGCAGGTGACGCCCCAGCAGGGTCAGGAAGTCGGCATGGGGATAGATCACCTGGCGGGTGTCGGGCTGGAACCAGCGGAACAGCGGCTCCAGCCAGGCCATGCCGGCGGCCAGCAGCAGCAGGCAGGCGAGCCAGGCCAGCGGCGCGCGCCAGGCCGCCAACCGGCTGGCGCCGCCCGCCCCGCCCGCCCCGATCGGCTCACGCCTCACGGCGGCTCTCCACCAGGCGCCGCAGGGAGAGCTCCCCCACCGCCATGTCCTCGTCGTCCACCACGGCGAGGCGGTCGGCGTGCTCGCGGAACATCACCGCCAGCGCCTGGCGCAGGGTGGCATCGCGATGCACCCGCGCCCGCGGCAGCAGCCGTGGCGACAGCGGCTGCATCCGCTCGGCGACGCGGATGATGGCGGCCTCCTTGAGGCCGCGGTCATCGCCGCCCAGCAGCGAGGCCACGAAGTCGTCAGCCGGCTCGCGCAGCAGCGCCAGCGGCGTCCCCTGCTGCACGATGCGTCCGGCCCGCATCACCACCAGCCGGTCGGCCAGGGCCAGCGCCTCGTCCATATCGTGGGTGACGAAGACGATGGTCTTGTGCAGCCGTGACTGCAGGTCACGCAGCTCGGCCTGGAGCGACTCGCGGGTGATCGGGTCCAGCGCGCCGAAGGGCTCATCCATCAGCAGGATGTCCGGGTCGGCGGCCAGCGCCCGGGCGACCCCGACCCGCTGGGCCTGGCCACCCGAGAGCTGGTGCGGGTACTTGTCGGCGAAGCTCTCCAGGGGCAGGCCCAGCAGTGCCATCAGCTCCTCGACCCGCTCCCGGATGCGGGGCGCCGGCCACTTGAGCAGCCGCGGCACCAGGCCGATGTTGCGCGCCACCGTCCAGTGGGGGAACAGTCCGGTGCTCTGGATCACGTAGCCGATGCGGCGCCGCAGCGTCTGTTCGTCGAATTCCCGGACCTGGCGCCCCTCCAGATGGATCTCGCCCTCGCTGTGTTCGATCAGGCGGTTGATCATGCGCAGGGTGGTGGACTTACCGCAGCCGGAGGTCCCCACCAGGGCGCAGAGCTCGCCCTTCTCAACCCGCAGCGAGAGTCGATCGACGGCGGTCTCGCTGCCGAACCGCTTGGTGACCTCGATGAGTTCGATCATGACGTGGCCTCCTGCCCCGCTGATGGCGACTGCCGGGGGTCCAGCCGCCGGGCCAGGGCGCCGAGCAGGCCATCGGCGACCAGCGCCATGGCCAGGATCGGCAAGGCCCCCAGCAGCACCAGGTCCATGGCGGCCTGGCCGAGCCCCTGGAAGATGAAGGTGCCGAGCCCCCCGGCGCCGATCAGGGCCGCCACCGCGGTCAGGCCGATGGCCTGCACCGTGGTGATGCGCACGCCCTCGATCACCACCGGCAGGGCCAGCGGCAGGCGTACCTGCAGGAACACCTGGGCGCGGCTCATGCCCATGCCCCGGGCCGACTCCAGCACCTGTGGCGACACGCCTTCCAGCGCCACGAAGGTGTTGCGCACCATGGGCAGCAGGCTGTAGCCGAGCAGGGCCAGGAAGGCTGGCGCCCAGCCGACGCCCCTGACGCCGAGGGCATTCAGCCAGCCCACGTTGGCGGCGAGCCAGGCGAGCGGGGCCAGCAGCAGGCCGAACAGCGCCAGGCTGGGAATGGTCTGGAGGAAGTTGAGCACCGCGAAACCGAGCCTTTCGAGGCCGGCATGTCGGCGCATGGACAGCGCCAGGCCCGCGCCCAGCACCAGACTGGCCCCGACGGCACCGCCGACCAGCCGCAGGTGCTGGATCACCGCCGCGGCGAACTGGTCGCTTCGCCCCCGGTACTCCTGCACCAGCGCCAGCGCCTCGAGGCCATGGGACGAGGCCAGCCACCAGGCCAGCACCACCGGCGCCAGCAGCAACCAGACGGCAATCCGCGGCAAGGCCAGCCGACCCCGCAGCTCGATCAGCACCAGCCCGAGCAGGAACAGCAGCAGCCACACCGCGGCGCCAATCCCCAGACGCGCCTGCGGCATGGAAGGATCCATCCGGAGGGCGGCCACCCCCGCCAGCCAGGCCGGCAGGGCCGCCAGCAGCAGCACGGCAAACCCCAGCACGATGCGGTATCGAGTGGGCGTGGGTCGCCAGGCCAGGGCCACCATGGCAAGCCACGGCAGGCACCCCACCAGGGCACCGGCCCAGCCGACGATCTCGTGGGCATGGAACGGCGTACCGGGCACAATGCGGTTGGGGGCGACGCTCACCGACGGCAGCGCCAGCCAGGCCATGGCGGCGGCCAGCATCAGCGCCGTCACCACGCGATTGGGCGGTGGCGCTTCCCTGCGCACGGCGGCCTCAGCCTTCCAGGCCGTCGAGGAACTCCGCCGCGACCTGGCGAGGATCCCGCCCGTTGACGGCCACGTCGCCATTGAGGCGCTGCAGGGTCTCGAGATCCAGCGCCTGGAACAGCGGGGTCAGCAGCGACTCGATCTCGGGATAGGCCTCGAGCACCTCGGCGCGCACCACCGGCGCCGGCTGGTAGACCGGCTGCACCCCCAGGGTGTCCTCCAGCACCAACAGGTCCAGTGCATTGAGGCCGCCGTCGGTACCGTAGGTCATCGCGGCATTGACGCCGCTGGTCTGCTGGGCCGCGGCGCGCATCGTGGAGGCGGTGTTGCCGCCGGAGAGTACCAGCAGCTGGTCATCGCCGAGGGTGAAGCCGTAGGCCTCCTGAAACGCCGGCAGCGCCTGCTCGGACTCCACGAACTCGGCGCTGGCCGCGAACTTGAAATCGCCGCCTGCCTCCAGGTAGCTCGCCAGGTCCTCGAGGCTCGCCAGGCCGTGCTCGCGGGCCAGGTCGCCGCGCACGCTCATCGCCCAGGTATTGTTGGCCGACGCCGGCGTCAGCCATACCAGGCCGTTCTCGGCGTCCCGGTCGCGGACCGTCTCATAGGCCGCCTCGGCGTCGTGCCAGACATCGCTGTCGGTCATGTCGAAGAAGAAGGCCCCGTTGCCGGTGTACTCCGGATAGAGGTCGATCTCGCCGGTCAGCAGGGCCTCGCGCACGATGCTGGTGCCGCCCAGCTGCAGCCGGTCCTGCACCGCGATGCCGCCGGCCTCGAGGCGCTGGAGGATCAGCTGGCCGAGCACCGAGCCCTCGGTGTCGATCTTCGAGGAGACCACCACCGGGTCATCGGCCTGGGCCGCGGAGAGGCCCATCACGGAGATGGCGGCGACCAGGGTCAGACTAGCAAAGGGGATACGCATGGCGGAATACCACCCGGGGGATCAGGAATGTACCCTGAGTATAAGGATTCGACGGTGTCGTTGCAGACCCCGCCGCCAACGCACAGGACGCCCGCCCCATGCCACCCGACCTGCTCCCCCTGCTCGACCGCTGCCACCATCCGCTGGTCCGCGACCTGGCGTGGCTGCTGCTGGTGCCCGACCTGCTCATCATGCCCTGGCCGGGGCGCCCCGGCCGCGAGACGCTGGGGCTCGCCGACGACGCCCGCCTGGCCGCCTGGCTGGATGACCTGGAAGCCGCGCCCGAGGCACTGGAGGCATGCGTGGGCGAGACCCTGACGGGCCGCATGGGGCTCTACCACGAGCGGCTCTGGCAGTTCCTGCTGGCGGCCGCCCCCGGCACCGAGCTGCTGGCCCACAACCTGCGTATCCTTCGCGGCAAGCTGACCCTGGGCGAGCTCGACCTGCTCTATCGCCGCCGCGGCGAGACGGGCCTGGTCCATCTCGAGGTCGCCATCAAGTACTACCTGGGGCTGATCGAAGGCCCGGGCGAGCCAGATGACCAGGCACGCTGGATCGGCCCCGGCGGCGCCGACAGCCTGGCCGGCAAGCGCGAGCACCTCCATCGGCATCAGCTTCGCCTCACCGACCTCCCCGAGACTCGACAGGCGCTGCATGAGCTGCTGGCCAGCGATGCCGTGAGTGCCGACCGCCCTCTGGAGATCCATCGCCGCCTGGCCATGCCGGGGGTGCTCTTCACGCCCTGGCACCGGCCGCTGCCGCCACCCCGGGAAGCAAACTCGGCGCACCTGAGGGGCACCTGGCTTCACTGGTGGCAGTGGCGCGACTACCGCCACGCCCTGCCGCCAGGCACCCGGGGGGCCTGGCTGCGCAAGCCCCACTGGCTCGCCCTGCCCCGCCGAGAAAACCTGCTGCCCCTGCGCGAACTCGAGGCGCAGCTGGCCCATCATTTCCATGGGCCCGCCTCACCGCTGCAGATCGCCCTGTGGCATCCCGACACGGGCTGGCGGCGGCTGTTCGTGGTCGCCGACGACTGGCCGCGACAGATCCCGCTGCCGCCC
>NZ_JACUUD010000051.1 GCF_014859505.1 Halomonas sp.
TGCGGGTGCAGCGTGATGCGCGGCTCGGTGGCATCGTCCATGATCGTTCCCTGTGCGTTTTTCTAATGTTCTTTTTTACGTAGCGTAACAGGCGAGGCAGCCGCCGCCGACGGCAGATCTCCTACGACTAAAGCCTTGCCGGCCACGGCGTGGCCGACAAGGCAATGCTCACGAGCCGGCGGCGGGCGCCTCGTCTTCCTCCTCGAGGGGGTCCTCCAGCGGCTCGCCCTCCTCGTCCAGGAGCTGGCTGTCGTAGGCCGCCTGCAGGCCGCTCTCCTCCTCGGTGGCCTCTTCCTCCTCCGCCTGGGCGATGGCGCCCGGGTAGAAGGGCGAGAGGATGGCCACCAGGATGCCCAGCGCGGCGAACATGGCGAAGGCATCGGCGTAGCCGAACCCCTCCACCAGGCGGCCGACCACCGGCGAGCCGGTGGCCTGGCCAAGCGATACCGCCATGAAGGGCAGCACCGGCCCCACGGAAAGGCGGCCGGGCAAGAGGCGAATGCCGGTCATCAGGTAGAGCCCGGTCAGGCTCATGTAGGCCAGGCCGAAGACCAGCGCGGAGAAGGCCGTCAGCAGCGGCTGGTCGGGGCTGGCGGCCAGCAGGGCGAGGCTCGCCGAGAGCATCATCAGCATCAGCGCCTGGGTGATGGGCGGGTTGTTGCGATCGGCCAGGTCGGCCACCACCGCCCCGCCGAGGCCGGCGACCCCCACCGCGAGCCACAGCCAGGCGGTGGCGCTGGCGGGCAGGCCGCCGAGGGTCACGATCAGGTCGGGCGCGAAGATCCAGTAGGCGGCGGAGACGAAGCCCATCAGGAAGGCGAACAGCGTGAGCCGGACCAGGCGCGACCAGGGCAATTCGTTGAGGGGCGGCGGGTCCGCCGCGTTCGAGGGCACGATCCGCGAGACCGAGGGCAAGAAGAGCCAGGCGGCGATCACCCCGAAGCCGGCGAGGAGGGCGAAGGAGAGGTAGGCGAGGCGCCAGGCACCGACCAGGAACAGCACCGTCGGCACGGCGACGATCACGCCGATGCTGGTGCCCGCGTTCATCACCGAGCTGACGCGCCCGTGCAGCGAGCGCCTGACGACAGCCTGCATGGCCGCGGTGAGCGCGGGCATCATCAGGCCGGTGCAGATCCCGCAGGCGAACACCCCCGCGCCCAGCGTCAGCGGGTCGGTGGCGCGGCTGATCAGCGAAAGCCCGGCGACGCCGAAGCCGCCGGAGAGCACCGCCGCGTAGCGGGCGCCGAGGCGATCGGTCACGAGCGGCGCCACCGCCGTGGCCAGCAGGAAGCTGATCAACGGCAGCGCGCCGATGACGCCGATCACGGAGGAGCTGAGGCCCAGCTCCTCGCGGATCGGAGGAACGAAAAGCCCGAAGGCGAAGCGGGCGAGGCCGAAGCTGATGGCGATCAGCGCGGCCCCCAGGACCGCGAACCCCGTGCTGGAAAGTCTCATGATCCTGCCTCCGCCGGTCCTGCTCGGTGGTCGAGATGGTCAGCGGTGCCGGACGCCGGATGGCCGCCCCTGGGGGGCCATCGCGTGTCGGCACCTCGCCCAGCGTGAAGCAGTCAGGCGGCCTCGGCAACCGTCATGGGGGCAGCGTCAGCGGGCGAATTCGGGAAACTTCGGCAGGTCGTCGGCGAGCTCGAACCACTCGGCCCGGGAGGAGACCCAGGCGTGGACGCGCCTGCCGGGCGCTATCGGGGTATCCAGGGTGCCCAGCCGCAGCCGCCTGGCCTCGGGCCGGTCGTCGCGGGCGCTGTAGAGGGGGCTTCCGCACTCGGCGCAGAACACCCGCACCTTGCCCGGCGTGGCGCGGTACTCCTTCAGGTGCGCCTCGCCCCGGGTGATATGAAAGTCCGCCGAGCGAATCGGCGCCACGGCGACGAAGGCCGAGCCCTGGGCCTTCTGGCACTGCTTGCAGTGGCACATGGAGATCTCGTCGATCTCGCCGTGGTACTCGTACCCCACCTTCCCGCACAGACAGCTTCCGGTATGCATCGGCGTTCCTCCCCGTTGACCTTCCGCCATCCTGGGCGGTTTTCGCGAGAAACACACTGCTCCCTTCGAGGCAGTACACTGGGCGAAACACCCCGATGGCGAGGCAAGCAGCGTCGATGAACCATTCCCCAGCTCCCGGCTTCCGGGCCGATGATCCTCGCGAGCCCAGGCTGACGACCCTCGGCGGCCACGACGTGCTCTTCGTGATGGCCGCCGAGCCCGAGTACGGCCCGCACCTGCGGCAGCGCTTCACCCCGCTGATGACCGGCGTCGGCCCCGTGGAGGCGGCGGTCGAGCTCACCGCGGCCCTGGCGACTCTCGCCGGGCAAGGGCGCCTGCCGGCGCTGGTGGTGTCGCTGGGCTCGGCCGGCAGCCGGCTGCTCGAGCAGACCGAGGTCTATCAAGCGACTTCCGTCGCCTATCGCGACATGGACGCCACCGCGCTGGGCTTCGACAGGGGCGTCACGCCCTTTCTCGACCTGCCGGCGACCCTGCCGCTGCCGCTGCGGATTCCCGGCATCCGGGAGGCCACGCTCTCCACCGGCGCCAATATCGTCTCCGGCGCGGCCTATGACGCCATCGCCGCCGAGATGGTGGACATGGAGAGCTACGCCTGCCTGCGCGCCTGCACGCGCTTCGGGGTGCCGCTGGTGGTGCTGCGCGGCATCTCGGACGGCAAGGCGGAGCTGCACCACGTCAACGACTGGACGGAGTACCTGCATGTCATCGACGAGAAGCTGGCCGCCGCCGTCGACCGCCTCGGCGAGGCGCTCGCCGAGGGCCAGTTGAAGCTCGGATGAGCGCCATGCCGCTTGACCGCCCCTTCGCCCGGTAGTGTCATGGCCCCAGGCGCCGTGGCGCCTCCGCTCCGGGCGTTTCGTGCCAGCCAATCCAAGCCAGCCAAGAGGCCCCCATGCGAAAGATCCTGCTCGTCGACAATGGCTCCCTGCGGGCCCAGGCCACGCTCAACCTGCGCCGCCTGGCCCGGGCCCTCGGCCAGGCCACCGGCCAGGAGGTCGAGGCCGCCTCCCTGCTGCACTCCTACAAGATCCCGGCCGAGGAGCTCGACGGGGAGAAGGCGGTGTCGCTGGGGCCCCGGGCCGAGCAGCTGGCGGAGCAGGGCGTCACCGAGCTGGTGATCCTGCCCTTCTTCTTCGGGCCCAGCCAGGCGCTGACCCGCTACCTGCCGGAGCGCCTGGCCGAGGTGCAGGCCCGCCACCCGCGGCTCGCCGTCAAGGTGGCGCTGCCGCTGGTGGAGAGCCAGGCCCCATTGGACCTGCGCCTGGCGAAGCTGCTGGCCGACAACGTGCGCGAGCAGATGAACGGGAAATCGCGGCCCAGGGTGGTGCTGGTCGACCACGGCAGCCCGATTCCCGAGGTCACGGCGGTGCGCAACTACCTGGCCGGCCAGCTCAGCGTGCTGCTGAGCGACGAGGCCGAGTGTGTCACCTTCGCCTCCATGGAGCGGCGCGACGGCGATGCCTACCGCTTCAACGAACCGCTGCTGGAGGACCTGCTGGCCGCCGAGACCATGGCCGGCAGCGAGGTGATTCTCGCCATGCTGTTCCTCTCCCCGGGGCGCCACGCCGGCGAGGGCGGCGATATCGCGGAGATCTGCGCGCAGGCCATGGCGCATTCCCCCGGGCTGCGCGTCGCCACCACGCGGCTGGCGGGGGAGCATGACGGCATCGTGGACATCCTCGCCACCCGCCTGGAGCAGGGCCTGGCCGGCACGCCGCTGCTGCTGTCGCTGCCGGCCGGCGGCTGAGCGCCTCGACCTCGCCGAGACGCCCAGCCCCATCGCAAGCCACCGGGCCCCGACGGCACGGGCGAGTCAACCGCGCAGCGCCATGACCCGCACCAGCTCCTGCCGATAGGCCGCCTCGTGGCGTGCCGGGTCGGCGGGAAACCGCCCGAGGGCCACCGCCAGCTCGAAAAAGCCCTCTCGGGGCAGGTCGCCGCGGCGGCTGACCACCAGGGCGGCGACCAGCGGACGGCCGGCGGCGACGTCCTCGCGCATCAGCGCCTCCAGCGCCAGGGCGACGCGCTGGATGGTGCGCGGCGGCGTCAGGCCCAGCGCTTCGGCGGCCTGCTGGTAGGTGATCGGCACGGCGTCATCGGGCAGCTGCTCGAGCAGCGTGCGCAGGCGCGGGGCCAGGTCGGGGGCATGCATCACCGGGGTCATGATGGCAGGGCTACCCGATAGCGGGTGCTGCGCCCTCCTCCCGGCAGTTTCACGAGGCAGCCCTTGGCCAGCAGGTCCGCCAGGTGGCGGGTCGCCGTGGCCTTGCTCACCTTGGCGACCTTCTGGTACTGGGCGGCACTGATGCCGTTCTCGAAGCCCCGTTCACCGCCATCCAGCAGCCGGTTGAGGACCTTGATCTGCTCGGGTAGCAGACCGGCATCGGCGAAACGCTGCCAGAAACGCGTCCTGACCAGGGTTCGATCGATATCGGCCAGCACCTCCGTCAAGGTCTGCAACAGGGTGTCGAGGAACCAGGCCAGCCAGTCGGTGAGATCGGTGGTGCCCCGCTGGCAGGCTTCGAGCACCCGGTAATACGCCTGGCGCTCGGCCAGGATCGCCGCCGACATGGCGAAGAGGCGAATGCTCTGTCGGTCGGCCTGGGCCAGGGCACGATCGGTAATGGCACGCGCCAGGCGGCCGTTGCCGTCCTCGAAGGGATGCAGGGTGACGAACCAGAAATGGGCGATGCCGGCGCGCAGCAGGGGATCCAGGGTGGGATCGTGGCGGCTCTCTTCGAACCATGTCAGGAAAGCGGCCATTTCGTCTTCCAGCACCCCGCGGGGCGGCGCCTCGAAGTGGACCCTGGGCCTGTCGAGGCGCCCGGAGACCACCTGCATCGGCTCCTCGCCTCGCCACTGGCCCACGCGCAGCGTGACCAGCGATGCCTCGGCATCGGGAAACAGCCAGCGGTGCCACTGGAACAGCCGCTCGCGAGTCAGCACCATGTCGGCACGACCGACAGCATCCATCATCATCTCGGCCAATCCTTCCGAACGCGGCGACACGGCACTCCCGGTGTCCTCCACGCCCAGCCGCCGGGCCAGCGATGAGCGCACCGACGCCGCATCGAGCCGCTCTCCTTCGATGGCCGAAGAGGTGATGATGTTCTGCAGCAGGGTATCCAGCATCACTGCCGGGGCATTGCCGGGGGGAAGGGAACCGACTCTGCCCAGCAGGATACCGAGCGTACGCCACGCCTCCTGGAGACGAGGCTGGACCTCGGCAGCCCGCCAATCGAAGTCTGGCCAGCCAGGCTGCTGCCAGATCCAGGTCGGCGCTGTGGAGGTCTCGTTCATCGGCGGTACCTGTAGGCCGGGATGAGCCGAACAGGAGGCTATTCGGCTCACTTATTGAGCCGTATTTTCGAGCGATTCGGCTCAGCGGTCAAGCCGCATCGAAGGTGATGGGTTCGACCGCTGCCAGATCGACTTCCTGTCGCGCCACCCAGAGGTCGTACTGATCCTGCATGGCCAGCCAGCTTTCCGGGGAGCGCCCCAGTGCCTTGGCTAGCCGCAGCGCCATCTCGGGGCTGACACCGCTGGTTCCCTTGATGACACGGGACAGCGTGGAAGACGAGACCCCGAGCTTCTCCGCGAGCTGACGGGCGCTGAGCCCGAAGGGCTCGAGGTAGACCTCACGAATGAACGCGCCGGGGTGGGGAGGATTGTGCATGACCATCCGTGATAGTCCTCATAGTCGATTGTAAAGCGTATTCTCACAGCGGCACCGCTCATCGCGAGGTCACGGCCGGTGGGTGGCACTCAGTCCCTTCCAGTCTTCCCGGTCCAGCTCGGGGTTGCCGGCACGAAAGCGGGCGTAGAGCTCGATGCCGCGGGGGTCTTCGAGGATCTCCACCTGCACGCCCTGCTCGCGCAGCAGGGCCTCGGTGCCCGAGGCGTTGGTGACATCGCCCACCACCACCCGCGAGACGCCGCGCATGTAGAGCAGCGTGGCGCAGACCTGGCAGGGGCTCAGCGAGGTGAAGAGCGTCGTGCGGCCGAAGTCGAGGCGGCCGGCATCGCGCATGGCCGAGGTCTCGCCGTGGTTGTAGGGGTGGTTCTCCTGCACCAGGGTGTTGTGCCCCTTGCCGACGATGCGCCGGGTGGCGTTGTCGATGATCACCGCCCCGATGGGGCAGCCGCCCTCGTCGTGGCTCTTCTGCGCCAGCAGCACCGCGATGCGCATCAGGTCGGCATCGCTCAGCCGGCGGGCGAAGCCGTCGTCCATCAGCACCGGCAGGCTCCGGGTAGGCATATGGGCGATGGCGGCCAGGGCCGCCTCGGTCACCGGCGCGCCGGCATTCAGCAGCGTCTCCATGGCGGCCCCCTCACTTCATCTCGAAGCCGCGCTTGACCAGGAAATCGCGCATATGGGGGCGCAGCTTGGTGTCGAACAGCGGGGTGAGGTTGTTCGACCAGTTGCTCGCCTTGTTGCCGCCCTTTCGTGACTGGTAGTAGGCGTGCATGGTCTCGTCGAAGGCCTCCACCAGCTCACGGTCGTCCGTGTAGGTGTCCTCCTTGAGGATCGCCGCCACCGGCAGGCGCGGCTTGATGTCCGGCTGGTGGGCCGGGTAGCCGAGGCACATGCCGAACACCGGGTAGACGTGATCCGGCAGGTCCAGCAGGTCACTGATCTGCTGGGGATTGTTGCGCACCCCGCCGATATAGCAGATGCCCAGCCCCTCGGATTCCGCGGCGATGGCCACGTTCTGGGCCATCAGGGCGGTATCCACGCTGGCCACCAGCAGCTGCTCGGTCATGCCGCGGATCACCCGGGCGCCGGTGCGTTCGGCGGCCTCGGTGGGGCGCTTCATGTCGGCGCAGAACATCAGGAAGGCGCCGCAGGTGGCCACGTAGGACTGCCCGCCGGCGAGCTCGGCGATCTTTTCACGGTTCTCCGGGTTCTTCACATGGATGACGGTGTAGGCCTGCACATGGCTGGATGTCGCCGCCCCCTGGCCGGCACGGATCAGCTCCTCCAGCAGCTCGCGGGAGACGGGCTGGTCGGTGAACTTGCGGATGGAGCGATGGGACTTGAGCAACTCGATGGTGGGGTTCATGGGGCCTCGTTCGCTAGTTGGCTAAGGATGTTGCCCAGCATAACGCAGCTGGCCTGAGGTGGCGCAACAGGGGCCGGTGACGTCGACTCGGGCGAGATACCGATGAAGACCCGCATGGGGTGCTCCCCCTCGGCGATCATGAAGGGCTCGCAGATGCCCTCCAGGTCCTGCCGGTGCAGGTCGAGCCTCTGTTCGTGGAAGGCCTGCTCCCGGGTCGCCTGGGTGACGAGCCACACCTCGGTCCAGGCCAGCTCGTCATGGGCTTTCCATTGCTCCCTCTCCTCGTTGCCGGGACGGTTCACCACTGCCCTTGAACTGGGCCAATCCCCTCGCGGATGCCAGCCTCGCCGGGCACAGCCACCTGCCAGGCCACGCCCTCATGGGTGAGGCGAAAGAGCACCGTGGCCAGGGTGTTCTCCTCATCGGGGTCGTCCGGTGCCCGGCGGTAGATGGGCAGCCCCGGCCCGCTGGTGTCGCGCAGCAGGATCAGCGGGTCGCGCACACCGGCGGCGATCAGCGCCTCTCCCTGGCGCTGGCGATCCGCCGAGGAGGCGGTGATCGCCTGGGGCAGATCGAGATGCAGGCAGTGGTTGGCATGCAGGGCCGGCGTCGCAAGCGCCCGACAGGAAAATCTGCCGCCGCCCACCTCCACGCTCAGCACCTGATTATCGCCGGCCTGGGCCAGGGTGTAGTGGAAGCCGCCGCCAGGCGGGGCCGTCTCGAGCAGCGCCAGCGCCGCGGCGAGATCGGGCTGGGCCAGCAGGGCCCGGCTGAGCACCATGCGCGGCAGCTCAGGCGCGACACCCACCAGACGCAGGTTGTTGAGGGTGACCACCAGCCCCGCCGCGGTGAGGCTGAAGGTGTGGCCGGGCAGCGAACCGGGATAGCAGAAGGTGAGAAAGGCGGGCTGCCTGGATGGCGCCAGCCGCGCCAGGAAGCAGCGGCCATCGAGGCACGGCAGGCCGTCCTCGTTGTGGGCGATCAGCGGGGACTCGCCTGGCAACACCAGCGTGGTACAGCCATCCGGCACGCTGGCCAGCAGGTCACCGCGACAGTTCCAGGCGGCCACCTTCTCGAGCGGCAGGTCGAGTCCCTCCGCGAGCCCCTCGAGCTCCTCGACCACCCAGGGGAAGTGCTCGTCGGTGGCGGCCAGCAGGCGGCGTACATGGCAAAGGTGACGGGTAGCGGTCACCTCCCGCCACAGCGTCGTGCCCATCAGCCGCTCGCGAACTGCTCGTCTGCCCTGTCGCCCCAGCGCCAGGCCGAGCTCGTGGTGGCTACCGCCGACCGCTAGCCAGCCCAGCCGACGTGAGGTCTCCTCCGGGGTTACCATGCTGGCGATGTATCCCTGTCGGTTGAATCGATACGCTTTTATCTCTCACCGGATAATGGTGTCGGCTATCAACAGGCGCCGCCATTAGGAAAATAAAAGGTGAAAGGCTTTGACCCACGCAATGATACATGACACTGTAGCGTCAGTTGGTCGGCAAGCAGCATGGTTTCAGAAGCATCGAATTCTTTCGGCAGCCTGATATTATCTCCCTTGTTCTACCCGCTAAATCATCTGGGTAACACCAGGAATATCGAAAGGCGCTAAGCGCGAAAGGATTTTATTATGACGACCGGCACAGTCAAGTGGTTCAACGATTCCAAGGGTTTTGGCTTTATCTCTCCGTCTGACGGCAGCGATGATGTCTTTGCTCATTTCTCCGAAATTCAGTCAGAAGGCTTCAAGTCCCTGCAGGAAGGTCAAAGCGTCTCCTTTGACGTGACCCAGGGCAAGAAAGGCCTTCAGGCGTCAAACATCAAGGCCATCTCCTGACCTTGACGGTCATGTGATGTCTCGAGCCCTTCGGGGTTCGACAGCAGGGCCCGCCTAGGCGGGCCCTGCTGCGTTGCATGCCGGCCCCGGCGGAACGGGCCGCCTGGACCTGGAATCGCCCTGGACCTAAAGTAGTGCCTCAGCGCCGACGGGACGCATGGCGAGGAGAGGGAAATGGCATGGAGACAGGCGAATGAATCCCGAGGACCTGACGACACTGGTCACGCTGCGCATGCCCTACGGCAAGTACGCCGGCCGGGTGATTGCCGACCTGCCCGGACCCTACCTGGCCTGGTTCGCCCGGGAAGGCTTCCCGGCCGGCAGGCTCGGCGCGCTGCTGGCGCTGATGCATGAGATTGATCACAACGGGCTGGGCGAACTGCTCGAGCCGCTGCGCCCCCCGCGGTGACCGCACCCCCTGACCAACTGCCACAATCGGAAGCCCCATGCTGCGTATCTCCAATTCCGTGGAACTGGGCGACTGGGAGATCGAGCTCAACCCGATCCGCGCCCAGGGCGCCGGCGGCCAGAACGTCAACAAGGTGGCCTCGGCCATCCATCTGCGTTTCGACATCCACCGCTCCAGCCTGCCGCCCTTCTACAAGGAGCGGCTGCTGGCGCTGGGCGACCAGCGCATCACCCAGGATGGTGTGGTGATCATCAAGGCCCAGCGCTTCCGCACCCAGGAGCAGAACCGCGAGGACGCCCTCGCACGGCTCCGCGAGCTGATCCGCGAGGCGGTGAAACAACGCCGGGCGCGCAAGGCCACCAAGCCGACCCGCTCCGCCAGGCGCAAGCGAGTCGACGCCAAGACCCGCAAGGGCAAGACCAAGGCACTGCGCGGGAAGGTGACGGAATGAGCCAGCACGAAACGCTCCACCCGACGCGCCCCGAGTCACCGTGCATCAAGGTGTGCCGGCCGGTGGGCGACCTCTGCCTGGGCTGCCACCGCAGCCTGGACGAGATCGCCCGCTGGTCGCGGATGGACGCGGCCCAGCGCGAGGCCGTCTGGCAGCGGCTGGAGCGCGAGGGCAAGATCGAGCCGACTCAGGCCTGATCGACAGCGAGTCTCGGCTGCGGGTGAGCCCGCAGCAGTCGGGAGGCTGCCGCCACGCCGAGCAGACCGATAAGCGCCCCGGGAATCGCTCCCAGCGCCATGCTGGCCAGGATCCCGGCAAACAGTGCCACCCCGCCCGCAAGGATTACCCGTGTGCCGGTGGCCGAGACGACATCCTGCCGGCGGCGCATCTCGAAGGCCACCACCGCCGCCATCACCGGGGTGACCATCAGCCCGCAGAGCAGCAGCCACACTAGCCGCCCCCACCAGAAGCCCGCCTCGCCGGGCAGCCCCGCATCGATGGGCGCCCTCAGCTTCTCGCCCAGCCAGGCCGCCGGCAGCTCGGCGAACTTGTGCCAAAGATAAAGCGGCATGCCCAGGGCGCCCAGGATCGTCACCAGGCGGCTGACCGGCCGCCTGGCCAGCAGCCGCCTGGCGGGTGTCTCGAAGGCCAGCACCGTGCCGACCTGCAGCCACATCACCCCCATCAGCGCCAGGGTCGGCGGCAGCAAGTTGCTGCGCCCGCCCACCTCGCCGTCCACCATGGCCAGCGGATAGCCCGAGCTGACCGTGGCCCCCAGCCACACCAGGCCCAGCGCGATCAGCACGAGCCCGGTGCCGGTGCCGGAGAAACGCCCCTGCCGCCAGGCGATTCCCAACTGCTGGGGCAGCAGCCAGATCACCAGCAGGTTGACCCAGCCGAGCACGGTGGCGTGGTCGGTGGCCAACTCGCCCAGGCGCAGCAGGTCGGCCAACGAGCCGGGCCGCGCCCGCAGCAGGTCCACCAGGGCGGCGATGGCCACCAGCCCCGCCACGGCACCCAGCCCCCAGCGGCGGTCGACACGGACGGACAGCGGCAGCAGCGCCTGCACGCCCAGCAGCATCAGCAGGAACCACAGGTGGATGGTTAGCGAGTGGTTGAAGGGTGCCAGGAAGCGTCCCTCCACCAGGCGCGAGATCACCGCCACTGCCGCCAACACCGCCAGGTAGGTCACCGTGGGCCGCGCCAGCGCCAGCGCCCGGCCTGCCCACCAGTGAAGCTGCCGGTGGCCATCCCTCAGCCGCCGGCGTACCCCGATGGCGCTCACCGCCGCCGAGACGAAGACGAACAGCGGCACTACCTGCACGATCCAGGTGAAGACGCCGGCCCCCTCCCACACCACCAGCAGGTGCTCGGTGTCCACCATGCGCCCCTCCTCCAGGCGCGGCAGAGTGGCCAGCCAGTGCCCGAATACCACCACCACCAGCGCCATGGCGCGCAGCGCATCGGGGTAGCGATCCCGGGGCGCCGGCTCGGGGCGGGTCTCACGCGGTTGCGGCATGCCTCCTCCTGAGAATATCGGTGAGTGGGCCCAGTGGGGCGCGGTGTCCAGGATCACCTGCAATGCCCTACATCTCGACTAGCCGAGTTTAAGAACGATGTTTTCTAACATCGTTTTCTTCATCGCGGTCACGGCATGTCTATCTACGGCACCTTTATCTTCGGCTATGACGCCGACACGCCTGAGGCCATCGACGGCACCACCCTCATCGCTCAGGAGGAGCTGCTAGCCACTTCGCCTGTCCCTTCTAGAACCATCCCTTGCGCCGGAACAGCCAGACCAGCCCCACGCCGATGCTCAGCATCACCCCCAGCACGATGAAATAGCCATAGGGGTGCTCGAGTTCGGGCATGTGCACGAAGTTCATGCCATAGACGCCGGCGATGAAGGTCAGCGGCACGAAGATGGCGGTGATCACCGTCAGGATGCGCATGGTGATGTTGAGCTGATGGGAGGAGAGCGAGATGTGGCCGTCGACCAGGTCGCCGCAGATGTCGTAGTACATCTGGGTCAGGGTGAGCAGCCGGTCGAAGCGCTCGTGGACGTCGTTGATGGCGTGCAGCGTCTCGCTCTCGTTGCGTGGCAGGTGGGAATAGTCGTAGGCGGTGAGCTCCTGGGTAATGCCCACGTGGTAGTTGAACACCCGGCGCATCTTCACCAGCCGGGAGCGGTAGCCGATGACCTGGCGCATCAGGGCATCGCTGCCATTCTCCAGCAGCGCGTCCTCGAGGTCGCTGAGCGCATTCTCGAACTCCAGCAGGCTGTCCAGGTAGTAGCCGGCGGAGTAGTACATGACCTTGAGCGCGACATGCTCCGGGGAGCGACGCAGCAGGTCGCTGCCTTCGTGGGCGAGCAAGCGGTCGATACTCAGCGCCAGACCGGGATGCAGGGTGATCAGGAAGCGCTCGCCGAGAAACATCGCCACCTGCTGTGGCGTGTAGTTGAGATCGGCGTCGAAGGAGGAGATGCCGCGGTAGAGGATCAGGGTGTGGCCCTCGAACTCCTCGATCTTGGGTGGGTGGCGCTCGCGGTGGGCATCATCGATGGCCATGGGGTGGCAGTCGAAGGCCTCGAGCATCTCCCGCTCCCGGGCCATGGACTCCCCCTGCAGATCGATCCACAGGCGGCTATCCGGCGATTCCTGCCAGCGGGCGATCAATTCCTCGCCCCCGGTCATGGCCCGGCCCTCGGCGTCCACCATCAGCGTGCGTATCATGCTCCAATCATCCTTGCGTGTCAGGCTTGCGGCTCTCGCGCCTCCTGACAGGCACTCTAAGGCATGCCGGCCGGCGCTGCCCACCGCCCCGCCGCCGATGCCATCGTTTCCGATACCGAGGAGCCACCATGAACGACTCTCTAATGGGCCGCCTAATGGGCCGGATCGCCAAGGTGGTGCAAGGCAGGCGCCCCTTGGGGAGGCGACGCCAGCCGGCGCTGGCTGCTAATCTAGTGCCAGCCTTGCCCCGCAGGGACAATGACAGTCATCAAGGGAGAATGTGTCGATGAGTGAGCAGGTCTCTCAGATCATCGTCCCGGTGGACGGTTCACCCACGGCCGCTGCCGCGGCCCGCCACGCCAGCCTGCTGGCCAGGCTACTGGATGCCCCGCTCCAGTTGCTGCACGTGATGCCGCTCAACGCGGCGGAGCTGTCCGATATTCCCGCCAACCGCCAGGCCGAGGCCGACCATGACCGAACGGCGCGCCTCGAGATCGCCGAGACGGCCTTCGCCAAGGCCCGCAAGGCGATCGACCCCGAGCTGACGCCAGCTCCGAGCGAGGCGGTGCTGGAGGACAGCACCTTCATCCGCCACCCGGAGCGGGCCATCATCGCCCATGTCCGTCGCCACCCCGACTGCCTGCTGGTGCTGGGAGCGCGCCACCTGAGCGAGGTCGGCAAGTTCCTGCAGGGCAGCGTCAGCAACGAGGTGGTGCACCGCGCTCGCTGTCCGGTGACCATCGTCCATGACGACGCCAGCCTGCAGGAGGCCTCGGGCATCGGCCGGATACTGCTGCCGGTGGACGGGTCTCGCCACGCCAACCAGGCGGCGGGGCTGGCCGGTGACCTGGCGCGCAGTGCCGAGGTGCCGGTGGAACTGGTGTTCTGCCAGCCCGGCGGCCAGGCCGGGACGCTCGAGAAGGGCGAGGGGAGCCAGTCCGAGCGGGTCTTCCGCCTGGCCCGGGAAGCCCTGGGGGAGGTCCCCGGGGGCATCGAGGAGGTGCTGCTCTACGAGGAGCGCTTCGCCGAGGCGATCGTCTCCCGCGCCCGCCACCACCTGAACGAGCGGCCGATGATCGTCATGGGCCGGCGCGGGCTGGGCAAGTGGCGGGAGTCGCTGCTCGGCAGCGTCAGTCATCGGGTCATCGACCTCGCGCCCTGCCCGGTCACCGTGGTGGTCTGATTCCACCCGTTGCCTCGCCTCAGGCGAGGCCGGTGATGTTGCCGTCGGTGTCCAGGCCCATGCCCAGCGCCGCCGGCTCCCGGGGCAGCCCGGGCAGGGTCATCAGCTTTCCACACACCGCCACCACGAAGCCGGCGCCGGCCGAGAGACGCAGCTCGCGGACCCGCAGCCGGTGCCCCTTGACCAGGCCACCATCTGCCGGGTCGTCCGAGAAGCTGTACTGGGTGCGGGCGATGCACACCGGCAGTTTCCCGTAGCCGGCGCCCTCGAGGCGCTGCAGCGTCTCCCGGGCCTCGGACGAGAGCTCGACGCCACTGGCGCCGTAGAGCCGGGTAGCGATCGTCTCCAGCGCCTCCTCCACGGGCGTGCCGTCGGCATACAGCGGCGCCACCTCGCCGCCCGTTTCCTCCAATCGTTCCAGTACACACCGCGCCAGCGTCAGGGCGCCCTCCCCGCCCCGCGCCCAGTGGTCGCAGTGCGCCAGAGCCACGCCAAGCTCGGCGCAGCAGGCCGCCAGCCTCTCCCGCTCGTCCTCGCTGTCGCCGGGGAAGGCGTTGAGGGCCACCACCGGCGCCAGGCCGAAGGCGCGGGCCACCGCCACCTGGCGAACCAGGTTGTCGAGGCCGTCGGTGAGCGCCGCGAGATCCGGGTGCTGCATGGCTTCGCGGCTCGCCCCGCCGTGGAAGCGCAGGGCGCGCAGGGTCACCACGATCACCGCGGCATCCGGAAAGAGGCCGGACTGGCGCGACTTGATGTCGATGAACTTCTCCAGTCCCTGATCGGCACCGAAGCCGGCCTCGGTGACCACCACCTCGGCGAGCGAGAGGGCCGCCCGGGTGGCGACAAGCGAGCTGCAGCCGTGGGCGATGTTGGCGAAGGGGCCGCCGTGAATCAGCACCGGGGTGTGCTCCAGGGTCTGCACCAGGTTAGGTGCCAGGGCATCGCGCAGCAGGACGGACATGGCGCCGACCGCGCCCAGATCTGCCGCGGTCACCGGGGTGTCGTCGCGCCGCCAGGCCACCACGATGTGGCCCAGGCGTCGCTCTAGGTCGGCGAGGTCCTCGGCCAGGCAGAGGATCGCCATGATCTCTGAGGCGGCGGTGATCTCGAAGGTGCTGTCGCCCTGGTCGGTGCGCACCCGGCGCAGACTGCGATCGTTGAGGTCGAGCACCCGAGGGCACACCACCCGCGCGGGGTCGATCTCCAGTGCGTTGCCCCAGTACAGGTGGTTGTCGAGCAGAGCTGCCAGCAGGTTATGGGCCGATGTCACGGCATGGAAGTCGCCGTTGAAGTGCAGGTTGATGGCCTCCATGGGCACCACCTGGGCGCGCCCGCCGCCGGCGGCGCCGCCCTTCATGCCGAACACCGGCCCCAGCGAGGGCTCACGCAGGCAGGCCAGGGCAGAGACCCCGAGCCGGGAGAGGGCATCCACCAGCCCCACGCAGGCAGTGGTCTTGCCCTCGCCGGCGGGGGTGGGCGTGATGGCGGAGACCAGCACCAGGCGCCCGCGGGGACGATCCTGCAGGCGCTGAAGCAGCGAGCGGGAAAGCTTGGCGCGGTGGTGACCGAAGGGAATCAGCTCCTCGGCGGCGAGGCCCAGGCGGGCCTCGGCCAGCGGCAGGATCGGCTCGAGCCGCGCCCGGCGGGCGATCTCGAGATCCGTGGCGGGTGCATGCCCGGAGATGCCCTCGCTGTCATCCAACTTTCGAGACATGGGATCTCCTCCGGGCCGGCCCTGCCGGCAGCATTTGCCGGTGCGTCAGGCCTCGTAGGCGGCCTTGAGGCGATAGAATTCGGTGACGATCTCGTCCATGGCGGTCGGGTCGTAGTCGCACAGGCCGCTGACCACCAGCTTCTTGGAGCCGGTGCCAACGGAGGCGCCGCCGGACTTTATATGGAACTCCAGCAGGCAGTCGCCGCGCTTGCCGTTCACCTCCAGGGAGGAGCTGTCCAGCGCCAGCTCCGGCAACAGGCCCTCGAGTCGGTCGAGGGAAAAGCCCATGCTGTCGTAGATCACCAGCGGACGGCGAGGATTGAACATCACCCCCTTCTCCTCCATCAACGGCTTGAGATAGTGGGGGAAGTTCTTCCCGGAGAAGGCCACGTAGCAGCGGGTGAAGGCCTCCACCACCGCCTCGTCGCAGGTCGTCTCCCCGCTGCGCGCCACCTCGAGGTAGCACTTGCCGTTCTCGTCGCAAACGCGGATCAGTCCATCCTCATGCTCCTGGAAGCAGAGCGGCGTACCGCCACCCACCATGCTCAGGAAGCGAAAATCCATGCGCTGGGAGAGCCCGAAGCGGGCCAGTACCAGGGCGAAAAGCAGGTCGCCCGGCACGCAGAAGCGACGCGCATCCGGGTTGTGGATGGGGTTGTAGTCGCCGGCGATTCCCTTGGCGAAACGACTGGCCTGCTCGGCGGAGATGCAGACGCATTCTCCCGCCGGCGAATGAAATTCATCGAGAAACATGCGTGATGTGCCTGCCCTGCGTCGTTGGCGATCCAGATCCTGCCGGCGGATGCCGGAGCGCAGATGATGCCATAAAACCCTCGCCAACGAAGCCTCGTTAGGCGCTACCATGGGCCAATGGGCAGACCAAGCGACGACAAGAAGCAGCAGGAGAGATCCCCGCGGAGCGGTCCCTGGTGGTGGCTGGGCGTGTCGGCGGGCTTCGTGGCACTGGCCCTGGCCAGTGCGGCCCTGACCCTGCCGACACTGCTGGACAGCGCCTGGCTGCAGGCCAGGCTCTCCAGCCAGGAGGGGCTGTCGATCCGCTGGGAGGGCTCGCGGCCCGGCTGGAACAGCCTGGCGGTGGAGTCGCTGGTCATCGAGCGCGAGGATGATTCGCTGCCGCTGGCCCTGGAGGTGGACGCCGCTCGCCTGGAACTCACCCTGCCCGCCCTGCTGAGCCGGCGCCTGGCCATCCGAGAAATCGCGGCCAGCGGGCTGCACCGGCTTGATATCGACGGCCACCAGCTGAGCGGGGAAGGTCGACTGACACTGTCGGGTCTCGACCTCGCCCGGGATGAGCTGGGCGTGGAGCGACTCACCCTGGCGCTGGAGCAGGCCACCCTGACCCGTGGCGGACACCGGCTGGCCGATGACATTACCCTCACTGCCGACCTGAACATGGCCCCCTTCGACCCCGCCGCCCATCCCGGCCAGGCGTCACTGCGCTTTCTCTCCGGGGAAATTGCTCTGGCGGCCCGCGCCGACGCCTGGGACCTCTTCACCCCCTATCTGGCTGAGCTGGGCTGGCGGGGCCTGGCCGGACGCGGCAGCCTCGAGGGAGAGTTGAGCATCGTCAAGGGCATGCTGGCCCCGGGCAGCCACCTGGTCCTCGACTCCCCCGAACTCGGCGTCACCCTGGACGAGGCCGCCCTGCTGGCTGGCAGCGGCCAGAGCGAGAGCGACAACGCCCCGGCCTGGGTGGTGGCCCGCTGTCGCTGCTGGCCGATCTGGTCTTTCACGAGGAGCGGCTGGACGGCCAGCTCTACGCCAGCCTGGGGCGACTCGCCGTCGGGGTCGCGCTTCAGGATGGCGAGCGAACGCTGCGCTTCTGGCAGCCGCACCGCTGGTTCGAGGAGGAGGGTCGAGAGGAGTTGGAGGAGACCTCCCCGCAGGCGTTCCGGGAGGCCCTGACGCCACGCTGATGCGGGCGATCTGCACGTGCTTTCACGGGCTGCATGAACAAAGGTCCTGAAGAAGGTCGTTAGCATGCAAAAAAAGCATGCGAAACGCCTCCGTGACGGGGCCTCCCGCCGTATTGCACCGCATCATCACATGCTAGAATCGGCGCGCTTATTACCCACTCCCCGCAACCCCTTCCTCGGGACACTGCAATCATGCACACAATCGATGGAATCGCTTCACGGCCCCGGCGCCCCGCCTGGTGGTCGAGCCTTCTCGTACTCGCTTGTCTGACCCTGCTGTTCAGCCCTGCCGCCTATGCGGTGACCGGCGAGCTGGACATGACCGGCTCCCTGGTCGGCGTGCTGGCCGTGAGTATCTTCGTCCTCGCCTATGCCCTCGTCATGGGCGAGGAGAAGCTGCACATGCGCAAGTCCAAGCCGGTGCTGGTCGCCGCCGGCCTCATCTGGTCGCTGATCGGCTGGGTCTATGTCCAGTCGGGCATGCCGAACGAGGCCGAGCACGCCTTCCGCGAGACCCTGCTCGAGTTCACCGAGCTGATGCTCTTCCTGCTGGTGGCGATGACCTATATCAACGCCATGGAGGAGCGGCGGGTATTCGACGCACTGCGTTCCTGGATGGTGCGGAAGGGCTTCAGCTACCGCCAGCTGTTCTGGATCACCGGCGTGCTGGCCTTCCTGATCTCACCCATTGCCGACAACCTGACCACCGCCCTGTTGATGTGCGCCGTGGTGACCAAGGTCGCGGAAGGTGACAAGCGCTTCATCAATCTCTGCTGCGTCAACATCGTGGTGGCGGCCAACGCCGGCGGCGCCTTCAGCCCCTTCGGCGACATCACCACCCTGATGGTGTGGCAGGCGGGCATGGTGCAATTCTATGAGTTCTTCGAGCTGCTGGTCCCTTCGCTGGTCAACTTCCTGATCCCGTCCGTGGTGATGAGCGCCTTCATCAAGAACCGCAAGCCCGACAGCGTCCAGGAGGATGTCTGGCTGAAGCGCGGAGCGCGGCGGATCATCGCACTCTTCCTGCTCACCGTAGCCACCGCCGTAGCCTGTCACACCCTGCTGAACCTGCCGCCGGTACTGGGCATGATGACAGGGCTTGGCTACCTGCAGTTCTTCGGCTACTACCTGCGCCGCACCCTGCCGAAATCCCTGGAGAAGAAGCGCACTCGCTATAGCCAGCGCGGCGACGACAAGAAGCTTGCCCAGCTGGGCAGCGTGGTGCCCTTCGATGTCTTCAACCGCGTGGCCCGCGCCGAGTGGGACACCCTGCTGTTCTTCTACGGCGTGGTGATGTGCGTCGGCGGGCTCGGCTTCATGGGCTACCTGGGACTGCTCTCGGATGCGCTCTATACCGGCTGGGGCGCTACCTGGGCCAATATCGCCCTCGGCGTGATCTCGGCGGTGGTGGACAACATCCCGGTGATGTTCGCCGTGCTGACCATGCAGCCAGAGATGTCCCACGGCCACTGGCTGCTGATCACCCTGACCGCCGGCGTCGGCGGCAGCCTGCTCTCCATCGGCTCCGCCGCCGGGGTGGCCCTGATGGGCCAGGCCCGCGGCAACTATACTTTCATGGGCCACCTGCGCTGGGCGCCGGTCATCGCCATCGGCTACGCCGCCAGCGTGGCTACCCACCTGTGGCTCAACGCCCACAGCTTTACCGTCTTCAACTGATCGACCCACGTGAACTGGGCCATTTCCCGGCGGCGATTGCCGCCGGGTTTCGTTGCGCGTTGATGCCCCTGCTTTACATTGCCTTCCAATGATGTAGCTTGTCGTTAGACGGCCGCATTAGAACAGTCACCAAGCAGTGTGGTGATTATCATGACCATAACCAGACGGCCACGTGGTACGCAGGAGTGAAGGCCCTAGCCCGGAGCCCCGCACAAGACGGGGCCCGTGGTTGAAGCGAATCATCAAAAGGGAACTGATACGCCGATGCTGTCCTCCACCCTGTCGCCCCCAGCGGCGACAATACATCGCCTGTCCAGCCGTCACGGGGCCATCCGGTGGCGGGGCTGAGGCTTGGCCTGCTGCCCCCCCTGCTGGCGGCCCTGCTCACGCTGTCCTGGCCCTCCCTGGCGGCTGCCGACGAGAGCCCGGTCCTGGTAGCCCACCCCGATGTGCGGACCGTCCGCCTGACCCGCGACACCACCCGCGCCATCTTTGCCATGCGGCAACGCACCTGGCCGGATGGCCAGGCGGTACGGGTTCATGTGCTCAACAATGACGACCCCATTCATGGGCGCTTCGTGAAGGAGCGCCTGGCCGTCTATCCGCACCAGCTTCAGCTGGCCTGGGACCGCATGGTGTTCTCCGGCACCGGCCAGGCCCCCACGCGAGTCTTCTCCCAGGCCGAGATGCACGAACGTATCGCCAACACACCCGGCGCCCTGGGCTATCTGGAAAGGGAGTATCTGGATGATCGTGTCCAAGTCATTTCGGTGGAGTGAACGCCGCACCCGCCTGGTGTTGGCCGCCCTGCTGCTGGGCGGCACCACTCCGGCCGCGGCAGACAGCAGCATGCTGGATACCCTGCAGATGCACGGCTTCCTCAGCCAGGCGCTGGTGATCACCGATCACAATGACTTCTTCGGCCCGAGCAGCAGCGGAGGCGGCAGCCTGAAATACACCGAGATCGGCGCCAACGCCTCGATCCGCCCTCACCAGGACGTGCTGATCGCCGCCCAGGTGCTCAGCCGGCGCGCCGGCGGGGATGGCAGCGACGCCAAGCCGATGCTCGACTATGGCTTGGTGGACTATCAGATGGTCTCCAACCAGCAGCGTACC
>NZ_JACUUD010000052.1 GCF_014859505.1 Halomonas sp.
CTGAATCTCGCGGGTTCCACCCAGTTCGGCAATAACTCGACGACCAGCGCCTTGACCCAGAACGGCTACACCTCAGGCGCGCTGGTGGGCATCACCATCGAGGACGATGGCACCATCATGCGCAACTACGCCAATGAGCAGTCTCGCCCGGCGGGTCAGATTACCCTGGCCAACTTCCGCAACCCGGAAGGCCTTCGCCCCGAAGGCGACAACGCCTGGGTGGCGACCCAGGCCTCCGGCCAGGAGCTGCTGGGCGCCCCGGGTACCGGCCAGCTGGGGCTGATCGTCGCCGGTGCCGTGGAGACCTCCAACGTGGATATGGCCCGCGAGCTGGTCAACATGATCATCGCCCAGCGTGCCTACCAGGCCAACTCCCAGACCATCAAGACCCAGGACGAGCTCCTGCAGACCGCCATCAATCTGCGCTAAGGCGTCGATCACAGGAGCCTGAACGATGGATCGCATCCTCTACACCGCCATGAGCGGCGCCAAGCAGACCATGGACCAGCAGGCGGTGGTCAGCCACAACCTGGCCAACGTCGATACCGCCGGCTTTCGCAGCCAGCTGCACGCCATGCGGGCGGTGCCGGTGCAGGGCGAGGCGGCCCATGCGACCCGGGTGTCGGTGGCGGCCACCACGCCGGGCAGCGACTTCACGCCCGGCCACATGATCACCACCGGGCGTGAGCTCGATGTGGCGGTGCAGGGGCAGGGGTGGATCGCCGTTCAGGCCCCGGACGGCACCGAGGCCTACACCCGCCGCGGTGACATGCAGGTGGATGGCGATGGCGTGCTGCTGATCACCGGCAGGCCGGTGATCGGCGACGGTGGACCCATCATCGTGCCGCTGGGCTCTGCGCTCTCCGTAGGCGCCGATGGCACCCTCAGCGCCATCGGTGAAGGGCAGGGGCCAGAGGCGCTGGTGGATGTCGGCAGAATCAAGCTCGTGGAGCCCGGCGAGGCGGGACTGGTGCGTGGTGACGACGGCCTGTTCCGGGCGCCACCCAACGCCGAGGGCGAGGTCATGGCGCTGCCCCAGGCGGAGGAGATGCGCCTGGTCAGCGGCGTGCTCGAAGGCAGCAATGTCAGCGCCATCGAGGCCATGGTGTCGATGATCGACGTTGCCCGCCGCTACGAGATGCAGATGAAGGTCATCAGCACCGCCGATGAGAATGCCCAGCGCGCCAACAATCTGCTGTCGATGCAGGGCTGAACCCTGCCCCTAGAGGAAGCCATTCATGATCAAGTCACTCTGGACCGCCAAGACCGGCCTGGAATCCCAGCAGGTCAAGCTGGACGTCATCTCCAACAACCTGGCCAACGTCAGCACCAACGGCTTCAAGCGCAGCCGGGCGGTGTTCGAGGATCTGCTCTATCAGAACCTGCGCCAGCCCGGTGCCCAGAACGACGTGCAGAACCGCCTGCCTTCCGGGATGCAGGTCGGCACGGGCGTGCGCCCGGTGGCCACCGAGCGCCTGCACACCCAGGGGGGGCTCGAGCTCACCAGCAACTCCCGCGATCTGGCCATCAACGGCAACGGTTTCTTCCAGGTGCTGATGCCCGATGGCACCACCGCCTACACCCGCGACGGCAGCTTCCAGCTGGACGAGAACGGCCAGATGGTGACGGCCAACGGCTATCCGATCGAGCCGGCGATCATCGTTCCCGACAACGCCCTGTCGGTCTCCATCGGCGAGGACGGCATCGTCTCGGTGCGCCAGCCCGGCGTGACCCAGTCGCTGGAAGTCGGCCAGATCAGCATCTCGACCTTCGTCAACGCGACCGGGCTCGAGAGCATCGGTGGCAACCTCTATCTGGAGACGGCAGCATCGGGGCCGCGTAACGAAACCATGCCCGGCATGAACGGTGCGGGGCGGCTTTTCCAGGGCTATGTGGAGACCTCCAACGTCAACGTGGTGGAGGAGATGGTCAGCATGATCCAGACCCAGCGCGCCTACGAGATCAACAGCAAGGCGATTCAGACCAGCGACGAGATGCTGGCACGCCTGACCCAGCTATAAAGCCCCGGCGTGGATGATCTTGTGGCGTGGATGATCTTGTGAGTGGCGTGGATGATCTTGTGAAGAGGGGCGACCCGGGAGTGACGAAGATGCTGTCTTCGAGCATGCGTAATACGGCCATGGCCGTGCTGGCGGTAGCCCTTCTGGTGCTGTCCGGCTGCGCGCAGGTGCCGAGGGCCTCGGTGGTGGGAGAGCAGGAGCAGATCAATATCAACCCGCCGCCGCCTCCCATGGCCAACGGCTCCATCTACCAGCCGCACCGAGGTTCGCGCCCGCTGTTCGAGGATCGTCGCCCGCGCATGGTGGGGGATATCCTGACCATCGTGCTGGACGAGCAGGTCAGCGCCAGCAAGAATGCCCAGTCCAACATGACTCGCAGCGGTTCGGCGGGGCTCGATCTGTCGGCGCTGCCCGACGTGCTGGAGCGCCTGGCCGAGCAGGGCATCGATCTGTCTGGCGGCCTGTCAGGCAACAGCGACTTCAACGGCGGCGGCGGCTCCCAGGCCAGCAACAGCATGACCGGCACCATCACCGTGTCGGTGCTGGAGGTGATGCACAACGGCAACCTGCGGGTGCGCGGCGAGAAGCAGATCGGCATCAACCAGGGGGTGGAGTTCATCCGCTTCTCCGGGGTCATCAACCCTCGTACCATCAGTGGCCAGAACACCGTGCCTTCCAGCGCGGTGGCCGATGCGCGCATCGAGTACGTGGGTAACGGCTATATCAGCGAGGCACAGCATATGGGCTGGCTGCAGCGCTTCTTCCTTAACATCTCGCCGTTCTAGGGGGCAGCATGCAGACCGTTGCCACAACATCGTCTTTTCATCGGCCCTCTCGCTGGTGTGCCAGGGGGCTTCTTGTGCTGCTGGCATGTCTGTTGGCCCTGCCGGCCCAGGCCGAGCGTATTCGCGAGTTGGCCAGCTTCGCCGGGGTGCGCGACAACGTACTGGTGGGCTATGGGCTGGTCGTGGGCCTGGATGGCACCGGGGACCAGACCATGCAGGCGCCCTTCACCGGGCAGAGCCTCACCAACATGCTCTCCCAGCTCGGTATCACCGTGCCACCCGGCACCAACATGCAGCTGCGCAACGTGGCGGCGGTGATGATTACCGCCGACCTGCCGCCCTTCGCAAGGCCCGGCCAGCGTATCGACATCAACGTCTCCTCGGTGGGCAATGCGCGGAGCCTGCGGGGCGGTACCCTGCTGATGACGCCGCTCAAGGGCGCCGATGGTGAAACCTACGCCATCGCCCAGGGCAACCTTCTGGTGGTCGGCGCCGGTGCCGAGGGCGGCGGCAGCTCGGTTCAGGTGAACCAGCTGGCCGGCGGCCGCATCGCTGGTGGCGCCATGGTGGAGCGCGAGGTGCCGCTGGACCTCGCCGCCAACGGCGGCCTTCTGGAGCTGGAACTCAAGCAGTCGGATTTCGGCACCGCCCAGCGCGTGGTCAACGCCATCAACCAGGAGTTCGGCCGCCCGGTGGCGGCTGCCCGCAACGGCCGGGTGATCGCTCTCGATGGGCCGATGAACGACAACTCCCGGGTCAACTTCATGGCCCAGATCGAGAACATTCGCGTGACGCCCACCGAGGCCGCGGCCAAGGTGGTGCTCAACTCGCGCACCGGCTCGGTGGTGATGAACAGCGCCGTGACCTTGCGCCGTGCGGCGGTGGCCCACGGCAACCTCTCCATCGTCATCGACACCCGCTTCGGGGTCAGCCAGCCGGCTCCCTTCGGCCAGGGGGAGACTGTGGTGATCCCCGACACGGACATCGCGATCGAGCAGCAGGACGCCTACCTGCAGGTGGTGGAGGGCGCCGACCTGGTTGACGTGGTCAACGCCCTCAATGCGCTGGGGGCGACCCCCCAGGACCTGATGGCCATTCTTGAAGCGTTGAAGGCCGCCGGTTCGCTGCGCGCCGATCTGGAGATCCTCTGATGAGCGTGCAGGACATGGGCGGTCAGTTCGCCCTCGACATGCAGGGGCTGAATAGGCTAAAGCACACCGCCCGGCAGGACCCGAGCCAGGGGGTGCGGGGTGCGGCGGAACAGTTCGAGGCGCTCTTCATTCAGATGATGCTCAAGAGCATGCGCGACACCATTCCCCAGGGGGGGCTGATGGAGAGCCAGGCCACCGACTTCTATCAGTCGATGCTGGATCAGCAGTGGTCACAGGTGATGGCCTCCCGCGGCATCGGCCTGGCCGACAAGCTGGTGGCCCAGCTCGAGCGCAGTGGCATGGTACCCGAGCTGGCGCAGCGGGGTAGCGCCATCGATGAGCTGATCGCCGGCATTCCGCGCGGTGCGCCGCGGCCGCTGCAGGATGCGCTGCTGGGCGAAGAGGCAGACAGCGAGACCCCGCCGGCGACGGTTCCAGAAACGCCAGATGGGCTCGGCCCGCGCAGTGCAAAGGCCGCCGAGACGGCCCCCGCCAGCTTCATGGAGGCCCTCGAGGCCACGCCTTCAGGGTTCATGGGGGAGCTGGCCGCCCAGCCGCTGGCCGCGGCGACGTCCTATCGTGATTCGCTGGCCCGTGATGTTCAATCCCGAGCCGCCGATGGTGCAAGGGCTCCGGGTGCAGTACCGAGGGCTCCGGCAGAGAGCCAGGCTTCTTCCAGCACCGACAGTGGCCAGATGCCGTCCCGTGTGCAGGCCTTCGTGGACAAGCTCGAGGGACCGGCTCACGCCGCTAGCCGCCAGACGGGGGTGCCGGCAGAGCTGATTCTGGCCCAGGCGGCGCTGGAAACCGGCTGGGGGCGCCATGAGATCGCCACCGCCGATGGCCGCAACAGCCACAATCTCTTCGGCATCAAGGCCGGCAGTCGCTGGCAGGGGCCTACCACCGAGGTGGTGACCCACGAGTACCTGAACGGCCAGCGCACGCGAGTCACCGATACCTTCCGGGTCTATGGCTCCTTCGAGGCGTCGTTCACCGACTATGCCCGCCTGATCAGCGATAACCCGCGCTATGCCGGTGTCGTCACCGCCGGCAGCGCCGAGCAGGCCGCCCGGGCGCTGCAGGCCGGGGGCTACGCCACCGACCCGGCCTATGCCGACAAGCTGATCGCGGTGATGGGCACCCTGAACGGCGCCTCTGCAGTGGCAGGCTCCGGTGGCGCGGCGCCTTCGGACTCGCTGGTGTTCCTGCGTTACTGAGCGGGGTGCCAAGCCCAGCCTGGGGTGACCAGCATGGGGCGCCTCGAAAGGGGCGCCGGCTCCTAAAGAAATGTCTCTCACGGCCGATAGTCAAAGCAACGGCCCAAGGATTATCAGACCATGAGCATCTTCTCCATCGGCCTGAGCGGCCTCAACGCCGCTCAGAACGCCCTGAATACCACCAGCAACAACATCAGCAATGTTTACACCCCGGGCTACAACCGGGAGCTGACGATCCTGGGAGAAGGGCGCGGCGATGGCGGGGTGCGGGTCAACGACATCCAGCGCCAGTTCAACCAGTACGTGGCCAACCAGCTCAACTCGGCCACCAGCAGCTCCAGTGCGCTGGCTGCCTATCAGGGCCAGATCAGCCAGATCGACAACCTGCTGGCCGACCGCGACGCAGGCCTGGCCCCGCTGATGCAGAACTTCTTCTCGGCACTGCAGGACTTGGCCGGTGCGCCTTCCGATCCCGCGGCACGCCAGGGTGTTCTCGGCACGGCACAGACCCTTACCTCCCAGTTCAGATCGTTCGACGGTTACCTGCAGGACATGCAGTCGGGCATCAACGGCCAGATCCGTGACGAGGTCACCCAGATCAACAACACCACGGAGCAGCTGGCGATCCTCAACCGTGAGATCGCACTCGCACGCGCGCGCACCGGTGACGCGCCCAATGGCCTGCTGAATCAGCGCGACCAGCTGGTGGCCGAGCTCAGCGAGCGTATGGATATTCGGCTTATTATTCAGGACGGCAAGACCTACAACATCAGCCTGCCCAACGGCCAGCCGCTGGTGTCCGGTACCAACCACTACAAGCTGGAGGCAATGGATTCGCCGAATGACCCCGAGCGCACCGTGCTGGGTTATCGCGACTCGGGTGGCAATCTGGTGGCCCTGCCCGAGAACACCGTCAAGGGCGGTACTCTCGGGGGGCTGATGGAGTTTCGGGCTGAGTCACTGGACAAGACCCAGAACCAGATCGGCCAGCTGGCGGTCTCCCTAGCAGTGGGTTTCAACCAGATTCATGAAGATGGCTTTGACCTAAATGGTGATCCGGGTCAGTCTTTTTTTAAACTTGGTGAGCCAAATGTCTATGGTAATACTCGCAATAGCGGCGATATTGGCATCACCAAGGCTTTTGACTTCGGTCGGGTTGATGAGCTAGTAGCGACTGATTACACCGTCCGCTTCGAGAATGGTGAGCCGCAGGTCACAAGGAAGGATAACGGTCAGGCCGTTGCTATTCAGCCTGGGGATTGGACAAACAATATTTTGAACTTTGGCGGGATGACATTGGAATTTGCGTCGACTCCTGCTGACGGAGATCGTTTCGAGATTCAGCCGGTACGCCGTGCAGCCCAGAATTTCGAGACTGCGATCAATAGTATCGATCTCATCGCCGCTGCTCAGTCGGATGCAACTGGCGACAACCGAAATGCGCTGGCGCTGCAAGAGTTGCAGAGCAAGACGCTTGTTGGTGGTACCGCGACCCTCAACCAGGCCTATGCCAGCATGGTGAGCGACGTAGGCAACAAGACCAATGTGGTGCAGGTCAACCTGGAGGCCCGCCAGGGGCTGACTGACCAGCTCAGGGCGGTGCAGCAGTCCGAATCCGGGGTGAATCTGGACGAGGAAGCCGCCAACCTGCTGCGCTACCAGCAGTTCTATGCTGCCAACGCCCGGGTCATCGATACCGCCTCGACCATCTTCGACACCATTCTCGGCCTGCGTAGCTGATTCAGGGGAACCACAAGATGCGTATCAGCACCGTCACCATGTTTGAGCAGAGCGTGAAATCCCTGAATCGCCAGCAGGGCGATTTTCTCAAAGTCGGCCAGCAGATCGCTACCGGGCGCCGGGTGGTCAACCCCTCGGACGACCCCCAGGCGGCCTCCCGCGCAGTAGGCGTCTCCCAGGCCAAGGCGGTGACCCAGCAGTTCGCCGACGCCCGCATCAGCGCGCGCAATTCGCTCGCGCAGTCGGAGAGCGTGCTCAATAGTGTCAGCGACGCCATTATTAGCGCCAAGACCCTTCTGGTGCAGGCCGCCAGCGACACCTTGAGCGATGTCGATCGCCAGTCGGTGGCCTCGGAGCTGCGCGGCGTCTACGAGACCCTGATCGGCCAGGCCAACGCCACCGACGGCAACGGCCGCTATCTGTTTGGCGGCTACAATGACGATGCGCCCCCCTTTGCACGCACCGAGTTTGCCGATGGCGCGGCTGCGACCATCGATTATAGGGGTGATGAGAATGCGCGCGAGCAGCGCATCGATGCCTCGCGGCTGATGCAGGTCACCGACAACGGTAACACCATCTTTCGCAGCGTCCCTAGCGGTGCCGGCTATGTGGCCAGGGCAGAGCGCGACGAAGGGGTCCGCAACGAAGGCTCCGTGACCTTTACTTCTGGCCCTAGCCGCATCGACCCCTCCGCCGGTGGATTCGGTCAGCCCTTCACCATTGCCTTCGACGTTGACGATGACACGGGAGAGGCCAGTTGGCAGGCGCTGGCCTTCGAGCGGGATGGCGACGGCAACCCAGTGCTCGATGGAGACGGCAATCCCAATTTGGTGCAGATTGCCACAGGAGAGTACACCTCCGGCCAGAGCCTGACGGTAGCCGGTGTCAGCATCACCCTGCAGGGTCTGCCAGCCGATGGAGACGCCATCCAGGTACGCCCGGCCAATGCCGATGACGCCAATCAGGATCTCTTCAAGTCCCTGAAGGATGCCATCGACGTCCTCGAGCTGGACCAGCAGGGCACCGCCGAGAACCGCGCCCTGTTTCGCAACACACTCAATAGCGTGATGCGTGAGCTCGACAACAACCTGGATAACGTCCTGACCGTGCGTGCCTCCGTGGGCGCGCGCCTCAATGAGCTTGACGTGGTCGATTCGGTGGCCGGCAATCGCATGCTCAACTACGAGCAGACTCTCTCCGATCTTGTCGACCTGGATTACGCAGAGGCGATCTCTGAATACAGCCTGCGGCAGGTCGGGCTCCAGGCGGCCCAGAAGGCCTTCGTGGATATCAAGAGCATGTCGCTGTTCGACTATCTGCGTTGAGGTCGAACCTTCCCTGATCCGGGTGCTGCCACTCTCGGCACCCGGAGTCCCTTGCCTTGGCGCACCACCGCCAGGGCTTTTTTTATGCCTGCACCGTAGCGAGAGAACAAGACGTAACAGGGCTTGTTATGTAAGCGGGGCGAGGGCATCGAGCAGATTGCGCATGAACATCAGGCCACTGGCGAAGAGCCCCTGCAGGAAGCGGCCGATATCGGTCATCAGCACCATCATCAGCGCCAGGCCCACGGTAAGTGAAGTCGGAAAGCCGATATTGAACACTGTAAGCTGAGGCGCGGAGCGGTTGAGGATGCCCAGCGACAGGTTGATGATCAACAGCGACCCCACCAGCGGCAGCGCCAGCAGCATGCCGGACATGAAGATGGTGCCGCCATAGCGGGCCAGCATCTCAAACCCGCTGGCGTTAAATCCGCCAAGGCCTATGGGCAGGGTCACAAAGCTGGTGGCCAGAATCTCGAGCACGATCAGATGGCCATTGAAGGCCAGGAACATCAGCAGCGTGATCATGTAGAGGTAGCGCGACAGCACCACCATGTTGGTGCCGCTGCCCGGGTCGAAGAAGGTGGCAAACGCCAGGCCCATCTGCAGGCCGATAAACTCGCCGGTGGCCTGCACCACGGCGAAGGTAACATGCATCACCAGGCCCATGGCAATGCCGATCATCATCTGCTCGACCATGATGCCGAACCCGGCCCAGGAGACCAGCGGCACGTCGGGCAGCGAGATCACCGGGGCGATGACCATGGCCACCAGCGCGGCGAGCCCCACCTTGGCCTGATTGGGTACGCTGGAGTGCCCCCACAGCGGCGAGGCGGCCAGGAAGGCGGTGATGCGGGCGAAGGGCCACAGGAAGGCCATGATCCAGCCCTGCAGCTGGGCGAAGGTCACCTCGACCATGGCCGCTCCGTCACGACACCATCATCGGGATATTGAGGAACAATTCTCGGGTGAAGTCGGTGATCAGCTTGAGCAGCCAGGGGCCGGCCACGATCAGCACTACGAAGACGCCCAATATCTTGGGAATGAACGACAGGGTCATCTCGTTGATCTGGGTCGCCGCCTGAAACAGGCTGACCGTCAGGCCCGTCAGCAGCGCCGTCAGCAGCAGCGGCCCGCCGAGGAAGAGGGTCACTTTCATGCCCTGGTAGGCCAGAGCCATCACCATTTCCGGTGTCATTGTTCTCTCCTCGCGCCCCCGTGGGCGCTAGATACAGAGGGGCGCTAGATATAGAAGCTCTGGGCCAGGGAACCCACGATCAGCTGCCAACCATCCACCAGCACGAACAGCATCAGCTTGAAAGGCAGCGAGATGGTGATCGGCGGCACCATCATCATGCCCAGCGACATCAGCGTGCTGGCCACCACCAGGTCGATGATCAGGAAGGGAATGAAGACCATGAAGCCGATCTGGAAGGCGGTCTTGAGCTCGCTGGTGACGAAGGCAGGCACCAGGATCCGCAGCGGCACGTCCTCCGGCCCCTGCATGGGGCCTACCTCCGCCAGCCGAGCAAACAGCGCGAGGTCGGGCTCGCGGGTCTGGGCCAGCATGAACTCGCGGAAGGGCTGCTGGGCGAGCATCAGGAACTCCTCGAAGTTGATCTCCTCGGCGGAGAGCGGTACCCAGGCGGTGTCGTAGACCAGCTGAAAGACCGGCGCCATCACGAAGAAGGTCAGGAAGAGCGCGAGCCCCAGCAGCACCTGGTTGGGGGGAGTCGCCTGGGTGCCCATGGCCGTGCGCAGTAGGCCCAGCACGATGATGATGCGGGTGAAGCCGGTCATCATCAGCAGCATGGCCGGCAGGAAGGCCATGGCGCTGAGCAGCAGCAGCGTCTGCAGCTGGATCGACCACTGCTGGCCGCCATCCTCAAGGGGCTGGCTGACGATACCCGGCAGCTGCTGCCCCAGGGCCAGCGTGGGCATCAGCAGCAGCCCCAGCGCGAAGAGCAGCGCCGGAACAGCGCGGGAGAGGCGAAGGCTCACGATCTGCCGGGCCTGTCCTTGAGACCCGCGTTGTGCTTCAGCGCCTTGGCGAAACGGGTCGCAAAGCTGTCGCCGGCCTCGAAGCCGGCGCCCGAGGAAGCTTTAGCCTCCTGGGGCGGGGCGGCCAGTTCGTGTAGCTTGTTGACCTGGCCGCCACCCACGCCCAGCACCAGCCAGCGCTCCTCCACCTGGACGATGACCACCCGCTCGCGCGGCCCCACGGCCGCGGCACTGACCACCCGAAGGCGCCCGCCGGCGGGTTGACGATGACGTTGCAGCCGCTTGAGCAGGGCGCTGGCGGCGAAGATGATCACCAACACCAGCGCCAGAGCGGCAGCGGTCTTGCCCAGCGTCGCCATGCCAACCAGGGCATCTGTGCCGACGCTGACGGCCTCGAGGCCGCTGGCGGTGGTGTCGCGGACGGGGGTGTCGCTCATTTGTTCAATTTCTGAACGCGCTCGGAAGGGGTGATGATCTCGGTGATACGAATGCCATACTTGTCATCCACGACGACTACCTCACCCTGGGCGATCAGATAGCCGTTGATCAGGATATCCATAGGCTCACCGGCGAGGCCATCGAGTTCTATCACCGAGCCCTGGGACAGCTCGAGTAGTTGCTTGATGGTGATCCGGGTGCGACCAAGCTCCACGGCCAGCTTGACCGGGATATCCATGATCATCTCCAGATCGCGGGCGGCGGAGAGCGAGCTGGAATGGCTAAGTGGCCGGAAGACGCTGTCACTGGCGGCCTGTGCCGGCGACGGTGAAGGGGGCGGCTCAGTGGGTTCGTTGTCCGACTCTAACGACCGCTGCTCGGCCATCGCCTCGGCCCATGGATCGTCATCAGTGGCTGGCGAGGCGTCCCCTTCCTGCTCGGCCATGGCATCGGCCCACAGGTCCTCGGCACTCTCCTGCTTGGGCGCGCCTTCCTGCTGGGACATCGCGTCAGCCCAGTCGTCGTTGCCGATGGGCTGATCGGGGTTCTTGGGATCAGTCATTCTTGAATTCCTTGGATGTCGGCACCGAACCCCTGACGAAGGCATCGGATGAGGCGGTGTTATGGGTATGATCGATCATGCTCAGCACGCGAAGCGCACGCTGCTCATGCTGACTGCCATATTCGCACTCCATTACTGGCACGCCGTCGACCCGAGCGATGATTGTTGCGGGGAGCTCCACTGGCAGGATATCGCCCACCTTGAGAGACATGACGTGTGCGATACGAGTAGGAATCTGGGTGAAATTGGCGACCAGTTCCACCTCGGAATGACGGATCTCACCGGCCATGCGGCGTTTCCAGTTGCCGTCCTGATTGTGGTGGCCATCATTGAGGGGGTTGGCAAGTAAGTCACGCAATGGCTCGATCATGGCAAAAGGCATGCAGACCTGGAAGTTGCTTGATAGGTTGCCCACCTCGATATTGAAGGAAGTATTGACCACGATCTCATTGGGTGAGTTGGTGATATTGGCAAACTTCGACTGCATTTCAGAGCGCAGAAAGCTGATTTCCAGAGGATAAACCGACTTCCAGGACTCGGCGTAGGCGTCGATGGCCAGATTCAGAAGGCGCATGATGATGCGTTGTTCGGTGTTGGTGAATTCGCGCCCCTCGGAGCGGGTAAGGAAGCGACCGTCTCCGCCGAACAGGTTGTCCACGACCATGAAGACTAAGGCCGGAGGAAAGACGATCATGGCCGAGCCGCGTAGCGGCTTCATGGCGATCAAGTTGATGTTGGTCGGGACTGGCACGTTACGCGAGAAATCGCTGTAGCTCTGGTAGCGGACAGAATCCACGGTAATATCAGCGCTGCGCCTGAGCAGGTTGAACATGCCCATTCGAAAATGACGGGCGAAACGCTCGTTGATGATGTCCAGCGCATGCAGACGTTCGCGGATGACTCGGTGTTGCGTCGCCGGGTCATAGGGGCGCATACGCGACTCAACGCGTCCAGGGGTGGAGGAGTCATCCTCACCGCTGACTCCCTTGAGCAGCGCATCGATCTCTTCCTGAGAGAGCAGATCGTCTTGGGACATGGGGCTCGATCCGCTTATTGGACGATGAATTCGGTAAACAGCACGTCTTCGATCAGCAGGTCAGGCTGGTAATCGGTCATTGGCTCGTGGAGCGTGGCGATGACCTTGTCGGCCAGCCGCACCTTGCCGTCGGGGTGAGTCAGCTCACGCGCCTCCTGACCGGAGAACAGCATCAGCAGGCGGCTTCTGACCTGGGGCATGTGCTCCTGGAGGATATCTCGGGTCGTTTGATCGCCCACCTTGAGGGAGAGGCCGGTATAGAGCAGCCGGTTACCGTAGGTGTCGTCGGCCAGGTTGACGGTAAAGGGGTCGATCTTGACGAAGATGGGCGCACGACGCTCCGGGGGTGCCTGGGTCTGGGCGGCTCGCGGGTCGCCCTGGCCCATCACCATGTAGAGTGCCGCCCCCGCCGCGGAAACGGAGACGACGACGAGTATTGCCATCAACCACAGCAGCTTGCGTGAGCCACCACCGGTGTTTGCCATTGCCTTGCTACCTCTGGGCGCGGTGCGCAAAAGAGTCGAGTGCCATGCTGGTCAGTATGCCTGTGCACCGGCCAGGCCCATGATGAAAACAGGCCCGTGTTAGGGGCCTTTCTCGGCTTTTTGGTTCGGCGTTTCGGGCGCTGATCGAGTCAGGCATCAGTGGAGAGAACGGGCTCAGGCGTAGAAATCGACCCGGCCGGCCTCCAGGGGCTGTGCGCTCAGTGGGGCTGCAGAGCCGGCGCTCTCCAGCTCCTCGCTGTCGATGGCAGCGCCTGGTGTGCCTGCGCCGCCAGCGAGCGCCTGACGCTCTCCCTGATCCTGCTGGCGGTGTTCGCCCACCGAGGTCTCGCCCAGGCTGATGCCCTGTTCGGCCAGGGCCTCGCGCAGCTGGGGGATCGCCTGCTCGACGGCCTGGCGCACCGGGGCATGCGCAGAGAGGAACTGGGCCTGGGCGCCCTGTTCGCTCATCTTGAGGGAGATGGTCAGCGGGCCGAGTTCGGCAGGGTTCAGGTGCAGCTCGACGCGCTGCTCCCCTCCGCGCTGTCCCAGCATCACCAGCTGCTGGCCGAGCTGGCCCGGCCAGGCGGGGCTGGCCAGCGGCGCCGACAGGGCGGCCGGCAGGCTCATGCCTGGAATGGCCGCGGAAGGTGCGCTGGCGCCGGTGGGCGGTGCAGACAAGCCTGCGAGGCCCTCGCTACGCCACTCGGCGGGGGCGGCGGGGCGCAGCTCGGACGCGCCGGGCGCCTGAGGAGACTCGACGGCACGCGCCACGGCCTCGGTGAGACCCTGGGCACGGCTCGCCTGGGCGGGAAGTTCGCGGCCGGCAGGGTTGGAGGAAAGAGTGGCAGCCAGGCTGTCGGCGACCGGGCGAGACTCTCTCTGCTGGGCGATGTCGGCGGCCGCGAGCCTCGGCTCACGGGCCTCGAGGCCCGCGGCTCGACCATTGGATTCTCTCGGCAGGAGCGGCGCGACAGCCGATTCTGCCAGTGCAGGTGGGTAGCCGTCGGCGAGCGGGGTGCCCTCCGTCAACTCCTGGGCGCTGCGTGTGGCTTCGAGTGCGGAATCTACCTGCTTGGTGTTGTCCGTGGGCGCGCCGGCCGAGGCAATCAGCGCCAGTCGTTCGGCAATCTCTGCCAGGTCTCCATTGCCTTTGAGCTCGCTGCCGCCGCCCAGCGCCTGCATCATGGCGACCAGGCTCGCCTGGACGGACCCCGACCCGCCCGGCCGCGTATCGCTCTCCATAGAGGCAGGCAGGGCGAGGCTCTGAGACGCGGCCTCGAGGCTCGCGAGGGCCTGGGCGAATCCGTTACCGGTCTGGCCGGAGTCGTTGTCGGCCTGGGAGACGGTGCGCCCTGGCCCGGCGAGGGGGGTGAGCAGCAGTGAAATATCCATGGGTCACTCCGAAATCAGCGGTCGCTTGTGCGGGTGCGGGCCAGTCGGCCATTGACCAGTTCATCGCTGGTGCGCTGCTCCTGGCGTGCCTCGTGACGGCGCTGCAGCCCCTCCCGGCGAGTGGCCAGGGTGTCGTAGGAGGAGAGCTTGCGCTGCTCCTGCTGCCACTGGGACTGGCGCTGGCCGACCCGCTGCTGCTGAGATGCCAGGGCTTCCTTGGCGCGCGCCAGGGCGCTGTCCAGGGAGTCAAGAAATTGCTGGTAGTTGCGCATGGTGGCGGGGTCGATTCCCTCGCTCATTGCCTGCTGCAGGCGTTGACTGTACTCCAGCCGGTATTGCAGCAGCGACTCGAGCTGGCTACTCACCTGGCGCTCGTTCTGGCGTTCGCTGGCCAGCGCCTGCCCCGCCTGGTCGCGGTCACCGCGAGCCAGTGCAATCAGCGTATCAAGCTGAGAGGTGTTGGTTTTCATGGCATCACTCCCATGGTCCTGGCGAGCGCCGCACGGGCTGAGTCGGCGGAGGCCTGCTCGTCGATCTGCTGCTGCAGGAAGGCTTCCAGCGCTGGGAAGCGCTGCACCGCCTCATCTAGCCCGGGGTCGTGGCCCGGGCTGTAGGCGCCCACGCTGATGAGGTCGCGGTTGCGCTGGTAGCGAGAAAACAGACGCTTGAATGACTGTGCCATCTGTGACTGTTCGGGGCTGATGATCTGGGTCATGGCTCGGCTGATGGAGGCTTCGATATCAATGGCGGGATAGTGTCCCGCCTCGGCCAGCGCCCGGGACAGCACCACATGGCCGTCCAGGATGGCGCGGGCTGAATCGGCGATGGGATCCTGCTGATCATCGCCCTCCGTCAGCACCGTGTAGAAGGCGGTAATGGAGCCGCCGCCGCGTTCGGCGTTGCCGGCCCGCTCCACCAGGCTCGGCAGCTTGGCGAACACCGAGGGCGGATAGCCCTTGGTGGCGGGGGGCTCACCGATGGCCAGGGCGATCTCCCGCTGGGCCATGGCGTAGCGCGTCAGCGAGTCCATGATCAGCAGCACGTCGCGGCCCTCGTCGCGGAACCCTTCCGCCAGGCGGGTCGCATAGGAGGCCCCCTGCAGGCGCTGGAGTGGCGAGGTATCCGCGGGGGCCGCGACCACCACGGCGCGCCGGCGGCCCTCCTCGCCGAGGATGTTGTCGATGAAGTCCTGAACCTCGCGGCCACGTTCGCCGATCAGTCCCACCACGATCACGTCGGCCTGAGTGAAGCGGGCCATCATGCCAAGCAGCACCGACTTGCCGACCCCGGAACCGGCGAACAGCCCCATGCGCTGGCCGCGCCCCACGCAGAGCAGGGCGTTGATGGCGCGGATGCCGACGTCGATCTGGGTGTCGATGGGCGCTCGCAACAGCGGGTTGAGGGGCGGCATCTGCAGCGTTGCCTGCTGGGCATCATCGAGTGCACCCAGCCCATCAAGAGGGGCACCGTTGCCATCCACCACGCGCCCCAGCAGCGACTCGCCCAGGGGAAAGCGTCGCGCGCCGTTGCCGCCGTTGCCGAGCGGAAAAACCCGGGCCCCCGGCAGCAGCCCGGTGATCTCGGTCAGCGGCATCAGAAACAGCTTGTCGCCGGCAAAGCCCACCACCTGGGAGTCGGCGAAGCGCGGCGGTTCGTGGCTGTAGGGCGCAGGCAGTTCGATACGACAGGCGCTGCCCAGCGGAGCCTGCAGCCCAACCGCCTCGATCACCATGCCGGTGGCACGCACCACGCGCCCGCTGGCACGGAAGGGGGGAATCTTCTCGATGCGTGTGCGCACCTTGCGCAGCGACTGCTGCCAGTTCTGGTGGTAGGGGTTCTGCAGGCTGGCTTCGCTCATGGCTCGCCTTCCTCGCCTTCCTCGCGGGGCTTGGGGGTGGCGCGTCGGCGTACCTGACGCTTCACCGCCGCCCAGCGGCTTTCCCAGGTGGCATCGAGCTCGCCGCTGGCGCTGGTAACCCGGCAGCCGCCGCGAGTTACCTGGTCATCGGGCTGCATGGCCCAGCCGGCGGCCGCGAGCTCATTGCCGAGGTGCTCTTCGACCAAGGCATGGTCGCGGGGATTCAGCCATAGGCGTGGCTTGCCGCTCATGCCGGGCTCCGTATGCAGGAGCCCTCGCACGATCTCGAGCACCTGCCTGGGTCGTGCCTTGAGCGCTTCGCCGGCCAGCTGGCGGCCGGTGGCCAGGGCCAGCTCGACCAGCTCGTTGCCGACCTCCTCGTCGAGGCGGGTCAGCGCCTCGCCGAACTGCTGCGCCAGCGGCTGAAGCGGCGCCAGGGCCTCCCTGGCCTCTCGCTCGAATGCCTGGCGGGCCTGCTCGTGGCCTTCCTCCAATCCCTTTTCCAGGCCCTGAGCATGGCCCTCGGCGTGGCCGGCCTCGAAGCCCTCGCGGTGGCCCTGTTCGCGAGCCTCCTGCATGACCTTTTCGCGCAGGGCATGCAGTTCCGCCTGGCGTTGAAAGGCCGCCTTGCGCCGGGCGGTCTGTTCCGCAGACGGCACGCCGGCTGGGTCGGGCTCTCGCAACGTGTGAAGCTCGCTCATCCGCCAGGGCCGCCAGCGCAGCTCGGTTTCATGGGCGGGCATCGGCTTGTCCTCAGGCAGGTGCTCAGACATAGGTATCCTCTCCGCCGGTCAGCACGATCTCGCCGCTGTCGGCCAGGCGGCGTACGATCTGCAGGATCGCCTTCTGCTCGGCTTCCACCTGGGAGATGCGGATCGGGCCTCTGGCCTCCATGTCTTCGCGTACCAGGTCGGCGGCGCGCTGAGACATGTTGCGCAGGAACCTGTCCATCAGTGCCTCGGGCGCGCCCTTAAGTGCCACCACCAGAGAGTTGGTGTCGATTTCCTTGAGCACCAGCTGAATGCCACGGTCGTCGAGGTCCATGAGGTTCTCGAACAGGAACATCTCGTCGATGATCTTCTGGGCCAGGTCTTCGCTGTGGGCGCGCACCGTGTCGATGACGGCCTCTTCCTGGCTGGAGTTCATCAGGTTGAGGATCTCGGCCGCGGTTCTTACGCCGCCCATCTTGCTGCGCTTGAGGTTTTGACCGTCTAGCATCCCGGAGAGCACCTCGGTGAGCTCCTGCAAGGCCGCCGGCTGCACCCCGCTGAAGGTGGCGATACGCAGCACCACGTCGTTGCGCAGCTTGTCATCGAACAGTTCCAGCACGTCGGCAGCCTGATGGCGCTCCAGATGGATCAGCACCGTGGCGATGATCTGCGGATGCTCGTCGCGGATCAGCTCGGCCACTATGGAGGCCTCCATGAGGTTCAGGGCATCGATGCCCGATGTGGCCCCGGAGCTCTCCAGCACGTCCTCGATCAGGCTGGAGGCGCGCTCGCTGCCCAGCGCCTTGGTCAGCACCGAGCGGATATGGTCGCTGGAGTTCAGGTTCAGCGCGATGAACTCCTCGGTCTCGGCGTGGAAGTCGGCCAGCACCTGGCGCATCTCGTCGTGGGAGACCTGGTCCAGGCGCGCCATTTCCGAGCTTATCAGCTGGATCTCCTTGGCCGAGAGGTACTTGAACACCTCGGCCGCGCTGTCCTCGTCGAGGGCGAGCAGGAGGATAGCGCTGCGCCGGGCGCCGCTCAGATTAAGTTCCCTACTCATGCTTGTTCATCCAGCTGCGCACGATCATCGCCACCATGCGAGGATCCTCCTGGGCCATCTCGCGCAGGTCGCTGAGGTTCTGCTCATAGGCGGAGCCCTTGTGACGGCGCTTGCGCGGCGGTTCGTAGGTCTCATCGCCCTCGTTGGCGGCCGCCTTCGCCTTGTCGGCGTCGTTGGCGTCGTCTCCGACCTGCACCTGCAGGGTAGAGCCCGGCGCCGCCGTGGCCATCGGGGGCTGGGTGTGGCGCTTGATCAGTGGGCGCAGTATCAGCAGATAGAGCAGCAGAGCGGCCAGCGCCACCAGCAGGTAGCGGCCGAAGGTGATCGCCAGCTGCTGAATCTCGGGTGTCTGCCACCACTCGAGATCTTGCTCCTCTTCGTCCAGGCGGCTGAAGGGACTATTGACCACCTCGATCGCATCGCCTCGGGCCGCCGAGAAGCCAATGGCCTGGCGGACCAGGCGCTCGATCTGGGCGATCTCCTCATTGGTCAATGGCACCCGCTCCATTTCTCCCTCTTCGTTGAGGGCGTCGCGGTAATTGACCACCACCGCCGCCGTCAAGCGTTCCACCTGCCCGAGACGATGCTGAACATGAGAGACGCTGCGATCCACCTCGTAGTTGACGACCTCATCCCGGCGCAGGGAGTTGATCGCCTGAAGGGCCTCCTGCTGGGCCTCTGCATCGGCGCCTTCCTCGCCCTCGGCAAGCTCGATGGGGGAGGGGGCGGTACCCGGGGGAGTATTGCTTAGCGCGCCGGGGATGCCCTGGGCGAGCCCCTCGTCGCCGTTGTAGGCGACGCTGCCCTGGCGGCTGCGCACCGCGGCCTCATTGGGCGGCTGGTTGGGGCCGAAGCGCTCGGCGGTTTCCTCACGGCGCGAGAAGTCGATCTGGGCGGCGATCTGGGCGCGCACGTTGTCGCGTCCTAACAAGGGTATGAGGATGTTCTCGATGCGACGCTGGAAGGAGCGCTCTACCTCCTCGATATACTCCAGCTGGGAGCCGTCCAGGTCGTGGCGGCCGGCCGCCTGGGTCGAGAGCAAGCGGCCGTTCTGATCCACCACCGTGACGTCCTCGGCGGAGAGCTCCGGCACGCTGCTGGCCACCATGTGCACGATGGCGCTCACCTGGCCATCACTGAGCAGGCGGCCGGGATGCAGGGTGAGGATGACCGAGGCCTTGGCCGGTTCGCGGTCGCGCACGAATACCGACTGGCGCGCCATCGCCAGGTGCACGCGGGCGCGCTCCACTGGGCCCAGCGACTCCATGGAGCGCGCGAGCTCGCCCTCCAGGCCGCGCTGAAAGTTGACCTGTTCGGCGAACTGGCTGATGCCGAAGGCCTGGTCATCGAGCAGCTCGAAGCCGACGTTGCCGCCCCGGGGCAGGCCCTGCTCGGCCAGTTGAAGGCGCAGGCCGAACACCTGATCCCCCGGCACCAGCAGGGCCTGGCCGCCCTGGCTGAAGCGGTAGGGCACCCCGCGGGTTTCCAGCTCGCTGACGATGCGACCGCCATCGGCATCGGAAAGGTTACTGTAAAGCACACGATAGTCGGGCGCGCGTGCCCACATCAAAAGCGCCACGACAATGGCGACGCAGGCAGCGCCCGCCACCATCAGCAGGACCAGTGGGTTGCCGCGCAGCTGCTGCAGCATGCGCTCGAAACCGTTTGGGGGCGTGTCTTCCTTGCGCGGTGAGCTGGCCTGGGTGCCGGTGGCCTGGGCGCCGTCACTCATTCACGCCACCTCGTAAGTCCGCACAAGCAATGGCGGGGAGCACTGGCATGGAATTGAAAGGCATTGGCAGCGTCCATGGGTCGCGATAGGCTGCCCTCGGGGCAGGTGAATCGATGATGAACACCATTATCCTGTTTGCCGTTGACCTCTAATGCGCAAAAAGCCCCCCTTTTCATCGGCAATTGCCTCGATGGTGCCGAGTCTGCCAGTGCTAGCCTTGTCAGCCATCGACCCCCGTCACTCCCACCACCAGCAGGCGAGGCGTATCCATGAGTTCACCGGCCATCCAGTCTGCCCTGGCCCAGATGCAAAGCCTGGCATCCCAGGCCGCCGGCCAGGCTTCCAAGGGCCAGCAGGTCTCCACTCAGGTGGGGGCTGGGGGTTTTGCCGGTGAATTGCAGGCGTCGATTCAGCGCATTAACCGCCTGCAGCAGGCCGCAGCGGCCAAGGCCGAGGCGTTCCAGGCTGGCGACCCCGGCGTGGAGCTCAACGATCTGATGGTCGACATGCAGAAGGCCAGCGTGGCCTTCCAGATGGGCACCCAGGTGCGCAACCGCCTGGTCTCGGCTTACAGGGATGTGATGAATATGCAGGTGTAAGCTGGCCGAGCCCGGCGCG
>NZ_JACUUD010000209.1 GCF_014859505.1 Halomonas sp.
GGGCCTCGCCGCCTCACCCGGGCGTTCGCCCGGGTGTCTGCTACCCGTCACAAGCATGCCTCGAGCGGCGCCTTCGGCGTTCGCACGGCTTCCTTGTGACCCCGTTTCGCGCACATGAAGGAACCCGCTGTCATGTTGGACGACACTCTGAAAAGCCAGCTCAAGGCCTATCTGCAGAAGGTGACCCAGCCGTTCGAGATCGTCGCTTCCCTCGATGACGGCGCCAAGTCTCAGGAGCTGCACGGTCTGCTGACCGATATCGCCGTCCTGAGCGACAAGATTTCCCTGCGCACCGACGGCCAGGACGCGCGTCGTCCCTCCTTCGCGCTCAACCGTGGCGGCGAGGCGACCGGCCAGGGTGCAGAAACCGGTATCGTCTTCGCCGGTATTCCCATGGGCCACGAGTTCACCTCCCTGGTGCTGGCGCTGCTGCAGGTGGGCGGTCATCCGCCCAAGGTCAGCGATGAGGTGATCGAACAGATCAAGGGCCTCGAGGGTGAGCTGCACTTCGAGACCTACTACTCGCTCTCCTGCCAGAACTGCCCCGACGTGGTCCAGGCGCTGAACCTGATGGCGGTGCTCAACCCGGGCGTCAGCCACGTGGCCATCGATGGCGCCCTGTTCCAAGGCGAGGTGGAGGAGCGCCAGGTGATGTCGGTGCCCAGCATCTACCTCAATGGCGAGCCCTTCGACCAGGGCCGCATGAGTCTGGAGCAGATCCTGGCCAAGGTGGACACCGGTGCCGCCAGGCGCGAGGCTGCCCGGCTCAACGACAAGGCCGCCTTCGACGTGCTGGTGGTGGGCGGTGGCCCGGCCGGCGCGTCGGCGGCGGTCTATGCCGCCCGCAAGGGCATCCGCACCGGCGTGGCCGCCGAGCGCTTCGGCGGCCAGGTGCTCGACACCCTGGGCATCGAGAACTTCATCTCCGTCTCCCACACCGAGGGTCCCAAGCTGGCCGCGGCGCTGGAGGCGCACGTCAAGGAGTATGAGGTCGACATCATGAACCTGCAGCGTGCGGTCAAGCTGGTGCCGGCCGGCGAGGCCGGCGGCGAGCACGAGGTGCAGTTCGAGTCCGGGGCGAGCCTCAAGAGCAGGACCCTGATCCTGGCCACCGGCGCCCGCTGGCGCGAGATGAACGTGCCGGGCGAAGCCGAGTACCGCAACAGGGGAGTGGCCTACTGCCCCCACTGCGACGGCCCGCTGTTCAAGGGCAAGCGGGTGGCGGTGATCGGCGGCGGCAACTCCGGCGTCGAGGCGGCCATCGACCTGGCCGGCATCGTCGGCCACGTGACCCTGATCGAGTTCATGGACGAGATGCGCGCCGATGCCGTACTGCAGAAGAAGCTGAAGAGCCTGCCCAACGTCGAGATCATCCTCGGCGCCCGCACCACCGAGGTGAACGGCGACGGCACCCGCGTCAATGGCCTCACCTATGAGGAGCGCGCAAGCGGCGAGGTCAAGCGCCTCGACCTGGAGGGCATCTTCGTGCAGATCGGCCTGGTGCCCAACACCGAGTGGCTCAAGGGCTCCCCGGTGGAGCTCTCCGAGCGCGGCGAGATCATCACCGACGCCCACGGCACCACCAGCGTGCCGGGCATCTTCGCCGCCGGCGACGTGACCACCGTGCCCTACAAGCAGATCATCATCGCCATGGGCGAGGGGTCCAAGGCCGCACTCGGCGCCTTCGACCACCTGATCCGCAGCTGACCGGCAGGGCCGGGGCTCTCGCGCCCCCGCCCTTCACAGCGACGCTCCCGCAGGCCAGGCCTGCGGGAGCGTCTTTGTTTTCAGGCCTGCTTCGAGGCGTCAGTCGATCAGGCGCAGGAAGGGCAGCAGGGTGAGGGCCAGGATCCCCGCCACCGCCACGGCCACCAGCAGCATCCGCACGGGGCGATGGCGCAGGCGCGTCCACAGGGTCGGCGCCTCGCCGCGCTCGGCCAGGTCGTCACGCTCCTGGCGAACCCGCTCGGCGAGGCCCTGCTGGTAGGCGTCGAGGGCCTCCCGGGCCGCCTCATACTGGCCCTCGTCGCGCAGCCAGATGGCCGCCACGCCGAGCCCCCAGAAGCCGGCCCGGGTCTCGTAGGTGTCGAAGCCGTGCGCCTCGAGCAGCGCCCGCACCTCCTCGGCCTCGGCGTCGGGCACGTTGCCCAGCCGGAACAGCAGTCTTGCCACGTCTTGCTCCTTGCGCGGGCGGTTCAGGGCAGCTCGGCGCGCTCGATCACCACGGGCTCGCGGGGCACGTCCTGGAAGGGGCCCTGGCGGCCGGTGGGCACGCGGCGGATGGCGTCGACCACCTCCATGCCCTCCACCACCTGGCCGAACACCGCATAGCCCCAGGTCTGGCCGGACTGCGGGCTGACGTGATCCAGGAAGCCGTTGTCGGCCACGTTGATGAAGAACTGGGCGGTGGCGGAGTGGGGGGCGCCGGTGCGCGCCATGGCCAGGGTGCCGCGGCGGTTCTTCAGGCCGTTGTCGGCCTCGTTGGTGATCGGGTCGCGGGTCGCCTTCTGGCGCATCTCCTCGTCGAAGCCACCGCCCTGGATCATGAAACCGTCGATCACCCGGTGGAAGATCGTCCCGTCATAGTGGCCCTCCTGCACATAGGTGAGAAAGTTGTTGACGCTCTCCGGGGCCTCGGCCTGGAACAGCTCGATGCCGATGGCACCGTGGCTGGTGTGCAGGATGACATCGGGGGTGGCCTCCTCGGCCTGGGCCGTGGGGAAGGCGAGGCCGAGGGGCAGGGCGGCGGCAAGCAGCAGGGCGGGAATCAGCGGACGTTTCACGGGCGGGTCACCATGGTTGTGAAAATCGAGGGTCAGGAAATCAGGCCCCAGCATAAGGCCCCGTCGAAGCCCTGTCAGCGTCCGTCTTTCGCGTACGTTGAGGCAGCGTCCGGCAATGTTTGACATGGGTCACAGCCCTGCTCAAAAAGAGGTATCTAGTATGGATCTTATGGGGGGATTCCCCGACCATTCCCTGCATGGGGGTCGGCGCCAGCCGCCGGCCCGGTGACTCCAGGCCCGATCAGCCGGGCCTCAGCGGTGGCGGGAGGGGCAGCAGATGGTGGCAGAACTCGGTAACTTTGCGCTGATCCTGGCGCTCTGCCTGGCGCTGGTCCAGAGCGTGCTGCCGCTGGTGGGCGCCCGGACCGGCAGCCTGCGGCTGATGCGCACGGGGGGCTTCCTGGCCAGCGGCCAGTTCGTGTTCCTGGCGATCGCCTACGGGGTCCTTACCTGGGCCTTCCTGGCCAGCGACTTCAGCGTGCGCTACGTGGCCAGCCACTCGGCGCTGAGCCAGCCGCTGATGTACAAGATCACCGCGGTG
>NZ_JACUUD010000053.1 GCF_014859505.1 Halomonas sp.
TCGATGCTCGCCTGATCGGCGGTGCCGCCCTGTTCGGCATCGGCTGGGGGCTCTCCGGCTACTGCCCGGGACCGGCCTTCGCCTCCATCGCCGGGCTCACCGGCCCGCTCGTCGCCATGCTGGTGGCCATGGTGGCCGGCTGGTTCCTGGCCAGGGCGATTCCCGCGCGGGGTTGATGCCGAGAACTTTCGTGAGGGCGTCCCCGTCGGCCTGTGCCGGCGGGGACGCTTGCGTTGTGAGACCGATGCTTGATCTGGGTCAAGGGAAATGCCCATACCGTTGGACCTTGGTCGCTGGCTAACGCCGGCTTAATCGCCGGATGCCAGGATGTCCACTATGACGAGGATTCCACATGCACGTATTGCTGATCGAGGATGACGTTCTGGTCGCGTCCGGTATCCAGGCTGGCCTGAACGTCCACGATTTCGTGGTCGACCATGTGGAGACGATGGCCGAGGCGCGCAGCGCCATGGAGACCGTCTCCAGTGACGTCGTGATCCTCGACCGTGGGCTGCCCGATGGCGATGGCCTGGCACTGCTGGAGGAGTGGCGCGCCGCCGGGATCATCACCCCGGTGCTGGTGCTGACCGCGCGGGATACCGTGCAGGACCGTGTGGCGGGCCTGGATGGGGGGGCAGATGACTACCTGGTCAAGCCCTTCGACCTCGACGAACTGGTGGCGCGGCTGCAGGCGCTGCTGCGCCGTGCCGCCGGACGACCGCGTTCTCTGATCGAGCACGGGGCGCTGTGTCTGGACCCGTTGGCCCGGGAGGTCACCGTGGCGGGGCGCCCGGTCGCACTGTCGCGCCGCGAGCTGGTGCTGCTGGAGATATTCCTGCAGTCGCCGCGCAGTGTGCTCTCCGCCGACCAGCTCAAGGATAGCCTCTACGGCATGAACGACGAGGTGGAGAGCAACGCCCTCAACGTGCATATCCATCACCTGCGCCGCAAGCTCGGCAGCCGGGTGATCGAGACCGTGCGCGGGCTGGGTTACCGGCTTGGTAAAGCCTCAGCGGTGGTGGTCGCGGCGGATGACGAGGCGCGACGATGAGCCTGCGCACGCGATTGCTGGTGACCCTGGGGCTGACCCTGGCGCTGCTGTGGAGCCTGGCCGCGGCCTGGCTGATGCGCGACCTCGAGGAGCAGTTCGTGGCCACTCTGGACCAGCGCCTGGCCCAGTCGGCGCGCATGGTGGCCGGGCTGATGGCCCAGCTCCCCGAGGAAGTCTGGCTCCAGGCCGATCAGCGGGCGCTGTCGATCCCGCCCATCGAGGGGCTGGCCTGCCAGGTGCATTCCCCTCGCGGCGAGATCATGGCGCGTACCCACACTGACCTCGAGACGATTCTGGCGCCGGGCAAGCAGGGCCATGCCTACCGCGAGGAGGGCGGCGTCACCTGGCGGGTGTTCACCTACGAGCGCGGCGGGCTGACCATCACCACCGCCGACCGCATGGACGAGCGCGACATCCTGCTGCGCAATGTCTTCCAGGTGGCGGTGGTGCCCTTCGCCGTGGCGCTGCTGGGCAGCATGGCCGCGCTGTGGCTGGGCGTGTGGCGGGGCCTGGCACCGCTCTCCCGTCTGCGCGACTCCCTGGCGCGACGCCACCCGGAAGCCCTGGCGCCGGTAGCGACCTACGGGGTGCCGATGGAGCTGCGTCCGCTGATCGAGACGCTCAACACCCTGCTGGCACGGATTCAGCAGGCCATCGTGCGCGAGCAGCGTTTCACCAGCGATGCCGCCCACGAGCTGAAGACGCCGCTCACTGCCATCAAGACCCACCTGCAGGTGGCGAGCCGGGTGGAGGGGGACGCCGCCCGCCGGTCGCTGGCCTATGCTGAGGAGGGAGTGGGGCGGCTCGCGCGGATCCTCGACCAGCTGCTGATGCTGGCCAGGGTAGAGGGGCGCGTGCAGTTCGAGGACGGCGAGCCGAGCCGGGTGGTCGACGTGGTCGAGCTGGCCCTGCGCGATACCGGGGTGGATCTGGAACGCTTCGTGCTGCCCGAGGCGTGGCCCGAGGTAGAGCTGGCACTGCCCCGGGAACTGGCCGTTACCGCGCTGCGCAACCTGGTGGACAACGCCCTGCGCCATGCTGGCGAGGGTGCCCCGGTGACGGTCACTGCTCGCCTGGACGAGGCGGCGGGTGAGCTGACCTTCCGGGTGCGCGACCACGGTCCCGGCGTCGACGATGAGGCCCTCGGCCAGATGGCCCAGCGCTTCTGGCGCGCCAGCAAGCAGCGCGGCAGCGGCCTTGGCCTGGCCATCGTAGTGGCCATCGCCGAGCGTTTCGCCGGCCGGCTCGAGTTTGCCCGCCCCGACGGGGCCGGGCTGGAGGCCTGCCTGACCGTGCCGGTCAAGGCGGGTCGTTGAACACCCCGTACCGAACACGCCGTACCGGGGTCGATGAGACAACAAGGGGGAAACCACATGACCAGCAAGAGGATCACGGGCGGGCTCGGCCTGCTGCTGGGCGTCGGCCTGGCCGCCGGTCAGGCCATGGCGCTGGAAGGCGACGCCGAGCGGGGACAGGCGGCCGCGGGGACCTGCGTGGCCTGTCACCAGGCCGACGGCAGCGGCATGAACGTGCCCGGCGGCGAATCCTGGCCGCGCCTGGCAGGAATGGACGCCGACTATATTGCCAAGCAGTTGCATGATTTCAAGGGAGGTCGTCGCCAGAACGCCTCAATGATGGCCTTCGCCAACATGCTCGATGACCAGCAGATCGCCGACGTGGCGGCCTACTACAGCGAGATGCCGGTCACCGCTGCCCAGGGTGGCGACGTCGATGACGTGCTGCTGGCCCGCGGCGAGCAGCTCGCCCTGCGCGGCGACTGGGATCAGTACATCGTCTCCTGCAAGAGCTGCCACGGCCCGCGCAACGAGGGCGTCGGCGATACCTTCCCGGGCATCGCCAGTCAGCACGCCGGCTACATCGAGAAGCAGCTGCGCGCCTGGCAGGCCGACGAGCGCGGCAATGACCCGCAGAACCTCATGGGCGCCATCGCCAAGCGCATGAGTGACGAGGACATCACCGCCGTGGCGGCCTGGCTGGCCAGCCAGGCCGTGGCGTCCGAATAAGGGGGAGCAGAGCATGAAACTCAACAGGACAACCCTGGCCGTGGCCAGCGCCACCGTGGTGGCGGGCATCAGCCTGGCGGCCAGCGCCGAGACCCTGCATCCGGCGGTCGAGACCCTGGTGGAGATGGGCTATCCGGCTCCCCTGGAGGGCGAGCTGGTGCACATTCCGCCGACCATGGCGGATCTCGAGGCCTCCGATCTGCACCCGGAGACCAAGCAGGTCATCCGTCGCGGCTATGACCTCTTCACCAACACCCAGCAGCTGCGCGGCGAGAATGTCTACAACGACATGAACTGCTCGAGCTGCCACCTGGGCGAGGGCCGCCAGCCGTTCAGCGCCCCGGTGTGGGCGGCGGCGGTCACCCTGCCCAACTACCGCGGCAAGAACGACCACGTCAACAACCTGGAGGAGCGCATCGCCGGCTGCTTCGCCTACTCCATGAACGGCGTGCCGCCCGAGTACGGCAGCGACGACATGCTGGCGCTGACCGCCTACCACCAGTGGCTGGCCAAGGGCGCGCCCATGTACCCCGACCAGCCGATCTATGGGCGTGGGTTCCCGGCGCCGGATCGCCCCGACGAGCTTAGCTACGAGAACGGCGAGGCACTCTATGTAGAGAACTGCGCGATCTGCCACAGCGAGGACGGCTCCGGCTACTACCAGAACGGCGAGTATGTCTTCCCGCCGCCCTGGGGCGACGGCTCCAACAACTGGGGGGCCGGCATAGTGCGCGTCCATACCGCGGCCGGGTTCATCAAGAACAACATGCCGCTGGGCCAGCCGCTGTCGCTCTCCGACCAGGAGGCCTGGGACATCGCCTACTACATGAGCAGCCAGGAGCGCCCGCAGGATCCGCGCTACACCGGCGACGTGGCCGAGACCCTGGAGCGCTTCGGCCCCAGCTTCCACCGCACCTCCCTCTACGGCCAGGAAGGGCCGAACGGCGAGATCCTTGCCGATCACGCCAACTGGGGCGAGAAGGGCGATGAGGTCAAGCCTTGGAACATCGGCCAGCCGCGCTTCAAGGAGCTGAAAGCCCAGTAGGAGCGCCATTTATTGCGCGAATGGCGCCGCAGGCGCCCCCGGCGGGGTTGCTTGCGGGACTCAACGCCGCCCAGAAGCCCTTCGGTCTCCCTTCGCCGGGCGGAGCCCAGCTCCTACAGGTCAGTGCTCGACCTCGGCTGACCGTAGCGATGATCTGTCAAGCACCAAAAAAGCGCCCCGCCCGGTCCGTCCGGGCGGGGCGCTTGTCATCAGGGCCCGGTCACTCAGGTCAGGGCGCCTTGCCGCCCATCACTTCGATCATCCGCTCGTCGTTCGGCAGCCCCTGGACGCGATCGACCCGATCCCCGTCGCGGAACAGCGTGGAGGGGGTGGCGATCATGCCCAGCTCCTCGAAGAGCTGGTTGTTGGCGTAGACCTGCTCCTCGATCTCGCGCGCCTGAGCGGTGGGCACGATCTCGTCGCCGCCGTCGCTGTGGGCGTGCAGCGCCGCGGCCGGGTCCTCGGCGCCCAGCAGGGTCGCCGCCTTGGCGGGGCTGCTGGAGGCGAGGATGCCCACCATGATATGGCGCAGCTGCACCTCGCCGGCCTCCACCCAGGGCCGCGCCGCCTCCCAGAACTGCCGGCAGTAGGGGCAGTTGGGGTCGGTGAAGGTGTAGACCACCCGCGGCGCCTCGGCGTCGCCGTCCTGGATCCAGTGGCTCTGCTCCAGGCGCTCCCATACCTCGACGAACTGGGCGGCGCGCACATGCTCGTCCAGGGCGGCATCGGAGAGGTCGTTGCCCTCGGCGTCCACCAGGGTGCCGACGATGGCGTGCTTGCCGTCCGGGGTCAGGTAGATGGCCACCTCGCCGCTCGGGTAGCTGGCCGCGAAGCCCTTGAAGCCCCCGGGAGCCTCGAACTCGGCGTGGATCTCCAGACCCTGGCTGGCGAGTGCCTGAACCGGTGCGGGCCAGTGGTCATCGGCCAGGCTCGTGGTGGCAGCGGCAAGGGTCAGTACGCTGGCGGAAATCAGGCAGTAGGGCAGTCGCATGGGGAGGTCCTTTCTCATGATGGGGCAATGAAACAGACAGGGCTCGGCCGGGGGTCTCAGCGCAGGCGCTCCAGCCCGCGCTGCAGGGTGGCCCGGGAGAGCTCGCCGAAGTGGGTGTCCACCAGGCGCCTCTCGGCGTCGTAGTAGAGGGTGGTCGGCATGGCCATGGCGCCGGTGGCATCGCCCAGGGCGTTGCGGGCATCCAGCAGCACGTTCTCCAGGGAGAGGGACTCGTGGTCGAGGAAACGGTTCACCAGGGCCTCGTCCTCGCCCTGGTTGACGAACACGAAGGTGATGTCCTGCTCCTCCCGCTGGGCCTGCTGGAAGACCGGCATCTCGCGGCGGCACGGTGGGCACCAGGTTGACCACCATGGGCCGGGCCTCCCGTTCGGCCAGGGCGGGCAGGTCGACGGGCTCTCCCGCGAGGGTGGCCAGCGGGGTGTCCGGCAGAGGGCGGCTCTGACCCTCGAGCAGCAGCAGAGGGCCGGCGGTGAGTCCCCAGGTGAAGGCGCCGGCCGATCAGCGCCCCGGCGAGCAGGGCGATGCCGAAGGCCAGCACGATCAGTAGCTGGCCGATGGAGAGACTCAGCGGGCCGATCGCGATACTCTGGTTCAGTCCGTGCATGGAGAGCTCCGTGAGGGTCGAGGTGTTCGGGGGCCTCCTGGCCTGCCGCCCGTAGCGAGAGTGTCAGTCGTGGATTAGCGGGGTATTATCCAGCGTGCCGCAGCGGCGGCGTGGGGCGTTATGTCGCAAGACCTTTTCGCCCGCTCGGCAGTAGGATGGCGAGTCATACCCGCCGCCACATTCGCACAAGGAACTTCTCCCATGGTCCAGCTCGCCCTGCCTTCCCTTCGCGTCGCCCTTGTCGGCCTGGCCCTGGCGCTGGCCAGCCAGAGCGTGCTGGCCCAGTCCCTGGCGGTCGAGAACGCCCAGGTGCGAGCCGTGCCGCCGGTATCCACCACCACAGCGGCCTTCATGGTGCTGCATAACCGGGGCGATAGCGACCTGGCGGTGGTCGACGCCCATTCGCCGGCCGCCCGGGTCGCCGAACTGCACAACCATGTGGACGTGGACGGTGTCATGCAGATGCGCCGCGTGGACGAGATCGGCGTGCCCGCCGGCGCCAGCACCGAGCTGGCCCCGGGTGGCCTGCACCTGATGCTGATCGACCTGATGGCGCCGCTCCACGAGGGGGACGAGGTCGAGATCACCCTGGTGCTGGACAGCGACGAGACCCTGACCCTCTCGGCCCCGGTCAAGCGCATCGAGGTGATGGGTGGCGGCATGCCCGGCCACGGTGGCGGCCACCAGGGCCACTGACAGGGCCATGCTGGGCGGGGGCGGTCGCAGTCGCTACAATGCGTCAACGCTCCCGTCATTCCAGCCCGGAACCCAGCGATGCACTGCCCCTTCTGCGGTACCCATGACACCAAGGTCACCGATTCGCGACTGGTCGCCGAGGGTGATCAGGTGCGTCGTCGCCGCCAGTGCGTGGCCTGCGGCGAACGCTTCACCACCTACGAGACCGCCGAGCTGGTGATGCCCCGGGTGATCAAGGCCGACGGCTCCCGCGAATCCTTCGACGAGCAGAAGCTGAGGGCCGGCATGCTGCGGGCGCTGGAGAAGCGTCCGGTCAGCGCCGAGGCCATCGAGGCGGCGGTGCAGCGCATCCGCCAGACCCTGCGGGCCCGAGGCGAGCGGGAGATCCACGCCCGCGATATCGGCGAGCAGGTGATGCTCGCCCTGAAGCGTCTCGACCAGGTCGCCTACATCCGCTTTGCCTCGGTCTACCGCAGCTTCCAGGATATCGACGAGTTCCGCGCCGAGATCGACCGCCTGGCCCAGGAGCCCACCTTCGGCCCCGACGAGCCGCGAGGCTGACGGCGCATACCCGACCCCAAGGAATCCCATGGCCAAACAGCCCCCCGAAGCCTGGATGGCCCGGGCTCTGGAACTGGCCCGTCGCGGCCTCTATACCACCGACCCCAATCCCCGCGTCGGCTGCGTTCTGGTCAGGCACGAGCGCCTGGTCGGCGAGGGCTTCCACCTGCGCGCCGGCGAGCCCCACGCCGAGGTCCACGCCCTGCGCCAGGCCGGCGAAGCCGCCCGCGGTGCGACTGCCTATGTCACCCTGGAACCCTGCTCCCATCAGGGCCGTACCGGGCCCTGCGCGGTGGCGCTGGTCGAGGCCGGCGTGGCGCGGGTGGTGGTGGCCATGGCCGACCCCAATCCGGCCGTGGCCGGTCGCGGCATCGCTCTGCTGCGCGAGGCCGGCATCGAGGTGGTGGTCGGTGTGCTGGAAGAACAGGCCCGCGCGCTCAACCCCGGCTTCATCATGCGCATGGACCACGGCCGCCCCTTCGTGCGGCTGAAGATGGCCATGAGCCTGGACGGGCGCACCGCCATGCGCTCCGGCGAGTCCCAGTGGATCACCGGCCCCCAGGCCCGTCGGGAGGTGCAGCGCCTGCGCGCCCGCTCCAGTGCCGTGCTGACCGGGGTGGAGTCGGTGATCTTCGACAACTCGCGCCTCACCGTGCGCCCCGAGCAGGCCGAGCTCGACGGCGTGGAGCTGATCGCCGGCCGCCAGCCCCTTCGGGTGGTGGTGGACAGCCGACTGCGCCTGCCCGAGGCCGCGGCCTGCCTCACCGAGCCCGGCCGCACCCTGGTGGCCACGGTCGAGGACCACGAGGCGGGGCGGCGCGAACGGCTCGAGGCCGCTGGCGCCGAGGTGGTGGCGCTGCCGGCCGACGCCGGTGGGCGAGTCGACCTCCATGCCCTGCTGCGCTATCTGGCCGACGTGGAACAGGCCAACGAGGTGCTGCTGGAGACCGGCGCGACACTGGCCGGCGCCATGCTCGACCAGGGCCTGGTGGACGAGATGCAGCTGTTCGTGGCGCCGACCCTGCTGGGTGGCGAGGCCCGGCCGCTGTTTCAGCTCGCCGGCATCGAGACCATGGCCCAGCAGCGGGGTCTGGCGATCCTTGATATCCGCGCTGTGGGCCGCGACTGGCGCATCACCGCCCGGCCCGAGCGCCGTACGCTGGCCGCGCGATAAGGGGCGCCGGGCTCTTTACTGGCGCCCGACGCCGCGCCACGGGCTCTTTACTGGCGCCCGACGCCGCGCCACGGGCTCTTTACTGGCGCCCGACGCCGCGCCACGGTAACCTGACGCCGTTTCGAGGCGGAGTGCTGCCTGCGGACGACACCGCTGTCGCCGTCTGCCGACGCCCGCCAGGCTGAATTTCTGGAGATCTCATGGTGAACTCAACTGCCGGTGGTCTGGCTCCCATCGAGGACCTGATCGAGGATATCCGCCAGGGCAAGATGGTGATCCTCATGGACGATGAGGATCGCGAAAACGAAGGCGACCTGATCATGGCTGCCGAGAAGGTGCAGGCCGAGCACATCAACTTCATGGCGCGCCACGGTCGCGGGCTGATCTGCCTGCCCATGACGCGCGAGCGCTGCGAGCGTCTCAAGCTGCCGCTGATGGTCACCGACAACGGGTCGGGCTTTGCCACCAAGTTTACCGTCTCCATCGAGGCCGCCGAAGGGGTGACCACCGGCATCTCTGCCGCCGACCGTGCGCGTACCGTTCAGGCCGCGGTCACGCGGGATGCCACCGCCGCGGATATCGTCCAGCCGGGGCACATCTTCCCGCTGATGGCCGAGCCCGGCGGCGTGCTGCGCCGGGCGGGCCACACCGAGGCGGCCTGCGACCTCTCCGCCCTGGCCGGGCTCGACCCCAGCGGCGTGATCTGCGAGATCATGAACGATGACGGCAGCATGGCGCGCCGCCCGGAGCTCGAGCGCTTCGCCGCCGAGCACGGCCTGAAGATGGGCACCATCGCCGACCTGATCCACTACCGCATCCACAACGAGCAGACCGTACAGCACGTGGAAGCCACGCCGGTTCACACCGCCCACGGCGAACTGACCCTGCACGTGTTCCGCGACAGCATCCAGGGCGCCCACCACCTGGCGCTGGTCAAGGGGCGCCCCAGCCCCGAGACGCCCACCACGGTGCGCGTGCACCTGGCCGACGCCATGCGCGACCTGCTCGGACTGCAGAAGGGCGACGGCGCCCTGTGGAACTCCCAGCGGGCCATCGCCGAGGTGGCGCGCTCCGAACGTGGTGTCTTCGTGCTGCTCGACGACGGCCGCCCCCGCCAGGACCTGCGCGACTATCTGGATACCTTCCTGGAGCGCCGGCGGGCGCCACGCAACAGCGCCTCCGACGGTGCCGGCAACTACCTGACCATCGGCACCGGCTCGCAGATCCTGCGTCATCTGAACGTCAGCAAGATGCGCCTGCTCAGCTCCCCCTGGAAGTTCTCGGCCCTCTCCGGCTTCGACCTGGAAGTGGTCGAGCGCCTGAGCCCCGAGGACGTCGCCGCGGCAGACGCTGCCGAGGCCGACACCGACGCCTCCGAGACCCGCGGCGCCTGACGCCGACGCCCCGACCATCGTGCGGGCGCGGCCATGGGTCGCGCCCCAGCATCATCAGGAAGACAGACATGGAACCCATTTCTCAAGTGGAAGGCAGCTTCATCGACGTGGACGGCCGCTACGTCATCGTCGTGGGCCGTTTCAATCATCACGTGGTCGACAGCCTGGTGGAGGGGGCTGTCGACAGCCTGGTGCGCCACGGCGTCGCCGGCGAGAACATCGATATCGTCCACGTGCCGGGTGCCTGGGAGCTGCCGCTGGCGGTCAAGAAGGTCCTCAGGGTGGCCCATCCCGATGCGGTGATCGCGCTGGGCGCGGTCATCCGCGGCGGCACTCCCCACTTCGAGTACGTGGCCGGCGGCTGCAACTCGGCCCTGGGTGCCCTGCAGCTGGAGTTCGAGACCCCTATCGCCAACGGCGTGCTCACCGTCAACTCCATCGAGCAGGCCATCGAACGCTCCGGTACCAAGGCCGGCAACAAGGGTGCCGAGGCGGCCATGGCGGCCATGGAGATGGTCTCGCTGCTGCGCTGCTTCGGTGACGACGACGGGGAAGAGGCATGAGTCGCGAGCGTGACCGCGGACCCTCGAAGGCGCAGCTTTCACGCCGCGCCGCTCGGGAACTGGCGGTGCAGGGACTCTATCAGTGGCAGATGACCGGCAAGTCGATCAGCGCGGTGGAGGCAGAGTTTCGCAGCCAGTTGGCCGATGACGACCTCGAGGACCACGAGAACTGGCTCAAGGTCATGGAGATCGCCGACCTGGCGCTCTTCCATGAGCTGCTGCACAACGTGGCGCGCTTCAAGGCCGACCTGGATGCCTCCATCTCTCCGCTGCTCGACCGCAAGCTCGAGGAGCTTGACCTCATCGAGCTCTCCATCCTGCGCCTGGGGGCCTATGAGCTCTCCCGGCGCCTGGAGGTACCCTACCGGGTGGTGATCAACGAGGGCGTGGAGCTGGCCAAGACCTTCGGCGCTACCGACGGTCACAAGTACGTCAACGGCATCCTCGACAAGCTCGCCGGACGCCTGCGCTCCGCCGAGGTGGCCGCCCGCCGCCGCTGAAGGGGATGTCCCCATGCCCAGCCAAAGTCAGCACAGTGAGTTCGAGCTGATCGCCCGCTACTTCACCCCGTCGCCGCCCGGCCCCGATGCCGGTGTGGCGCTGGGGGTGGGGGACGACTGCACGCTGCTGGTCCCCGCGGCGGGGCGACAGCTGGCGGTGAGCGTCGATACCTCGGTGGCCGGCATTCACTACCCCGAGGACGCGCCCGCCGACGCGGTGGGCCATCGTGCCCTGGCGGTCAGCCTCAGCGACCTGGCGGCCATGGGCGCCCGCGCCCGCTGGTGCCTGATGGCGCTGACCCTGGCCGAGGCCGACGAGGCCTGGCTGGAGGGTTTCTCGCGGGGCTTTCGCGCGCTCGCCGAGGCCAGCGGCGCCGCGCTGGTGGGTGGCGACGTGACCCGGGGGGCCACCGCCATCGGCGTCACGGTGATGGGAGAGGTGGCGCCCGGGGCGGCGCTGACCCGCCATGGCGGGCGCCCGGGCGATCTCGTCGCGGTGACCGGCGCGCTGGGGGGCGGCGCCGGCGGCCTGGCGCTCTGGCAGCGCGGCGAACGCGCCCCGTCTCATCCGCTGCTGGTCCGATATCTGCGGCCCCAGCCGCGCCTGGCGGCCGGCGAGGCGCTGGTGGGGCTGGCCAGTGCCGCCATCGATGTCTCCGACGGCCTGCTGGCCGACCTGGGTCATATCCTCGAGCGCTCCGGCGTCGGGGCGACCCTCGCGCCCGAGGCGCTGCCACTGGCCGAGGGGCTGGTCGCGGCGCTGGGCGAGGAGGGAGCCCGCCAGGCGGCGCTGACCGGCGGCGACGACTACGAGCTGCTGGTGACCATTCCCGGTGAACGCGTCGACGAGGCCAGCGCGCGACTCGCTGCCCTGGGCCTGCCGCTCACCGTCATCGGTCGCCTCGAGGCCGAGCCCGGTCTGCGAGGTGTGGAGGACCAGGGGCAAGGCGGCTGGCAGCACTTTCATGGTCGGTCGTCCCCGGGGGGAAGCCTATGAAAATGAAGAATGCGCCTGCCAGCGTCTGGCATCGCCCGATCCACTTCCTGGCCTTCGGTCTGGGCAGCGGGGCATCGCCCTGGGCTCCGGGGACCTTCGGCACCCTGGCCGCCATTCCCTTCTACTGGCTGCTCTCCGAACTGCCCCTGGGCTGGTACCTGTCGGTGGTGTTCGTGGCCTTCGTCTGGGGAGTTTGGCTGTGCGAGAAGACCTCCCGTGATCTGGGTGTCCATGACCACTCCGGTATCGTCTGGGACGAGTTCGTGGGGTACTGGATCACCATGGCCGCGGTACCCTTTTCCTGGGAGGCGGCACTGTGGGGATTCGTGCTCTTCCGCATCTTCGATGTCATCAAGCCCTGGCCGATCCGCTGGGCGGACCGCCGGGTGGCGGGTGGCTTCGGCATCATGATCGACGACGTGATGGCAGGCATCTACGCCTGGAGCATCATGCATATCTGGTTCTGGCTACACTGAGCGGCTGAGGCGTTGCGGCTCGCCCACCCGGGCGACGTCGAGCAGGGAAGGGGGTGCTATGCGCAAGGAACGACTGATCGTCCCCGTGGTGGTGGCGTTGGCCGTGGCCTGGGCGGTGGCTCAGTACCTCGCCTCCTGGCTCTTCGAGCGGGAACTGGTCCGCGCTCTGGTGGATCTGGAGGCCCGCGGTGAGATGGTAATGGAGCGCAGCGAGGTGGAGCGGGGCTGGCTGGGCTCTTCCGGGGTCGTGCAGGTCTCCCCCGTGCTGGGCGACGGCTGGCGGCTCGAGCTCTCCTACGCGGCTCGCCACGGCGTCTTCAGTACGCGCGTCGAGGGTGACGCGCGCCCCTTCACCGGCACCCGCCAGCTGCGCCTGTTTGGCGACTGGCTGCCGTCGAGCCCTCCACGCTGGCATGCCCGCTACCAGACCCTGGGCGGCACCCTGGAGGGCAGCATTCAGCTGGCCCCCTTCCTCATCAGCCAGGGCCCCCGCGAGCTCGACTTTCGCGGTGGACAGATCGGCTTCGGGGGACAGCAGGGCGACTGGCGACTGCGTGCTCGGCTGCAGCCCTGGCGGCTGACCGACGGCACAGCCACGCTGGAGTCCGGGCCGGTCTCCCTGGAGAGTCGCTATGCCTATACCGCCGGCGCCCACCACTTCACCCAGTTGGACCTGCTGCGTATCGACCAGCTGGTCTGGCAACAGCCCGGCCTGGAACTCGAGGCCCATGAGCTGCTCTACCGCAGCCGCATGCAGCTCGATGACAGCGAGCTGCGCATCGACAGCGAGCTGACCCTTGGCGAGGTGCTGGCGGCCGAACAGGTGCTGCTGACCGGGCGTGTGGCCATGGAGGTGTCGCGGATCAATGCCGACGCGCTGCGCGAGGCACTGGCCGGGCTGCGACGAGTGGCGGCCGAGGCCCGAGAGCTCTCCCTCCGGGAGCTGCTCGCCCGCCTGGAGCCGGAACTGCTGGGGACCCTGATCGACTCGCCGCGCCTGGACCTCACCCAGGTGGTCCTGGAGAGCCCCATGCTGGGGCTCTCCGCCCGCGCCGACGGGGCGCTGTTCTTCGACCCGCGCCGCCTCGACGAGCTGAGCCTGGTGCGTCTCGATGACGAGGCCGAGCAGGCCCGCTGGCTGTCGCGGCTGGACGGCGACTTCACCTGGCATGAGGTGCCTGCGGTGGTGGCCCTGTGGCTGGGCCTGCCGCTGGGCACCAAGGACCTCGAGATCGACGTGATCCGCGGCAGGCTCAGGGTCAACGGTCGACCGATGCCGCCTCTGTGGCGCTGATATCTCCTCCCCGGTGACTTGAAGTGACGGCCGTTCGCCCGCATTCCTGAGCCAACGGCATGAGCCATCATCGGATCAGGACGATAACCATGAACGACGAGCAGGATCGCCACCACGACCCGGATACGCCGGAGTGGCTGCACGACTCCCCGGACGAGGACGAGCTCTTCGGCCTCGATGACCAGAGCGGTAATGGCCAGCACGCCATGGTGCCGGCCCGTGACACCCTTCCCGAACGCATCTACCTGCTGCCGATCCACAATCGACCCTTCTTCCCGGCCCAGGTGCAGCCGCTGGTGATCAACCGCGAGCGCTGGGAGGAGACGATACAGCGCGTCGCCAGGACGTCGCACCACACCGTGGGGCTGGCCTTCGTCGGCGAGGCCGCCGTGGAGGGGCTGGCCCACGACGACTTCCCCGAGATCGGCACCGCGGTCAAGATGCACAAGCTGCAGGGCGAGGAGGGGCAACTGCAGTTCATCGCCCAGGGCCTGCAGCGCTTTCGTATCCAGCGCTGGCTCTCGAAGGAGCCGCCCTATCTGGTGGAGGTGAGTTACCCCCGCGAGCCGGTGGACGCCGAGGCCGACGAGGCGCGCGCCTACGCCATGGCGCTGATCAACGGCATCAAGGAGCTGCTGCCGATCAACCCCCTCTACGGCGAGGAGCTCAAGCACTACCTCAACCGCTTCAGCCCCCACGAGCCCGGCCCGCTCACCGACTTCGCCGCCGCCATCACCTCCGCCAAGGGGCGCGAGCTGCAGGACGTGTTGGCCACCCTGCCGGTACTCGCCCGCATGCAGAAGGTGCTGCCGCTGCTGCGCAAGGAGATCGATGTCGCCCAGCTGCAGAGCGAGATCAGCGACCAGGTCAACGCCCAGATGCAGGAGCGCCAGCGGGAGTTCTTCCTGCGCGAGCAGCTCAAGGTGATCCAGCGCGAGTTGGGCATCTCCAAGGACGACCGCGAGAACGATGTCGACACCTTCCGCGACCGTCTGGAGAGCCTCGTCGTGCCGCCCAAGGTGCTGACCCGCATCGAGGAGGAGCTCGACAAGCTCTCGGTGCTGGAGACCGGTTCGCCGGAGTACGGCACCACCCGCAACTACCTGGACTGGCTGACCAGCATGCCCTGGGGGGTGCGCAGCCAGGACCAGCTCGATCTGGTCCACGCCCGAGAGGTGCTCGACCGCGACCACGACGGCCTGGCCGACGTGAAGGAGCGCATCGTCGAGTTTCTCGCCGAGGGCACCTTCAAGGGCGACGTGGGCGGCTCCATCCTGCTGCTGGTGGGCCCGCCCGGGGTCGGCAAGACCTCGGTGGGCCGTTCCATCGCCGAGACGCTGGGGCGCGAGTTCTACCGCTTCTCGGTGGGCGGCATGCGCGACGAGGCGGAGATCAAGGGGCACCGGCGCACCTACATCGGTGCCATGCCCGGCAAGCTTGCCCAGGCGCTCAAGGAGGTCGAGGTGGAGAACCCGGTGATCATGCTCGACGAGATCGACAAGATGGGGCAGTCCTTCCAGGGCGATCCCGCCTCGGCGCTGCTCGAGGTGCTCGATCCGGAGCAGAACGTCGACTTCCTCGACCACTACCTGGATGTGCGCCTGGACCTCTCCAAGGTGCTCTTCGTCTGCACGGCCAACACCCTGGACTCGATCCCGGGACCGCTGCTCGACCGCATGGAGCAGATCCGCCTCTCCGGCTACATCGCCGAGGAGAAGATGGCCATCGCCCGCAATCACCTGTGGCCCAAGTTGCTCAAGCGGGCCAACATCCCGAAGAAACTCATCAACCTCACCGAGGCGGCGCTGCGCCAGGTGGTCGAGGGCTACGCCAGGGAGGCCGGGGTACGCCAGCTCGAGAAGCAACTGCATCGCATCGTGCGTAAGGCGGCGGTGAGACTGCTGGAGAACGATCAGCAGCCGGTAAAGGTCTCGGTGAAGAACCTGGAGACCTTTCTCGGCGCGCCGCTCTTCCGCAAGGAGCAGGTGCTCAAGGGGGAGGGGGTGGTCACCGGCCTGGCCTGGACCTCCATGGGAGGCGCCACCCTGCCTATCGAGGCGGGCAAGGTTCACTCGCTCACCCGCGGTTTCAAGCTCACTGGCAAGCTCGGCGAGGTGATGCAGGAGTCGGCCAATATCGCCTACAGCTATGTGCTGGGTCACCTGGCCGATTACGGCGCCGACGCCGACTTCTTCGACTCCGCCTTCGTGCACCTGCACGTGCCGGAGGGCGCCACCCCCAAGGACGGCCCCTCGGCGGGAGTCACCATGGCCACGGCGCTGCTCTCGCTGGCCAGGCACCAATCCATCGAGCGGCCGCTGGCCATGACCGGCGAGTTGACCCTCACCGGCCAGGTGCTGCCGGTGGGTGGTATCCGCGAGAAGGTGATCGCCGCCCGGCGCAGCGGCATCTTCGAGGTGATCCTGCCCGACGCCAATCGCCGCGACTTTGATGAGCTGCCCGACCACCTCAAGGAAGGGGTGACGGTGCACTTCGCCAGGCGCTACAAGGACGTGGCCAGGGTGGTGTTCGGCTAGGTGGGCCTGCCTGGCTCTCCGCCCAGGTTGGCGGTCGCGCCGCCGTCGAGCACCAGCGTCTGCGCTGTCATGAAGGTATTCAGTGGAGAGGCAAGCTGAAACACGGCCCGGGCGACTTCATCGGGCCTGGCTACCCGGCCAAGGGGCGTGGCCTGTTGCCAGCGGCGCCGCGATTCGGAGGCGGCGTCCTGCATGCCGGCGCTGGCCGGCCCGGGCGCTACCGCATTGACCAGGATGCCCTGCGGGCCCAGTTCCACCTCCAGGGCACGGGTCAGGGACAGGATGGCGCCCTTGCTCATGGCGGAACAGTTCCTCCTTCGGGAAATCGGCATTATAGTGATTTGCGAATCAAGCCATCACAACATCACAGATTCTGGACACCAAGGGAGACCGCTATGCCCACGTTTACCCGCCGCCTGCTGGCATCCGCCACGGCGATCCTGATCGGCGCCACCGCTTTCAATGCGCAGGCCGAGACCCGGGTCACCTACAAGTCCGCTTCGGCGGGAACCGCCTACTACCAGATGGGCGTGGAGCTCTCCGAGGCCATTCGCCGGGGCACCGAGGGGGAGATGGTGCTCACTCTCGAGGAGAGCCAGGGTTCGGTACAGAACGTGATGGAGGTGATGGCACGTCAGGGCAACTATGTGTTCACCACGCCGCCGGGTCTGGTGGAGCAGGCGCTGGCGGGCGAGGGCGCCTTCGCCGAGCGTCAGAGCCCGCGCTTCCAGGAGATCCGTGGTCTGTTCCCCATTCCGGCCATCACCATGCACTTCGTGGCGGCCGGCGATGAGGGAGTGATCGGTCTCGAGGACCTGGAAGGCAAGCACATCCTCATCGGTCGCGGCACCTTCGGTGCCCGCGAGGCGGAGCGCTATCTGGAGATGTTCGACCTGCTGGACAAGGTGCAGGTGGCCAACGCCAGCATCGGCAGCGGCCCCGATGCGCTGAAGAACGGCCAGATCGACGCCTTCGTGACCGCCAGTTCATTCCCGACCCCCAACGTGATAGAGACCGCGGCCAGCATGCCCATCAGCCTGGTGAGCCTTACCGATGAACAGATCGAGATGACCGGCGCGGCGCGTCAGACCATTCCGGGTGGCACCTATCCGGGCATCGATGAGGACGTCGAGACCACCTCGCTGCCGGTGATTGCCTATACCACCAGCGCCATGGATGACGAGGCCGCCTACACCCTGACTCGCACCTTCTGGGAGCGGCGAGATGCCATGGCTGAGGAGACCGCCTGGTGGGGCAGCATCACCCACGACATGGTGGGCAATATCGCCGGCACCCTGCATCCCGGCGCTCTGCGCTACTACGATGAGGCCGGCATCGACATTCCCGATGCACTGCGCTGATCCCCTGCCCGGGCCCCGATAACGGGGCCCGGCCCTGCAAGGTAGTCCTCATGCCTGTTCTCTCTTCCCCGACATCGGCTGTGACCGGTGCCGCTGTCGAGTCGCGCCTGCACCCGGCCTGGGTGGTGTTGGGGGCGATCAGCGTTGTCTTTCACCTGGGGCTGATCTTCTATGGCCTCACGGCTGCGCTGGTCAGCCGTCCCATCCACATGGCGCTGGCCCTTCCCTGGATCCTGATCCTGCTGGCACGGGACCGCGTCGAGCGCTGGAGCGGATGGCTGCTGACGGTGCTGGGCGTGGCGGCCTGCGGCTATATCGCCTTAAACGAGGAGGCGCTGGCCAACCAGTACGGCTTTATCGACACTCACTTCCAGATGGCGCTGGGGATCTTCCTGATCGGCCTGGCGCTGGAGACGGCGCGGCGGGCCATCGGCTGGCCGCTGCCCACGGTGGCGCTGGGCGCCATCCTTTACGGGATGTTCGGGGCGTATATTCCCGGGCAGTTTGGCCATCCCGGTATGCCGATGCAGAGCTTCGTCGGCAGCCTGACCATCTCCGAGGGGGGGCTGTGGGGCTCGCTCACCGGCGTGAGCGTCGGCGTGGTGGCGATCTTCGTAATCTTTGGCGCCGTGCTCAATGCTGGTGAAGCGGGCCGCGGTTTCATGAACATGGCGGGTGCCGTGGCCGGACGGCTGACTGGCGGTGCGGCCAAGGTGTCGGTCATCTCATCGGCGCTGATGGGCTCGATCTCCGGGTCGGCGTCGGCCAACGTGGCCTCCACCGGGGCCATCACCATTCCCTCCATGGTGCGCCTGGGGTATCCACGCTCCCTGGCCGGCGGCGTGGAGGCCGTGGCCTCCTCGGGCGGGCAGATCATGCCGCCGCTGATGGGTGCCGGTGCCTTTGTCATGGTAGAGCTTACCGGTACCCCCTATACCCAGATCATGGCGGCGGCGATGCTGCCAGCCATCCTCTATTTCGCTACCGTCTGGGTGGGCATCAACGCCTATGCCACGCGGTATGACCTGAAGCCGATGGCCGAGGAGGATCGTCCCTCCGGGCGCGAAGTGCTGATCACCTCGCTGTTCTTTGCGGTGCCTTTCGTGATGCTGCTGGAGCGGATCTTCCTCGGGGGCTATACGCCCCAGTACGCGGCGAGCCTGGCGGTCTTCGCCGGCCTGGCGCTGCTGTTCTTCGACGTCACCTTGAGCTTCTCGCTGCGCGGCTTTGGTTCGCGCGTGGCCGAAGCGCTGGTGACGGCGGGGCGCCAGGTAGCGGTCATCGGTGCCATCATCATCTGCGCCTCCCTGGTGATCGGGGTGCTTTCACTGACCGGCCTCGGGGTGAAGATCACTTCGGGCATCCTGTCGCTCTCCAACGAGATGCTGTGGCCGGCGCTGCTGCTCACCGCCCTGGCTTGCCTGATCCTGGGCATGGAAGTGCCGACCACCGCGGCCTACGTGATCTGCGTCTCCGTGGCAGGCCCCGCGCTTACGGCGCTGGGGCTCGAGCCGCTGCTGGCCCACCTCTTCGTCTTCTGGTTCGCGCTGCTCTCCACCATCACGCCGCCGGTGTGCGGCGGGGTCTTCATCGCCGCCGGGATGGTAGGCGAGAACTGGCTCAAGGTCGCCCTCAAGGCCATGGCGCTGGGCATCGGCCTCTATATCATTCCGCTGGCCATGGTCGCCAATCCGGACGTGATCCGCCTGGCCTTCGATCCGGTCGGTGCGGTCTTCGCCGGGTTCAAGATTGCCGTTGGCCTGGCGGGCATCTCCTATGGAGTGATCGCGCGGCGGGCGCTGTGGCTGCGCGCCCTGCTGATCGTGGCCGGCGCTCTGATCATCTTTCTTGTCTAGGAGGTCGCATGCGTATCGCCACTCTGGGGCCTGAGGGCAGCAACCATGCGCTGATAGCGCGCCGCTACCTGGAGCGACACGGTAGCACCGAGGACGAGGTTCTCCTCTACGACGCGTTCCACGAGGCCTTCGAGGCGTTGATGGCGGGGAAAGTGGAGCTTGTGCTGCAGTGCACGGCCCACTTCAGCCATGCCGACTGCGTTGGCCGCTATATGCATCGCGCCTATCCGGTAGATACCTTCATCGCCGGCAGCCGCCCGCTGGCACTGCTGTCGCGAGGGGAGGTTGCCGCGCCGCGCAGTGTGGGTCGGCAGCCGGCCACCCGTTTTTACACGGACCTCGACGGTTTTGCCGAGCAGTGCGACACGCCTACCATTGTGGCCGCGGCCGAAGGGCTGCTGGCGGGCCGCTTCGACGCCGCCATCTGTGCCCGTGAGGTGCTGGGCCAGCATCCTGAGTCGCTTCGGCTGGTGAAAGACCTGGGGCCGGCTCAGGATGTCTGGGTGCTCTACGGGACCACGGCGCTGCCGGATACCAGCTCGCTGGTGCTAGCGTAGGCCTGGCCTGACGGGCGGGCGCATGACAGAATCGACGGCTGACTGGACACCAAGACCGCCCGGGCACGGCCACGGGCGGCATGCCCCACGAGAGGACACCATGCCCGAGTATCGTTCCCGCACCACCACCGCCGGCCGCAACATG
>NZ_JACUUD010000210.1 GCF_014859505.1 Halomonas sp.
CGATATCGAGCTCAGGGGTCGTTCCTGCGTAACGGTCGATATCCACGCTGCTGCAGCCGGCCAGCAGCATGGTGGTGGCCAGCAGCAGCGCCAGCCGGGATCGCTTCTTCCTGTACATTAAAATTCCTCTTGTAGAGCTGATGTACAGGAATGGTAGGCCATTCACAGCGACGGCACCATGCCCATGGCAGGGTGCCGTCCGTTATCCTCGGTGCGTGAAGATTCAGTGGGCGTGGTCGTCCCCGTCGCTATGGCCGCCTCCGCGCCCCTCGGGCGGGCCGCCATCGTGGTCATCCCCCTCCTCATGGTCGTGGTCATCGCCGTCCTCATGCTCGCCCCGCCCCTCGGGCGGGCCGCCGCCGCGGTCCGGGTTACCCCGGGAGAAGCCCCCGTCGCGGAAGATGTCGTCGGTGACCGTGTGGCCGCCCCGGGCCTCGCCGGTGCCGGCGCCCTTGCCGAGACGCTTGCCCTGGCCCTGGCCGCCCCGCTGGCCGCGGTCGCTCCCGCCATGGCTGTCATGGCCATCGGCATGGTCGCTGCTGGCCAGCAGCAGGCCGGGATCGAGGAGGGGGGGCGAGGCGCCGAAGCCCTGGGCGCTGCCCACCGCCAGGGCCAATGGCAGCAGGCCGGCCATCAGCACCCGTCGCAGGGCAGGGGAGTGTCGCGCTTTCATGGATGCCTCCTGTCGAGACAAGGGCGGCCCCACTTGGGGCCGCCGTTTGCGATTGCCGAGTGGCTATCCGTCCTATTCGGCGTCGATGGCGTAGTCGTGGACGTAGAGCAGCACCTTCACGGCGTCATCGGTTTGCATGGTGAAGGTATCGATGCCGTAGCCGTTGTCCTCGATGATCACGGGGCTGTCGTTGAAGGGCACGGCCTCGTAGAGGTTGACCGACACCACCTGGTAGTAGGTCTGGCCGTCGATCTCCACCGCCTCGAGGATATTCACCATCACCCCGTCATAGAGCGCCTCGCGGTCATAGCTGTAGTCCGGGTTGCTGACCAGGGCGGAGAGTTCGTTCTCGAGGCCCAGGAAGGTGGTGATGCCCATCACCCGGTCGATGGTCAGGTCGCCGAACTTGTCGGAGGCCGCCGCGAAGGAGGAGGCCAGCAGCGGCATCATCAGGTCGGCGGAAACTTCCATCGAGAAACTCTCGGAGACGCCATCCCCCCGCGGGTTGGTGCGTATCGAGAGCGTATAGAACCCATCGACGGGGTCGCTACGGCTGGCCTCGAGAAGAGAGATATAGAGTGCCAGGTTCTCCAGCGGAGAGTCGATGGTCGATCCGCTCGGCGTCACCAGGCGCCCGGCCTCATCGGTCCACTCCAGTGAGTCGACGGTCTGGCCGTCGAAGGCCCGCAGCAGCTCGGTCAGGGCACGGTCGGTGACGCTGGAGGGAGAGCGCGCCACGTTGAGGCGGCCGAAATCGACGGCAATGGCGCCCTCCGGCATCTCGAACTTACCGTCCTCGTCTTCCACCATCTGGGTGTACTCGGAGCAGTCGGCCACCAGGCAGGGTTGGATGTTGCCGTTTTCGTCGAGAATCGGGGTGCCATCATCGGCCCGCAGGACGATCACGATATCACCGTAGAGCCCACCCTTGCCGCTGTCGGGACCGCCGCCGGTATCGTCGGGACGGCCACCACGGTCGGTGGGGCGCCCGCCCGCGTCGCGGAAGATGTCACCCTCGGCCGAGCGCCCCTGGCCGCGCCCCGCGCCACCGGGGCCGAGTCCGCGGCCGACGTTCAGGGCATCGCGACCGCCCATGGCCCCCTGGCCCTGGCCTTGTCCCTGCTGCGCCTCGGCGCGATCGATGAGAAAGGCTTCCGCCGGGGTGGCGGCGCCGATGAGAGCGGCCCCGACCAGCGGCAGGATGGCCCCTCCGGTGAGGGCAGCCAGGCGGGAGTAGGGGAACTTCTTGTATAAGGTGCTCATGATAAACCCCTGAGTGACGTCACGGTCACGTGCTTGGTCATGTTGAAACGGGCAGAGCCATTGCCGTTCATGCATTTGCATTCTGAAGATAGTCTTATGGGTGGGTACGCGCGTTGATATATATCAATACTCCCATGCGGCATTTTACCGCCGGGGCCTGGATGGCAGTGCCGGTCTCCAGGCCCGGCGTCCGGGGCTGTCAGAACCGGTAGCTCAGCCCCAGGCGCATCAGTCGTTCCTCGCTTTCCAGGCGATCCACCCCGGTGCCGTAGTCGACCTCGACGTCATCATAGCGGGTCTGGGTCAGCTCCATGCGCAGGTGAACGGCATCGCTCACGGGCATCTCGATGCCGCCGCCGAAGCGCCAGCCCTGTTCGGTCTCGGCCAGGTGGACCCGTTGCTGGCCACGGGCGTAGCGGGTCTCGAAGTCGGTCCAGGCCGAGCCGGCGAGCAGGTAGAGGAGGGCGCCGCTGTCGATCACGTAGCCGGCACGCAGCGCCAGGCCCAGGCTCGATTCGCGGTCCACCGAGTAGGTGCGGCCGTTGGGCAGGCGTTCATGATTCCAGGTGATGTCGCTTACCTCGGCATCGATCTCGCCGCCCAGGTAGATCCGGCCGAAGGTCCTGCCGTAGCCGGCATGCAGGCCTGCCAGGCCACCGCTGTCGCCGAAGTCGGCGGCAAGCTCGGTGGGTTCTCTACGCGGACCGCGCAGGTCGGTGACCAGGCTGCCGTAGCCCGTGTGGACGCCCAGGTAGAAGCCGTCATGGGCCGTCGGTATGGCCGGGGTCCGCTCGCTGGCTTGGCGCCAGGGGTGCCAGGCCAGCCCGAGGCGCATCAGGCTCTCCTCGAAGGTGAAGTCGTCGCGGGCGTCTCCCGTGCCGATGTCGATGTCATCATAGTTGGTATAGCTGTAGTCCATGCGCAGGCCCAGGGTGGTGGCCAGCGGGACCTCGAGGCCGCCGCCGATCCGCCGTCCGTCGTGCCACTGCTCGTCCTGAAGGCTCTCGCCGCCCTGGGCGTATCGCGCGTCGAAGCGGCCTCGCACCAGGCCGAAGCGGCCGTAGACGGCATTGCCGCCGGCCAGCAGACGATCGGCGCGCAGGCCAACTCCGATGTCGCGCTGCTTCTCCACCGAGAAGGCCCGGCCATCGCCTGAGCGCACGTGGTTCCAGCCGCCGTCGGCGTGATCGGCCTCGAGCTCCAGGGCCAGTCGCCAGTCATCGAAGGTCAGGGCGTAGCCGCCAAACAGGCCGAGGCTCTCGCTGGTGCCACGGAAGTCGGCGCTCAGGCTGCCGTTCTGGCCGGTGGCCCGGGGGCCGGCCTGGGCGGTGCCCACCTCGCCAAGCCCGCCCTGCAGGCCGAGATAGAAGCCGCCCA
>NZ_JACUUD010000054.1 GCF_014859505.1 Halomonas sp.
GGGTCGCTGCTGGTGGTGATCAGCTATGCCCTGGTGTTCGTCTGCGCCGCCCGGGCGATCGGCGTCGAACTGCCGTTTCCCATCCTGCTGTCGCTGGTGCCCCCGGTGCTGCTGGCGATGCTGATCCCGTTGTCTCTGGCCGGCTGGGGCGTGCGCGAGGGGGCTGCGGCCCTGGTCTGGGGGCTGGCGGGGCTGCCACCGGCCCAGGGCGTGGCGGTCTCCATGGCCTACGGGGTCATCGTGCTGGTCGCGAGCCTGCCCGGCGGCCTGGTGCTGCTGCACCGGGCGGTTCGCGTCGTGCCGGGAAGCGCCGGCAGAGAGCCCGACGGCTCAGGGGGCAAGGGCGTCGAGGTCGAGATCGAAGAGGGTATCGTCACCGCAGCGGAAGGTCCGCGACGCGGGGCGACGCGCCTGATGGAGGGTGTCGATAGGCGTCATGGCGAGTCCCGGTCGGCCGGAGCCGATCAGCAGTGGCGCCATCAGCAGGTGCAGTCGATGGAGCACGCCGGCCTCGAGGAAGCGCGAGACGGTGATCCCGCCGCCCTCGATCAGCACGCGGGCGAGGCCGCGCTCGGCCAGGGCATCGAGCACCGCCCCGGGAGCGAAGCCGCCGGCGACCAGCGGCAGCGCCAGGCGCTGCACATGCGCTCCCGCCGGGCCTTCCGGTTGCGCCCCCTCGCCGTGCAGGTGCAGGGTCGGCGCCTCGGGGTCGCGCAGCAGCAGCCGGTCCGGCGTCACCCGGCCGCGGGGGTCGAGGATCACCCGGGCCGGGTGGGGGCCCGCCACGTGGCGCACGGTCAGGCGTGGGTCATCCTCGCAGGCGGTGCCGGCGCCGACCACCACGGCATCCACCAGGGCGCGCAGCCGGTGCAGGTGCACCAGGCTCTCCGGCCCGTTGATGAAGTGGGAGTGGCCGCTCTCGGTGGCGATGCGCCCGTCCAGGCTCTGGCCGAGCTGGGCGATGGCCAGCCGCCCGGCCCGGGTGGCCAGCGGGGCCAGGCAGTCGAGCAGGTCGCTGGCCTCCGGCGAGACGGGGCGTTCGATCTGCCAGCCGGCCGGGGAGAGGCGCAGGCCGGCCACCGTTGCGGCCTTCCCCCTGGGGTGAGCGGAATGGGGGTGAGCGGCATGGAGGAGGGCCTGCCAGGCCTCATCAAGAGACAGAATCGAGTCAGTGGCGCCCATGGGGCCTCCTGTCGGGGAGCTGACTGCCATGATGCGCAGTTCGCCGGCGTGACGCAAAGCGCACCGATACCACCAGGAGAGAGCGATGCATCAGGTTGAACGGGCCATCTTCGATCTACGACGCGGGCTGCCGCTGCCTGACGGGTTGGCTGCGGGGCGTCTGGGTGTCCTGGCCTACGGGGCGACGCCGGCGGCGAGCCTCGGCGAGGCGGGGCTTCAGGGCGGTCTCCAGCGCCCCACCGTGCAGGCCGTGGTGCAGCCCCTCGCCGATGTCCAGATCGGTGGAGAGCGGCAGGTGGGCGCCGTGCTGTTCGATCGCGCCGAGTACCATCACCGCCACGCTCTCCTCGGGCAGCTCGGCAAGTTCGGGAGTCGTCAGGTCCTGCCAGTGGGGGAATGCCGGCGGGGTCTCGGCCGGCGTGTCGCGAGGAGAGGGGCTCATGGGGTCGACTCCGGTGTCGATGGGGTAGGGGGCGCGATGGTGTCCGGTGTGGCCAGGCGCGCATAGAGGTCGCCGGAGGCGAGGCCGCCGGCGCCCCGTTCGAGCCACGCGAGGGTGGCGTCCGCGGTGCACCAGGCGGGCCACAGGAACTCCCGGCGCTCCCCCTCGATGGCATTGAAGCGATAGTCGCCCAGCTCGGCGAGGCGTATCACGCACCGCCGGGACACCTCCAGGGCGCCGGCCACGAACTCCACCGAGAGCCCCTCCAGGGGGGTGGAGAGTCCCGCCAGCACCTCGGCCTCGAACCCCTCCACGTCGATCTTGCAGAAGCGCGGGGTGCCGTAATCGGCAATCAGCGCGTCCAGGGTGGTCACCGTCACGCGCTGACGGCTCTCCCAGCGCACGTCCCGGAAGCCGGGGTTGCGCGCCCCGATGGTATCGCGCCACTCAAGGGCCAGGGTGGAGACCGTGGGGTTCGCCTCGCTGACCGCCAGCTCCGCCTCGCCGGGTTCGGCGCCCGCGGCCTGGGACAGCAGGGTGACCCCGGCGCGTCCGCCCACCAGCCGCTGCAGGCAGCGAAACAGCCCCGGCTGGGGCTCCAGGGCCACCACCCGGGCGCCCAGCGCCTGGAAGGCGGCGGTGCGATCACCGAGATGGGCGCCCACATCGAAGGCCAGGTCCCCGGGGCCGATGAAGTCGGCGTAGAGGCGACGCAGGGCGCGCTGACGGCCGGGGCGCCAGTAGATCAGCAGCGAGCGGGCGATGCCGATGCCCTGGCGCAGGCGGGCCGGCGAGAAAAGGGCGGTCATCGAGGTTCCTCATGAAGGAGCTGGCGGGGCATGTCTCCCGGGGATTCGGTGGGCGGAGGAGCAGGAACCGCTGCCTCATCCAGGGTGTCTTCACCGGCGGTGAAGGTCGCGCTCTCTCTCGGTCTCTCTCCCGGTCTCTCTTCCAGCAGCCCAGCGTAGGCCCGGGGTTCCGGGGTGCGCAGCAGGCCCCACCTTGCCAGCCACGTTACCGGCCGCCGGCTGCCGCTGGCCACCACCAGCAGCGGGGCCAGCGCCAGGCCCACCCAGACCGGTGCCAGCCAGGCGACCAGCGTCGGCACCTGCCAGTGGACCAGGGCGATCCACACCCCCCCGAGCAGGGCGAAGGGCGCGGTGTGGCGCAGCGCCTGGCGCCAGGGCACGGCGCGCCCTTCGCGCTCCTGGGCGCCCCACTCGACGCTGGTGCCGGTCAGCACGCCGATCACGAAGGCGCTGTGGAAGGCCATCATGATCGGGGCCAGCAGGATGGCAGCGAGACCCTCCAGCAGGGCGCTGGCGATGAGGCGGGCGCGTCCGCCGTAGCCGCCGGCGCGTCGCCCCAGGGCCAGCAGCAGCCCCAGCAGCTTGGGCAGCAGCAGCAGGGTGGCGGTCATCGCCAGCAGGGCGACAATCAGCTCCGGCCGCGCCCGGGGCCAGAAGGGGAAGAGCTGCTCGGTACTGCCGAAGTATTCGGGTTCGCTGCGGGCGATCAGCACCGCGTCCAGGCTGCCGGCGAGCACGATGCCGAGCCACAGCAGCGAGGAGACGAAGGCGGTGGCGCCGAGCAGGAAGTGCAGCCGGCTGAGGGCATGCAGGCCCGGCGTCGCCAGCAGGCGCAGGTGCTGCAGGTTGCCCTGGGTCCAGCGCCGGTCGCGCCGGGCATAGTCGAGCAGGTTGCCGGGCATCTCCTCGAAGCTGCCCGGCAGGCGCGTCTCGAGTTGCACCTCCCAGCCGGCGCGGCGCAGCAGGGCGGCCTCCACGAAGTCGTGGCTCAGGATCTCGCCGCCCAGCGGGGGGCGACCGGGAAGCAGAGGCAGGCCGGCATGGTCCATGAAGGCGTGCACGCGCAGGATGGCGTTGTGTCCCCAGTAGTTGGCGGCATCCCCCTGCCAGGTGCTCTGGCCGGCGGCCAGCATGGGCGCGTAGAGGCTGGCCGCGAACTGGGCCAGGCGGCCGAACAGGGTGAGCTGGCGCACCGGCAGCGGTACCGTCTGGATCAGCGCCACGGCCGGGCGGGCCTGCAGGGCGCGGACCAGGCCCAGCAGCGTCTCGCCTTCCATGCGGCTGTCGGCGTCGAGCACCACCATGAAATCGAAGGCCGACCCCCAGCGGCGACAGAACTCCGCCAGGTTGCCCGCCTTGCGTCCGGCGTTGCCGGCGCGGCGCCGGTAGTGCACGGCCAGGCGCCCTTCGAGGCGCCGCTGCAGCGCGGCGATGGCGCGGGCCTCCGCCGTGGCGATGGTCGGGTCGGTGGTGTCGCTGAGCACGAAGAGCGTGAAGTGGTGTGCCTCGCCGGTGGTGATCAGCGACTCGGCGGTGGCCGAGAGGGCGGCGACCACCTGGTCGGGAGACTCGTTGTGGATCGGCATGGCCAGCACGGTGCGCCGGGTGATCGGCAGCGACTGCTCGGCCTCGACCCGTGGACGGCGAGTCAGGGTCAGGGGGTCACGGTCAGCGAGCAGCAGCAGGAAGCCGGCGACAGCGGTCCAGAAGCCCACGGCGACCCAGGCAAAGATCGCGGTGAAGAGCGCGAGAATGCCCCACTGCAGCGGCGTGATGCCGCCCGGCTGCAGGATGCGCCACATCAGCCCCGCGCCAACCAGGGTGGTGAGAATCACCAGCACGGCCAGCAGCGCCCGGCGCGCCGCCAGCCAGCGCAGCCGGCCCGTGGCGTCATGTCCGCGGCGGGTGGCTAGCCTCCTAGCGCTGCTCGTCGGGGTACCAGACATGGTTCCAGGTCTCGCTGATGAGCTTATCGTGTAGGCGCAATTGGAGGCGCATGTCGGTTGACTGCTGTCCCTCGGGGTCCAGCCGGAAGGAGGCCCGCCAGCCGCGGCCATCCGGCAGGGGGCGTGCCTGCAGGTGGTGGATCTCGCCGCGGTTCGTCGAGAGTTCGGCTTCCACCGGCTGGTCGGGGGAGAGCCCCTCGAGCTCTCCGCCGGCGAAGTCGACCATGAAGTGGCGCCGGCTGGGGGGCGGCGAGCTGGGGTCGCCGGGCACGCCGCCCCAGCCCTGGCGGGTGCGGATGACCCGGGCCGGGGCCGCCGCGGCGGGTTCGACGTTGAAGGTGTGGGTGCGGTAGTGCAGCTCGCGGCTGTCGCCGGCGCGCAGCGGCGTGTCGCTGACCCAGTAGGCGACGATGTTGTCGTGGGTCTCGTCCGGCGCGGGGATCTCCACCAGCTGCACGCGCCCCGGCCCCCAGGGAGTGAGCGGCTCCACCCACTGGCTGGGGCGGCGATCGTAGCGGGCCTCCAGGTCCAGGTAGCGGTCGAAGTCGCGCTCCCGCTGGGCCAGGCCGAAACCGCGGGGATCGTGGTCGAGCAGCGAGGAGACGCGCAGCGAGCGGGGGTTGGTGAGGGGTCGCCAGATCCATTCGCCGCGACCGGTATATGCCATCAGCCCATCGGAGTCGTGCACCGCCGGGCGGTGGTCGTCCACGGCCCGGGGGGTGGTATCGCCATGGGCGAACATGCTGGTCAGCGGCGCCACGCCGAGGCGCTCCACGTCGCGGCGGGCGAACAGCCGGGCGGTCACCTCCACCTGGATGTCGCGCCCCGGTGCGATGTCGAAGCGGTAGGCGCCGGCCAGCGACGGGCTGTCGAGCAGGGCGAGCACCGTCATGTGGGTGGCGTCCGGGGACGGCCGGATCAGCCAGAACTCGCGGAAGGCCGGGAATTCCTCGCCGCCGGGCAGGGCGGTGTCGATGGCCAGGCCGCGGGCGGAGAGGCCATAGCCCTGGCCGCGTCCCACCAGGCGGAAGTAGGAGGCGCCGAGGAAGACCGCGAACTCGTCATGGTACCCGGCGCGGTTGAGCGGAAAATGCAGCCGGAAGCCGGCGTGGCCGGCGCCGGTCAGGTCCCGCTCAGGCAGCTCGGCGGCCGCGTCGTCGTAGCGGAAGCGCGCCGCGTCGAAGTCCAGCGCGGTTACCTTGCCGTCCTCCACCGTGTGCAGCCGGACCGGCGACTCGAACAGGAAGCCGGTATGGAAGAGCTGCACCGAGAAGAGTCCCTCGTCGCCCCACAGGGCGGCCTCGGGGCGGAAGCGGATCTGCCGGTAGGTGTCATAGTCGATGCCGCGCAGCGCCTCGGGCAGCTCAGCCGTGCCGGCCTGATGGGAGCGACCGGCCAGCGTCTCGGCCCTTTCGGTGACGGTGTCGAAGAGGGCATCGACCTCCCGGGGGGCGGTCTCGGCGGCGGCGGGGATGGCCAGCGCCATCACCAGCGCCGCCACCGGCACTATCGGTGGGCATGCCGCCAGCTGGGGGTGTCGTTTCAGAGGCATTGCGTTTCTCTCCCGGGGTTCCTGACGCCGTCTTGCAGAACAGTGTCGTCATGGACGGTAGATCCTGCACGCGTGGCGGGCAGGTATCCTTATGAGACAACCCTTGTACATCCTATTTCATATGTACATGGTTTTCCCATGGACTACCCTGTAAGGTGGCTCGACACTCCATCTCAGGCCGCCCTGACCCGAGGATCCTCATTCGATGCTGCGACTGCTGGGCATTGCCGTCCTGCTCAACCTGCTGCTGCTGCTGCCCCTGTGGCTGCGCTTCGGAGGGATCTCCACCCGATGGATCGCCCTGGAGGCGGTGCTGCTGGTGGCCTTGCTGGTGCTGCTGCCGGCCGGTCGGCTGGGCTGGCTGCGCCCGCTGCTGACGTTTACCGTGGTGATGGCGGTGCTGGCCGGTCTCGGCGATGTGGCCACCCATCTGGCCTTCGGACGCTCGCTGAACCTCTATCTGGACCTGCCGCTGCTGCGTTCGGTGTTCCACCTGCTGGAGGGCAACCTGGGCATCTGGGCGGCCTGGGCCGCCTCGCTCGCCGCCCTGCTGCTGATCGGCCTCGGCGGCTGGGCGTTGAATCGGGCACTGCGTGCCGGACAGCGGCAGGCCCCGGGCGGGTCGGCGGCACCGGTCGCGGTCCTGCTGCTGGTGGCCAGCACCACCCTGATGGCGGCCCAGTGGCACCACCAGCGCTGGCTGCCCGTGGCGCGGGCGCCGGCCATGGACACCCTGCGCTTCCAGGGCGAACAGCTGGTCGAGACCCATCGCGCCCACCGCGAGTTCTCGGCGCGCATGGCGGCGGCGCCCATCCAAGCCACCGCGCTGCCGGGGCTCGCCGGGCGCGATGTGCTGCTGGTCTTCGTGGAGTCCTACGGGGTCTCGGCGGTGTTCGATGCCCCCTTCGCCGAGGTGGTGGCGCCGCGGCTCGATGAAATGGCCGAACGCCTGGCGGCCGCTGGGCTGTCGATGGCCACGGGGGTGCTGGAGGCGCCGATCCGCGGCGGCCAGTCCTGGCTCGCCCACGCCAGCACCCTGGGGGGGCTTTCGATCGACAACTCGCTCTGGTACCGACTGATGCTGGCCAGCGGCAGGTCCACCCTGGTGGATGACTTCCGCGCCACCGGCCATCGCACCCTGACGGTGATGCCCGCCATCACCCTGGCCTGGCCCGAGGGCGAGGCCTACGGTTTCGACGAGATCCACGCCGCCGCCGACATCGACTACGCCGGGCCGCCCCTCCACTGGGTGACCATGCCCGACCAGTTCACCCTGCACCACTTCGAGCAGCGCATCCGTGAACCGGCCGTGGAGCCGCTGTTCGTCCAGATCGCCCTGATCTCCAGCCATGCCCCCTGGACGCCGATCCTGCCGGTGCTCGACGATTGGGACGCGGTGGGAGACGGCAGCGTCTTCCATCGGTGGGAGGACGCCGGCGACCCGCCCGACGTGCTCTGGCAGGACATGGAGCGCGTGCGCGACCACTACGCCCTTTCCGTCGACTATGCCCTGCATGCCAGCGCCCGCTGGGCGGAGGCATTCGTGGATGACGAAACCCTGCTGATCCTGCTGGGCGACCACCAGGCCGCGCCGCTGATCATCGGCGAGCAGACCGGCTTCGGGGTGCCGGTGCACGTGATCAGCGGCGACGCCGCACTGCTCGCGCCCTTCCTGGCCCGGGGCTTCGTGGCCGGCATGCGGCCCGAAGCACCGCCGCCGATCGCCGGCCTGGACGCCCTGCGCGGCTGGCTGCATGAGGACTTTGGCGAATGATGACTCCCGTGATCCTGGCCGGCGGCAACGGCGTGCGACTCTGGCCGCTGTCTCGCCGAACGCGACCCAAGCAGTTCCTTTCCCTGGAGGAGGACCGCAGCCTGCTGGCCCGGACCCTCGCTCGCCTCGACGGGCTGGACGTCGCGCCCCCCATTGTCATCTGCCACGAGTCGCACCGCTTCCTGGCGGCGGAGCAGCTTCGCCAGGCCGGCATCGAGGGGGCGACCCTGCTGCTCGAACCGGAGGGGCGCGGCACCGCCCCGGCCATCGCCCTGGCGGCCCTGCTGGCCCATCGCGAGGGTCGCGAGGGGCCGCTGCTGGTGCTGCCCTCGGACCATCACATCGGCGACGAGGGGGCCTTCCGCGAGGCGGTGGCCCGCGCCGCCCGCCTGGCCGAGGCGGGGCGTCTGGTCACCTTCGGCGTGGTGCCGACCCGCGCCGAAACGGGCTTCGGTTACCTGCAGGCCGGCGACCCTCTGGGCGGTGAAGGCTTCGTGGTGGCGCGCTTCGTCGAGAAGCCCGCGACCGAGCGCGCCGAGGCCTTCCTGGCCACCGGTGACCACTACTGGAACAGCGGCATCTTCGTGATGCGTCCGGCGGCTGCCCTGGCGGCCCTTGCCACCCATGCCCCGATGATCCTCGCGGCCTGCCGCGAGGCCCTGGCGGGCGCCACCATCGACCTGGACTTCCTTCGCCCCGCCGAGGCGGCCTTCCTGGCCTGCCCGGCGGACTCCATCGACGTGGCGGTGATGGAGCGCACCGACCGGGCGGCCATGGTGCCGCTGGAGGCGGGCTGGAGCGACATCGGCTCCTGGCAGGCGCTGTGGGAGGTGCTTCCCCATGACGCCCAGGAGAACGCCCTGCGCGGCGATGTGGTCTGCGAGGCAAGCCGGGGGCTGCTGGTGCACGCCGAGTCGCGGCTGGTGGCGACCCTGGGGGTGGCGGACCTGGTGATCGTCGAGACCCGTGATACCGTGCTGGTGGCCGACCGCGCCAGCAGCCAGGCGCTGCGCGGCCTGGTCGATCGCCTGGAGGCCGACGGCCGCCCGGAGACCCGCCAGACCGCCACGGTCTTCCGCCCCTGGGGCCACTTCGAGATGGTGGACGCCGGCGAGCGCCACCAGGTCAAGCACATCACGGTGAAGCCCGGCGCGCGGCTGTCGCGGCAGCTCCACCATCATCGCGCCGAGCACTGGATCGTGGTTAGTGGCACCGCCCGGGTGACCCTGGACGACGAGACCTTCCTGGTGGGCGAGAACGAGTCGACCTTCATCCCCGTGGGCCGGGTGCACTGCCTGGAGAATCCCGGGCTGATTCCCCTGGAGCTGATCGAGGTGCAGTCCGGGAGCTACCTGGGCGAGGACGACATCGTGCGCCTGGACGACCGTTACGGACGGGAGTGACGGGCGGGAGTGACGGGCGAAGAACGTCAGTAGAGCCGGAACGCCTGATGGTGGGGGTGTCCCTGCTGCTCTTCCACCACCTTGCGGTAGCGCTTGTACTCCCACTGGTACTGGGCCGGGTCGAGGGCGATGGCGGCCTCCACACAGGCGTTGACGCCGGTGGCGGACTCGGCCTCGTCCGAGGAGTAGACGCGTTCGTCGGCGGGCAGGAAGTGGATCTCGAAACCGCGGCCGGGAATTCGCCTGGCGACACCGGTCACCACCCGCGCCTCGGTGCGCGCCACCAGCTTGGGCAGCAGGGTGGCGGTATAGGCGGGGCGCCCGAAGAAGGGGGCGAAGACGCCGCTGCCCCAGTCGGGCTCCTGATCCGGGAGGATGCCGATCGCCTCCGAGCGCTTGAGCGCCTTGAGCAGGGCGGCCACGCCGCGGGGGTTGGTGGGCACCAGGCTCGCCCCCATGCGCTCGCGCCCGGCGCGGGTCACGGCGTCGAGCTCGGCGATCTTGGGCGGCTCGTACATGGCGGTGAAGGGGAAGTGGCTGGAGAGCCAGAAGTTGAGCACCTCCCAGTTGCCGAAGTGCGGCGCCAGCACGATCACCCCGCGGCCCTCGGCGCGGGCCTCGTCGAGCAGCTCGCGGCCGTGCACGACGAGGATCGAGGCCTCGACCCGCTCAGGCGAGCCCATCCAGGCGAAGCCGAGCTCCAGCATGGTGGCGGTGGAGTGGGTCAGGCTCTCCCGCGCCAGGCGCCGGCGTTCGGCGGCGCCGCACTCCGGGTAGACCTCGCCCAGGTTGATCTCGGTGACCTCGCGCTCGCGGCGGCTGAAGCGGTGCACCAACGGACCGGCCAGGCGCGACAGGCGCCAGAGGCTGGCCAGCCTGCGGCCGGCCAGGGTCTTCCACAGCCCGGCGATGGCCTGGGCGCGGCGGGGGTGGGAGCGGGTATCGGTCATATCGCGTGGTCCTTGCCTAGAACAGCCAGGTGTCCACGTTATCCGGCGCGCGCTTCTCCTGCAGGCCACGGAAGCCCTTCACGCAGCGCACGATCAGCCATACCGCCAGGGCGATCAGCAGGGGGATGCCGATGACCACCAGCACCAGAATAGAGGCGATGGTGGCGTAGAGCAGGCCGATCCAGAAGGTGCGGATCTGGTAGCGGTAGTGCTCGTCGAGCCACGCCGGCCCCTTGCCGCGGTAGACATAGGCGATCACCACGCCGATCACCGAGGTGAAGCCCACCACGAAGCTGATCAGGTAGAGGGCGTAGACCACCATGGGCATGGTGGTATCGAGGGACTTGTCGGGTTCGATGATGACGTTGTCGTCCCGGGTCCTGTCGTTCTGAACCCTGTCATTGCGAAAATCGTCGTTCATGGGTCGTCCCTGAGAATGGGCGAGTATCAGGCGCCCATGATACCGGCCGCCGGACACAATACCACCGGCGGCGCGGCGCGCAGCTCAGTCGCCGGCGTCCTCCGTGGTGTTCGCCTGGCGGCGGGGACGGCTGATCTCGATCAGGTTGCCGTCCGGGTCGCGCAGGTAGAGCGAATCCAGCAGGCCGTTGGCGCCCTGGCGGGGCACCGGGCCGAGTTCCACCTCCACCTCCAGCGCCGCCAGGTGGCGGGCCACCTCGTCCAGCGGCAGCAGGCTGCGTAGGCAGATGTCGATACTGCCCGGGGTAGGAGTCGCCGCCCTTGGCTCGATGTCGGTGGCGGTCCAGTGCAGGCGCAGGGCGAGGTCGCCCAGGATCAGGTCGACGCGCTCGCGGTCGCGATAGCGCACCTCCAGTCCCAGCACCCGAGAGTAGAAGTCCACGGCGCGAGAAATGTCGGTCACGGTGATGACCAGATGGTCCAGACCTGACAGCATTCAGGGCTCCTTCAAAGAATTTTCTGGCACAGAGGATACGATGATGCCGACCTGCCCGCTATGCGCATCTGACGACACGGCCTTCTACCACCGCGATGCACGGCGTGAGTATCACCAGTGTCGACGCTGTGCGCTGGTATACGTGCCGCCGGCCTTCCGGCTCGGCCGGGAGGAGGAGCGGGCGGTCTACGACCAGCACGAGAACTCTCCGGATGACCCGGGCTATCGCCGCTTCCTGTCGCGGCTCGCCGACCCGCTGCGCGAGCGGCTCGCCCCCGTTGCCCGGGGGCTCGACTTCGGTGCCGGCCCGGGGCCGACGCTCTCGGTGATGTTCGAGGAGGCGGGACACCCCATGGCCATCTATGACCCCTTCTACGCGCCGGATGCGAGCGTGCTGGAAGCCGAATACGACTTCATCACCGCCACCGAGGTGGTCGAGCACCTCTTCGAACCGGGCCGCGAACTCGCGCGCCTGGTCGACCTGCTGCGCCCGGGCGGCTGGCTGGGGCTGATGACCAAGCGGGTCACCGACCGGGAGGCGTTCTCCCGCTGGCACTATATCCTCGACCCCACCCACGTGGCCTTCTTCAGCGAGGCGACCTTCCGGTGGCTGGCCGATGAGCACGGCATGACAGTGGCGTTTCCTGCGGCCGACGTGGCGCTGCTGCAGAAGCGCTCTTCTTGAGTGCGGAGGATACCGCCAGATTCTCCGAGTTTTCTGGCGTATATTCCTGGTTTTTTCTGTGCCTGCGGGAAAGCGATTGACTCGCCGCCAATCGGGCGTATGATTCGCGCGCTCTGATATCCCGGTGGTGCCCGAGGCGCCGCTTCCGGCCCGCCGGGTAGGCGAGAGTCCTCGCTTTCTGCCACCCTTTCTGTCTTCCCTCTCTGTCTTCCCTCTCGCTGTGAGGCATGCAATGTCGCGGCAACTGTTGACCATGGCCCTGGCGCCGCTGCTCGGGCTCTTCATCCTCGGCATCGGCAATGGCTTCCTGGCCACGGTGATCACCCTGCGCCTGGACGCCGCCGGCGAGTCGGCGGTGGTGATCGGCTGGGTCTCCTCGGCCTACTTCATCGGTCTGGCGCTGGGGGCCATGCTCAACGACCGGCTGCTGCTGCGCATCGGCCATATCCGCGCCTATGGCAGCTTCGCCTCGCTGGTGGCGGTCACCGTGCTGCTGCAGGGGCTGGTGGATCATCCTTGGGCCTGGTTCGCGCTGCGCCTGATCGGCGGCTGGGCCACGGTGGGCGTCTACCTGGTCATCGAGAGCTGGCTGCTCACCGCTGGCGACCAGAAGGTGCGCGGCCGCCTGCTGGCGCTCTACATGATCGCCCTCTACGCCGCCGGGGTGCTCGGCCAGCTGCTGCTGGGCGTCACCGAGGCCCTGGGCGGGGCGGCTTCCTTCATGGTGATCGCCATGCTGGCTTCGCTCTCGGTGCTGCCCATGGCGATGATCCCGCGGGTCTCGCCGCTGATCGAGAAGGCCGAACCGCTCTCGCCGCTGCGCCTGATCACCCTGACGCCCACCGGGGTGATGGGCAGCTTCGGCTCGGGGATCGCGGTGGCCGCCGTCTATGCGCTGCTGCCGCTCTACCTGCAGCGCAGCGGCCTCTCGGTGGATCGGATCGGCCAGATGATGGCCGTCGTGATCCTGGGCGCCATGTTGCTCCAGTACCCGGTGGGGCGCTGGTCGGATCGCCACGATCGCCAACTGGTGCTGATCATCATCGGCGCCTTCTGTGCGCTGATCTCGGCGGCGGTCCTGTGGCTGCCGATGTCGCCCTGGCTGCTGGCGGGGCTGCTGTTCCTGCTGGGCGGCGGGGTCTTCTCGCTCTACCCGGTGGCGGTGGGCCACGCCGCCGACCGGGCCCCGGCCGGCGCCCTGGTGCGCATGAGCCAGGGCCTGTTGCTGATCAACGCCATCGGCTCGGCGCTCAGCCCGCCGCTGATCTCGCCGGTGATGGGAGTCCTGGGCGATGCCGGGCTGTTCTGGAGCTTCGGCGCCCTGGGCCTGTTCCTGGTGGCCTTCTTCGGCTGGCGTCGCAGCGTGCGCCCGGCGCCGGTGCCGGTGGCGCCGTTCTCGCCCTCCACCCCGATGTCCTCGGCGGGTGCCGAGCTGGCAGTCACCGAGGAGCAGCTGCAGGGGGCCTCCGAGCATGAGTACATGGAGGACCTCTCCGGGGTGGTGCCTGAGGTGGATGTGGCCGAGCCGATGGTCGGCCCGCCGCCGGCCGATGAGGCGCATGTCGCCTACTTCGCTGAGGCCCTGGAAGATGACGTGCCGGCCCAGGAGGAGCTGCCCGGCATCGAGCCGGTGATCGGTCGCTAAGACCTTGGGATAATGGCCGGCGAAAAGTAGTGAATCTACTATCGCCGTTATCATTTTCCCCCTAAGGTGCACCGATGAACTATTTTGCCGCCCCCGTTCGCGATATCCGCTTCGTGCTGGAGGAGCTGCTGGCGTTCGGCTCGCTCTCGCTGCCCGGCTTCGAGGAGGCCAGCCCCGACCTGGTGGAGGCGGTGCTGGAAGAAGCCGCCAGGCTGGCCGGCGAGGTGTGGGCGCCGCTCAACGCCAGCGGCGACCGCCAGGGCTGCACCCGTCGCGACGACGGCAGCGTGACCCTGCCCGATGGCTTCATCCAGGCCTACCAGGCCTACGCTGAGGGCGGCTGGAACGGCATCGGCGTGGCCGAGGCGCTGGGCGGACAGGGGCTGCCCGAGGTGGTGGCCAGCGCGGTGCAGGAGATGCTTCATGGCGCCAACATGGCCCTGGGCCTGTGCCCCATGCTCACCGCCGGGGCCATCGAGGCCCTGGCCCACCACGGCAGCGAGGAGCAGAAGGCCACCTACCTGCCGAAGCTGGTCGAGGGCATCTGGACCGGCACCATGAACCTTACCGAGCCCCAGGCAGGCTCGGACCTCTCCAAGGTACGCACTCGCGCCGTGCCCCAGGGGGACGGCAGCTACCGGCTGTTCGGCCAGAAGATCTACATCACCTGGGGGGAGCACGACGCCGCCGAGAACATCATCCACCTGGTGCTGGCCCGCAAGCCCGATGCCCCCGAGGGCAACAAGGGCATCTCGCTGTTCCTGGTGCCCAAGTTCCTGGTGGGCTCCGACGGCTCCCTGGGTGAGCGCAACGATGTGGTCTGCGCCTCCATCGAGCACAAGCTGGGCATCCACGGCTCCCCCACCTGCACCCTGAGCTTCGGCGAGGGGGAGGGCGCCATCGGTTACCTGGTGGGCGAGGAGGGCCGCGGCCTCAACCACATGTTTACCATGATGAACGAGGCGCGCCACAAGGTGGGCATCCAGGGCATCGGCGTGGCCGAGCGTGCCTGCCAGCACGCCTTCGCCTACGCCCTGGACCGCACCCAGGGCCGCAGCCCGCGCTCCGGCCGCAGCGACTGCACCATCAGCGACCACCTCGACGTGCGCCGCATGCTGCTCTCCATGCGTGCCCGCACCGACGCCCTGCGCGCGCTCGCCCTCTACTGCGCCGCCCAGCTCGACCTGGCCCGCCACGCGGCCGATGAGACCGAGCGCGCCGCCGCCCAGGCGCGGGTCGACGTGCTGATCCCGGTGGTCAAGAGCTTCTCCACCGACCAGGCCGTGGAGATCGCCTCGCTGGGCATCCAGGTGCACGGCGGCATGGGCTTCATCGAGGAGACCGGTGCCGCCCAGCTGCTGCGCGATGCGCGCATCGCCCCCATCTACGAGGGCACCAACGGCATCCAGGCCTTGGATCTGGCCGGGCGCAAGCTGCAGCGCGATGGTGGGGCGGCCCTGGCCAGCCTGATCGACGACGTCGAGGCCACCGCCGCGGCGCTGGGTGACAACGCCGAGCTGGCGGTCCTGGGCGAGAGCCTGGCCGGGGGCGCCGCCGACCTGCGTGCCGCCATGGCGGCCGTGCTGGCGGCGGGCGCCGACCCCGAGAGCGGCGCCGATGCCGTCCAGGCCTTTGCCACCCCCTTCCTGAACCTCGCTGGCCACGTGCTGTGCGCCTGGCAGATGGGGCAGGCGGCCCTCAAGGCCAGCGCGGCTATCGCCAACGGTCGCGACGAACCCGGACGGCCGGACCCGTTCTATCGGGCCAAGCAGCAGAGCGCCGACTATGCTATTCGCCAGTGGCTGCCGGTGGGGCGCGCCCAGCGCGCGGTGATCGAGGCCGGCATGACGAGCCTCGCCGCCTTCGACGCCGCCGCCCACTGACCCCCGCATCGATTCGCCGCCGGCCCCGCGCCGGCGGCTCGCTTTCCGAATACGCAACACCGATCACGGAGCCCATCATGAGCCAGAGCATCTTCGAACAGGGCCTGCCCAGGACCCCAGCCAACCACGTGGCGCTGTCGCCGCTCACCTTCATCGAACGTACCGCCTCGGTCTACCCGGACTACCCGGCGGTGATCTACGGCGAGATTCGTCGCGACTGGGCGACCACCTGGGAGCGCTGTCGGCGGCTCGCCTCGGCGCTGTCGAAGCGCGGCATCGAGCCCGGCCAGGCGGTGGCGGCGATGCTGCCCAACGTGCCGGCCATGTTCGAGGTCCACTTCGGCGTGCCCCTGGCCGGCTGCGTGCTCAACACCCTGAACATCCGTCTGGATGCCGAGGCCATCGCCTACATGCTCGAGCACGGCGAGGCCAGGGCGATCCTGGTCGACCCGGAGTTTGCCGATGTCATCGAGGAGGCGGTGGCGAAACTCGAGAACAAGCCGCTGATCATCGACGTGGCGGATCCCCAGTTCATGGCCGACGGCCGCGCCATCGGCGAGCTGGAGTACGAGGCGCTGCTGGCCGAGGGCGACCCGGCTTACCCCTACCGGCTGCCCGAGGACGAGTGGCAGGCCATCTCGCTCAACTACACCTCCGGCACCACCGGCAAGCCCAAGGGGGTGGTCTACCACCACCGCGGCGCCTACCTCAACGCCGTCAGCAACATCCTGGTGTGGGCGATGCCCCACCACCCGGTCTACCTCTGGACCCTGCCGATGTTCCACTGCAATGGCTGGTGCTTCCCCTGGACCATCGCCGCCGCCGCCGGCACCAACGTCTGCCTGCGCAAGGTGGAGGCGAAGAAGGTCATGGACCTGATCGCCGACGAGGGGGTCAGCCATTTCAGCGGCGCGCCCATCGTGCTCAACGGCCTGGTCAACCTGCCCGCCGAGGACAAGCGCCACTTCGACCACCCGGTGAAGGTCACCACCGCCGGTGCCGCGCCGCCCGCCTCGGTGATCGCCGGTGTCGAGAAGCTCGGCATCGACGTGACCCACGTCTACGGCCTCACCGAGGTATACGGCCCGGTGACCTCCTGCGCCTGGCGCGAGGCCTGGAACGAGCTGCCCGCCGAGGAGCGTGCCAGGCTCAAGTCCCGGCAGGGCGTGCGCTACCCCATGCTGGAGGCGCTCTGCGTGGCCGATCCCAACACCCTGGAGCCCGCGCCCAAGGACGGCGAGACCATCGGCGAGATCCTGATGCGCGGCAACACCATGATGAAGGGCTACCTGAAGAACGAGGCGGCCACCGAGCAGGCCATGGAGGGCGGCTGGTACCATACCGGCGACCTGGCCGTGTGGCATGCCGACGGCTACATCGAGATCAAGGACCGCTCCAAGGACATCATCATCTCCGGCGGCGAGAACATCTCCACCATCGAGGTGGAGGACTGCATCTACTCGCACCCGGCGGTGGAGGAGGCCGCGGTGGTGGCCAAGCCCGACGAGAAGTGGGGCGAGACTCCCTGCGCCTTCGTCAAGCTCAAGGTGGGCTACGGCGAGGTGACCGAGCAGGAGATCATCGATCACTGCCGCGCGCGCCTGGCCCACTTCAAGGCGCCCAGGACGGTGGTCTTCACCGAGCTGCCCAAGACCTCCACCGGCAAGATCCAGAAGTTCGTGCTGCGCGACGAAGCCCGCAAGCAGTGATCGACCCGGCCCGAAAACAACCAAGGAGAGAGTGCAATGAGTGAGCAAGCGATCGGCGTGGTAGGCGCCGGCACCATGGGCCAGGGCATCGCCCAGGTGCTGGTCCAGAACGGCTTCGATGTGCAGCTCTACGACGTGGCCGACGAGCAGCTCGAGCGCGCCCGCGGCAGCATCGACAAGGGCCTGGGCAAGCTGGTGGCCAAGGAGAAGCTCTCCCAGGCCGACAAGGACGCCGCCATGGCGCGCCTGGCTACCTCAACCGCCCTGGACGCCCTGCGCGACTGCGAGGTGATCATAGAGGCCGCCCCCGAGCAGCCGGCGCTCAAGGAGAAGCTGTTCCGCGACCTGAGCCGCCTGAGCCACGATGCAATACTTGCCTCCAACACCTCCTCGCTGTCACTGACCCGGCTGGCCGCGGTGTGCGAGAAGCCCGAGCGGGTGGTGGGCATGCACTTCTTCAACCCGGTACCGGTGCTCAAGCTGGTCGAGGTGATCCGCGCCGAGCAGACCAGTGACGCCACCGTGGCGCGCATCGAGGCGCTGACCGAGTCGCTGGGCAAGACCGCCGTGGCCATCGCCGACTCCCCGGGGTTCGCGGTCAACCGCCTGCTGGTCCCGATGATCAACGAGGCGGCCTTCCTGCTCCAGGAGGGGGTGGCCAGCGCCGAGGACATCGACGAAGCCATGAAGCTGGGCGCCGCCCACCCCCTCGGGCCGCTGGCCCTGGCCGACCTGATCGGCCTGGACGTCTGCCTCTCCATCATGGAGGTGCTGCAGGAGGGCTTCGGCGACCCGAAGTATCGTCCCTGCCCGCTGCTCAGACGCATGGTGGCTGCCGGTTACCTGGGTCGAAAATCGGGCCGCGGCTTCCACGTCTACGAATAGCGAAACCCATCGGAATGTCCATCGCGAGGTGAACCATGTTCAAGGCAATCTTGATCGAGAAGCAGGACGGCGAACAGCGGGTCGGGCTCCAGACGCTGGACGATGCGCAGCTTCCGGAAGGCGACGTCACCGTGCGGGTCGAGTGCAGCACCCTCAACTACAAGGACGCCCTGGCCATCACCGGCAAGGGGCCGGTGGTCAGGCAGTTTCCCATGGTGCCGGGAATCGACCTGGCAGGCACGGTCGAGGCCTCCAGCTCCGATGAGTTCCAGCCGGGCGACAGCGTCCTGCTCAATGGCTGGGGCGTGGGCGAGACGCACTGGGGCGGGCTGGCCGAGAAGGCTCGCCTCAAGAGTGATTGGCTGATTCCTCTTCCCTCGGCGTTCAGCTCCCGCCAGGCCATGGCCATCGGCACCGCGGGCTACACGGCGATGCTCGCCGTCATGGCGCTGGAGAATAATGGCGTGTTGCCTGACCACGGCGATGTGCTGGTGACCGGCGCCAACGGCGGCGTGGGCAGCTATTCCATTGCCCTGCTGTCGCGGCTGGGCTATCGGGTCATTGCCGCCACGGGGCGCCCCGAGGAGGAGGCCTACCTCAAGGGGCTGGGGGCCGAGGAGATCATCGATCGCAGTGAGCTGTCGGAGCCGGGTCGCCCCCTGGCCAAGGAGCGCTGGGCCGGTGCCATCGACTCGGTGGGCAGCCACACCCTGGCCAACGTGCTGGCCGCGACGCGCTACGGCGGCACCGTGGCGGCCTGCGGGCTCGCCCAGGGCATGGACCTGCCGTCCAGCGTGGCACCCTTCATCCTGCGCGGCGTCACCCTGGCCGGTATCGAAAGCGTCATGAAGCCCCGGCCGGAGCGGCTCGAGGCGTGGCGCCGGCTGGGCGAGCTGCTCGACCCTGCCCAGCTGGACGCCATCACCCGGACCATCGGCCTCGAGGAGGCCATCGCCACGGCCGACGAGCTGCTCGCGGGGCGCGTGCGCGGGAGGGTCGTCGTCAGCATGGCGTGAGGCCTGTGTGAGCAGAGCCCGACAAAAGAAAGGATTGCCGCCCAACCAAGCGTTCGCTAGGGTTGGGCGGTCTTCCTATCAAACAACACGCCAAGGAGCCCCAACATGAGCGAATCCCCGATCGAGGTGGTCGATAACGCCGGCGTCGTGCGCCTGACCATCAGCCGCCCCAAGGCGCTGAACGCCCTGAACAGCGACGTGCTGAGTGAGCTGGAACGCGTGCTGGCCGAGCTCGAGGCCCGCGACGACCTGCGCGCGGTGCTGATCACCGGTGCCGGCGAGAAGTCCTTCGTGGCCGGCGCCGACATCGCCGAGATGCGCACCAAGACCCCGGAGGAGGCTCGCGCCTTCGCCCGCCAGGCGCTGGCGACCCTCAAGCGCCTGGAGACCCTGCCGGTGCCTACCGTGGCTCTGGTCAACGGCTTCTGTCTGGGTGGCGGCTGCGAGCTGGCGCTGGCCTGCGACTGGGCGGTGGCCAGCGACAACGCCATCTTCGGCCAGCCCGAGGTGCTGCTGGGCGTGATACCCGGCTTCGGCGGCACCCAGCGCCTGCCGCGCCGCGTCGGCCCGGCCATGGCACTGGACCTGTGCACCACCGGGCGCAAGATCGACGCCGCCGAGGCCCTGCGCATCGGCCTGGTCAACCGGGTGATGCCCCAGGCCGAGCTCGACTCCTACGTGGAGGAGCTCACCAGGCAGCTCGGTGGCAACGGCCCCCGGTCGGTGCGGGCCACCAAGCAGGCGATCCACGACGGCATGGAGCAGGACCTGGACAGCGCCCTGGCGCTGGAGACCGCGCTGTTCGCCTTCTGCTTCGCCGGCGACGAGCAGACCGAGGGCATGAGCGCCTTCGTCGAGAAGCGCAAGCCGAACTTCTGACGCCGTCTGCCTGACGTCGAAACACAGCGCGGCCGTGGCATGAATGCCACGGCCGCG
>NZ_JACUUD010000055.1 GCF_014859505.1 Halomonas sp.
GTGGTACAGGGTTCGAACCTGTGACCCCCAGCTTGTAAGGCTGGTGCTCTCCCAGCTGAGCTAACCACCCCTGGACACGTGGCGCTGCATTCTACAGGGGACGTAATCAATGTCAACGCTTTTTGCCTGACGGCCCCCGGCGCACCATTCCACCGGCATTTCATCGACTTGCCCCAGCCCCAGGGCACTCATGCATGCTCGGCCATGAAGGCAGCGATGACATCGGCCGCTTCATCGATCAGCGACGCCTGGGTGCGGCCGCTGGCGCGTCGCGGTCGCCAGTCATGATCGCCATCCTCGAGCAGGTGGACACGGGCACCACCCAGGTCATAGCCGGCGATTTCTTCCCCGCTGCCGAACAGGTCGCGACTGCCCTGAACCACCAGGGTAGGACAGGCGATCAGCGGCCAGTGGGAGAGACGCAGCGACTCGGGCTTGCCCGACGGGTGGAAGGGGTAGCCGCACAGGATCAAGCCGGCAGCGCCGTCGCGGGCCGCCAGCAGGCTCGCCACCCGCGCCCCCATGGACTTGCCACCGAGCCATAGGGGCGGCAGCGAAGAATGCGTCAGAGTGTCGCACCAGCGCATCAATTCCTCGACCAGGCGATCGATGCGGGGAGGAGGCCGGCGCCTCGCCTCGCGGTGCATCTGCTGAAGGTAGGCGAACTCGATGGCCAGGGTCTGGACGCCGCGCTCGGCCAGGGCGTCGCGACAGTGCTCCAGAAATGTGGAATCCTGACCGGCACCCGCGCCATGGGCCACCAGCAGTCGTCCGATGCGGGCCTCGCCGCGCACCTCCAGGGGACCGTCGGGTAGCCTCCAGCGACCACATTCGCCCGCTACCAGACGGTCGCGACAACGGGCCGGGGTAATGGGCTCATAATCCTGAGCGGCATAATGTGACAAGGGGTCTCCTCGTGAGTTCTCCGACTACACCGATTGGCGTGTTCAGGATTGAGACGGGCTGCGATACAATCCATAACGTCTTGACCTGCATCATCCTCGGGGCGCTGGGTCCGTGGCAAACTGACGCAGCTTCAACCCGCTACCGCGTTCGATGGGAACCTGACATGAGCACAGCACTGGAACACCCGACCTACAACTACAAGGTAGTTCGGCAGTTCGCGATCATGACAGTTGTGTGGGGCATCGTGGGCATGCTCCTCGGTGTCATCCTCGCCGCACAACTGGTATGGCCGCAACTCAACCTCGATCTACCCTGGACAAGCTTCGGCCGCCTGCGGCCGCTGCACACCAACGCCGTGATCTTCGCCTTCGGGGGTTCCGCGCTGTTTGCCACCTCCTACTACGTGGTGCAGCGGACCTGTCAGACTCGACTGTGGTCCGACAAGCTGGCCGCCTTCACCTTCTGGGGCTGGCAGGCGGTGATCCTCTCGGCGGTGATCACCCTGCCGCTGGGCTACACCACCGCCAAGGAGTACGCCGAGCTGGAGTGGCCGATCAACATCCTGATCGCCGTAGTGTGGGTCACCTATGCCCTGATCTTCCTGATGACCATCAAGCAGCGCAAGACCTCCCACATCTACGTGGCCAACTGGTTCTTCGCCGCCTTCATCCTGACCGTCGCGGTGCTGCACATCGTCAACAACGCCGGCATCCCGGTCACCGCCATGTATTCCGTCTCCGTCTACGCCGGCGCCATCGACGCCATGGTGCAGTGGTGGTACGGCCACAACGCGGTGGGCTTCTTCCTGACCGCCGGCTTCCTGGGGATGATGTACTACTTCGTGCCCAAGCAGGCCGAGCGCCCGGTCTACTCCTATCGCCTCTCCATCGTCCACTTCTGGTCGCTGATCATGGTCTACATGTGGGCCGGGCCGCATCACCTGCACTACACTGCCCTGCCCAACTGGGCCCAGTCGCTGGGCATGGTCATGTCGATCATCCTGCTGGCGCCCTCCTGGGGCGGCATGATCAACGGCATGATGACCCTCTCCGGCGCCTGGCATAAGCTGCGTACCGACCCGACCCTGCGCTTCCTGGTGGTGGCCCTCTCCTTCTACGGCATGTCCACCTTCGAGGGCCCGATGATGGCAGTGAAGACCGTCAACGCCCTCTCCCACTACACCGACTGGACCATCGGTCACGTCCATGCCGGCGCCCTGGGCTGGGTGGCGATGATCACCATCGGCTCCATGTATCACCTGATCCCGCGCCTGTTCGGCCGCACCGAGATGCACTCCGTGAACCTGATCGCCGTGCACTTCTGGCTGGCGACCATCGGCACTGTGCTCTACATCGCTTCCATGTGGGTCAACGGTATCCTGCAGGGCCTGATGTGGCGCGCCATCAACCCCGACGGCACCCTGATGTACACCTTCATCGAGTCCGTCGAGGCCAGCGGCCCGGGCTATATCGTGCGCCTGATCGGCGGCCTGTGCTGGGTCGTGGGCATGCTGATCATGGCCTACAACGTCACCATGACCGTCAAGCGCGGCGAAGGCGCCCGTCAGCCGCTTCCGCAGACTGCCTGAGCCAACCGGGGATACCGACACCAATGAAACACGAGATTGTCGAAAAGAACATTGGCCTGCTCGCCGTGCTGATCCTGGTGGTCATCAGTTTCGGCGGCCTGGCCGAGGTCGTGCCGCTCTTCTTCCAGAAGCAGACCACGGAGCCGGTGGAGGGGCTGCGCCCGCTCTCCGCCCTGGAGCTGGAGGGCCGCGACATCTATCGCCGCGAGGGCTGCGTCGGCTGCCATTCGCAGATGATCCGTCCGTTCCGCGCCGAGACCGAGCGCTACGGCCACTACAGCGTGGCCGGCGAGTCGGTCTACGACCACAACTTCCTGTGGGGCTCCAAGCGCACCGGCCCGGACCTGGCCCGCGTCGGCGGCCGCTACAGTGATGACTGGCACCGCGCCCACATGTACAACCCGCGCGACGTGGTACCCGAGTCGATCATGCCCTCCTACCCGTGGCTCTTCGAGCGCACGCTCGACGGCAGCGACACGCCGAGGAAGATGGAGGTCCTACGCATGGTGGGCGTACCCTACACCGACGAGGACATCGCCAACGCTACCCGCGAGGTACGCGGCCAGCAGGAGATCACCGCGCTGATCGCCTACCTTCAGCAGCTCGGCACGGTACTCGAGGGAACCCGCTGAGCATGGATACCGGGACTTTCCGCGGCATCATCACCGGTCTGCTGATCGTGGCCTTCCTCGGCATCACCTGGTGGGCCTACTCGAAGCGGCGCAAGCCGGATTTCGACGAGGCGGCCCACCTGCCCTTCGCCGATGATGATGAGCAACCGAACCGTGACAGAAGCGCCTCGCCGAACGGGGCCGATTCCCGCAAGAGCAAGGGAGACAGGAACACATGAACAATCTCTGGGGTGACTCCCTTTCCGGGTTCTGGAGCGCCTGGATCATCGTCATCACGCTGGGCTCCATCGGTTTTGCCTTCTGGCTGCTCTACGCCAACCGCAAGACCGACAAGACCCCCGACGCCGATGGCAACATCGAGACCACCGGGCACGCCGCCGATGGCATCGAGGAGTATGACAACCCGCTGCCGCGCTGGTGGTTCCAGCTCTATGTGGGCACCGTGATCTTCTCGCTGGGCTACCTGGTGCTCTACCCGGGCCTCGGCAACTTCGCCGGCGTGCTGGGCTGGACCCAGGAGGGGCAGTGGGAAGAGGAGGTAGCCCGCGCCGAGGAGCGCTTCACGCCGATCTTTGCCCAGTATCAGGAGATCCCGATCCCCGAACTGGCCCGCGACGCGGACGCCATGCAGGTGGCCGAGCGCATCTACCTCAACAACTGTGCGGTGTGCCACGGCTCCAATGCCCAGGGCGGCTACGGCTTCCCCAATCTGACCAACGACGACTGGCTCTATGGCGGCGAGCCGGAGCAGATCCTGACCACCCTGCACCGCGGCCGCAACGGGCTGATGCCCTCCTGGCGGCAGTTGGGCGAGGAGAACATCGAGAACGTCACCCAGCACGTGCTGGCGCTGTCCGACCTCGAGCACGACGGCGTGCGCGCCGAGCGCGGTGCCGCCACCTTCGCCTCGGTATGTGCCGCCTGCCATATGCCCAACGGCACCGGCAACCAGGCGCTGGGTGCGCCCAACCTGACCAACGACATCTGGCTCTACCAGGCACCGGGCCAGAGCGTGGCGGACTCCGTGCGCCAGACCCTGCGCAACGGCCGCAACGGCCACATGCCCGCCCAGGCCGCCTACATCGGCGAGGAGCGCGTCCACCTGGTCGCCGCCTACGTCTACAGCCTGCGCTTCCGGGACTGACCCGGTTCCCGGGCGCTAACCGAAGGGTGCGGCCTCACGTCGCACCCTTTCTCGTTGGCTCGCGGTCTCGATACAATGGCTGCACCGCAACACACCAGCGCTGGTCCTCTCCCCCTCCTGCCGTGAGCCTGCCATGAGCGACAAGATACCCACCCGCGATGTCACGCCGTCACCGGTCGAGCTGCATACGCCCGGCCCCAGGGGGCCTCAGGAGAAGGTCCAACAGGAGATGTACGCCAGCCGGCGCCACATCTACGTGCGAGAGATCCAAGGGCTGTTCCAGAAGGTACGGCGCAGCGCCAACTGGCTGCTGATGCTGCTGTTCTTCGTGATGCCCTGGGTGCCCTGGGGCGACCGTCCGGCCATCTGGTTCGACCTGCCCGGCCGGGAGTTCCATATCTTCGCCGCCACCTTCTATCCCCAGGAGTTCATGCTGCTCTCCTGGCTGTTGATCATCTGCGCCTTCGGACTGTTCTTCATCACGGTGTTCGCTGGCCGGGTGTGGTGCGGCTACACCTGCCCGCAGAGCGTCTGGACCTTCCTGTTCATCTGGTTCGAGCATCGCCTGGAGGGTAGCCGGAACCGCCGCATCAAGCTCGACGGTCAGGGCATGAGCGCCGACAAGCTATGGCGCAAGTCGGCCAAGCATGCCATCTGGCTGGCCATCGCCCTGGCTACCGGGGTGACCTTCGTCGGCTACTTCACGCCGATTCGCGAGCTCGTGGTCGACCTGCCCACCCTCGAGGCCCATGGCTGGTCCTATTTCTGGACCGGCTTCTTCCTGGTCTTCACCTACCTCAACGCGGGCTGGCTGCGCGAGCAGGTGTGCATCTACATGTGCCCCTACGCCCGCTTCCAGTCGGTGATGTTCGACCGCGACACCCTGATCGTCTCCTACGACACGGACCGCGGCGAACCGCGCGGGGCGCGCAAGAAGACCCTCAGCCACGCCGAGGCCAGGGAGGCCGGCCACGGCGACTGCATCGACTGCGACCTCTGCGTGCAGGTCTGCCCCACCGGCATCGACATCCGCGACGGACTGCAGTATGAATGCATCACCTGCGCGGCCTGCATCGATGCCTGCGACAGCGTCATGGACAAGATGGGCTATCCCCGCGGCCTGGTCCGCTACACCACGGAGAATGCCCTCGAGGGCAAACCCACCCATATCCTGCGTCCGCGCCTGATGGGCTACCTGGCGGCACTGATCGTGATGATCGGGGTCTTTGCCTGGGCGGTGGCCGACCGCACCCCGCTGGGCTTCGAGGTGGAGCGCGAGCGCACAGAGCTCTACCAGCTCACCCGCGACGGCCGACTGAGCAACGTCTACGTGCTGATGGTGCGCAACCTGGACGGTCAGGAGCACAGCTATCGCCTGGAAGCCTCGGGGCTGCCGGGGCTGGTCCTGGACACCGACCGCATCACGGTACCCGCCGGCGACAGCCGCCGCGCCGTGGTATCGATCACCGTCGACCCCGAGGTGATCGAACGCCCCAGCCACCCCATCACCCTGCGCATCGAGGCCGATGAGCACCCAAGCATCGCGCTGGAGCGTGAGACCCGCTTCATCGGCGAACTCCGGAGATGACATGTCCCACCCAGTGACCCCCTGGTACAAGCAGTTCTGGCCCTGGTTCCTCCTCGGCCTGCTGATGCTCTCGATCAGCGTCAGCTCGACCTTCGCCTACCTGGCCGTGAAGAGCACTGATGGCATGGTGCAGGAGGACTACTACGAGCACGGCCGCGCCATCAACATGGTGCTGGCCAAGCAGGAGCGCGCCGCAGAGCTGGGGATCGAGGCCAGCCTGCGCATCGATCCGCTGACCAGCGACGTGATCCTCGACCTGGAGGGCGGGGATAGCTTCCCCGAGAAGCTCGACTTCGAGCTGATATTCCCCACTCAGGACGACCGCGACATCGAGCTGACCCTCGAGCACGTGCGCGATGGCCTCTACTTGGGCCAGGCACCCGACAACCTGCGCTATCGCTGGTACCTGCAGCTCCAGCCCCAGAGCGACGAGCCCGAGTGGCGCCTGGTCGGCGAGGGTCGCTTCCCGAATGAGGAGGCCGTGCGCCTGACTCCCGGCCGGGCGGCACCCGCCAAAGACTCCTGACATGCCGGATCGGCGAGGAACCCTAAGCCCATGAGTGAGGCCGTCGCTGCCGACTCGACGGAGTGCTACCACTGTGGCAGCCGGGTCCCCCCCGGCGCGCCCTGGTCGATCACCTTCGACGATCTCCGCCGACCGCTGTGTTGCCCCGGCTGCGAGGCGGTGGCCCACGCCATCGTCGACGGCGGCCTGGAAAGCTACTACCGCTTCCGCACCGAGCTCCCTGAACGCCCGGACGAGCAGGAATCCGTGCGTGCCGAGACCTGGGCGGTGTTCGACGACCCGGGCCTGCAGCATCGGTTCGTGCATGCGGAGGGCGACGACAGCGGTCGGGTCCATGCCACCCTGGCGGTGGACGGCATCACCTGCGCCGCCTGTGCCTGGTTGATCGAGCACCGCCTCAACGCCCTGGCGGGAGTCGACTCCAGCGCCGTCAACCTCACCCACCATCGCGTGCGGGTGAGCTGGGACCCCGAGGCGGTCAAGCTGTCGCGGATACTGGCCGAGATGGCGGGCATCGGCTACCAGGCCCAGCCCTACGAGCCCGACGAGGCCCAGGTGCGCCTGCAGCACGAGGAGCGCATGAACGTGCGCCGCCTGATCATCGCCGCGGTGGGCATGGCCCAGGTGATGATGTTCTCCATCCCCATCTACGTGGCCGGCCCCGAGGGCATCAGCGAGGATTTCCGCGCCCTCTTCCACTGGCTCTCCTTCGCCCTGACGACCCCGGTGGTCTTCTTCTCGGCGGCGCCCTTCTTCCGAAATGCCCTGCGCGACCTGCGCAACCGGGTGCTGGGCATGGACGTGCCGGTGTCCCTGGCCATCGGCTTCGCCTATACCGCCAGCGGCTATGCGGTGATCACCGGCAAGGGCGAGGTCTATTTCGACTCGGCGGCCATGTTCACCTTCTTCCTGCTCTTCGGCCGCTACGTGGAGGCCCGCGCCCGCCGCCGCAGCGGCCACAGCGGCAACGCCATGGCCGGTGCCCTGCCGCTCTCGGCCATTCGCCTGACCGACGAGGGGGAGGAGCGCATCCTGCCGGCCAGCGAACTCACCGCCGGCGACCGGGTGCTGGTCAAGCCCGGCCACGGAGTGCCCGCCGACGGGGTGATCGAGGACGGCGAGTCGAGCCTCGACGAATCCATGCTGACCGGCGAGTACCTGCCGGTGACCCGACGCCTCGGCGACACCGTCACCGGCGGCAGCCAGAACATCGAGAGCCCCCTGGTGGTGCGCGTGACGCACGCCGGGCGCGATGCCCGTGTCGCCGGCATCGTCGACCTCACCGACCGCGCCTTCGCCAGCCGCCCGCGCCTGGCGCAGATGGCCGCGCGCATGGCCCACCTCTTCGTGCTGCGCCTGCTGGTGGTCACCGCCGTGGTCACCATCGCCTGGTGGTTCATCGACCCGGCGCGGATGCCCTGGATCATGCTCTCGGTGCTGGTGGTCACCTGCCCCTGTGCCCTGGCCCTGGCCACCCCCACCGCGCTTACCGCCGGCCACGGCCAGCTGCGCCGCCGAGGCGTGCTGGTGACCCGCGCCGACGCCATCGAGGCGCTCTCCCAGCTCGACCGGGTGATCCTCGACAAGACCGGCACTCTGACCAGTGGCGAGATGACGCTGATCGAGACCCGCCCTCTGGGAGGACTTGATGCCGACCACAGCCGCCACCTGGCTGCTGCACTGGAGGCCCAATCCGAACATCCCATCGCCCGGGCCTTCCATCCCCATCGACTGGCCACGCTGCACGCTTCCGAGGTGGCCAGCCGCACCGGCCAGGGCCTGGAGGGCATCCTCGAGGGCCGCCGCTGGCGGCTCGGCAAGCCGGCGTTCGCCGCGCCGGACCACTCCCTAGAGGCGCCCGGCGATGGCCAGTGGCTATTGCTCACCGAGGAGGGAGAGCCGCGCGCCTGGTTCGCCCTCCAGGACCGGGTGCGCGAGGACGCCGCCGACACCGTGGCGGCGCTCAAGGCACTGGGCCTCGAGGTGGAGCTGCTCTCCGGCGACACCCCCGGCGCGGCGGGAGATCTTGCCCGGCGGCTGGACATCCCCACCTGGCGGGGAAGCGCCAGCCCCGAGGACAAGCTCGCGCGCATCCGCGAGTGCCAGGCGGCAGGCGAGACGGTCGCCATGGTGGGTGACGGCATCAACGACATCCCGGTGCTCGCCGGCGCCGACGTGGCCATCGCCATGAACGGCGCAACCGACCTGGCGCGCACCAGCGCCGACGCCATCCTCCTCAGCCCGCGCCTGTCACGCATCGTCGAGGCGATCGAGATCAGTCGGGCCACCCGCCGAGTGATGCGTCAGAACATGATCTGGTCAGTGTGCTACAACTTCACCGCCATGCCCATCGCCGCCGTGGGCCTGGTGCCCCCCTGGCTGGCCGCCATGGGCATGTCGGCCAGCTCCCTGGTGGTGGTGGGCAACGCCCTGCGTCTCAACCGCTTCCGCAGCCGCGCCATGCCCGCCGCCGCTCCCCCGCCCACGCCATCCCCTGAACCGAGCCGGGTGACCCCATGAGCATTCTCTACCTGCTGATCCCGCTGTCGCTGATCCTGCTGGGCCTGGCCGTCTGGGCCTTCTTCTGGGCGGTGAAGAACGACCAGTTCGAGGACCTGGAGGGCCCCGCCCACCGCATCCTCTTCGACGAGGACGAGAACGACCTGCCCCCCGAGGAGCGCCAGCGCCGCCGCGAGGCCCGCGAGCGCGCCGCCCAGGAGCGCCGCGACACCGACCCGGAGCCCTGATGGATCCCACCGGACTCGGCCTGCCGCCCCTCGCGGCGGCCTTCGTCTTCGGCCTGCTCGGCGGCGCACACTGCATCGGCATGTGCGGCGGCATCATGAGCGCCCTGACCTTCGCCGTACCCCCCAGCATGCGCTCCCCTGCCCGCCTGACCGGCCTGCTGCTGGGCTACAACCTGGGACGCATCGCCAGCTACATGCTCGCCGGCGCCCTGGTGGCGGCCCTCGGTACCCTGGTGGCCATCACCCCGACGGCTCGCCTGGTGCTCCAGATCCTGGCGGCGGTGATGCTGATCCTGATGGCGCTCTACATCGCCGACTGGTGGAAGGGGCTGCTGCGGGTCGAAGCCGTCGGCAAGCGCCTGTGGCGCCACCTGGAGCCGGTGGGGCGGCGGCTGATGCCGGTGGTGAAGATCCCCCAGGCCATGGCGCTGGGCGCCGTGTGGGGCTGGCTGCCCTGCGGGCTGGTCTACTCGATGCTGGCCTGGAGCCTGGCCGCCGCCGACCCGCTCAGGGGCGCGACGCTGATGGGTGCCTTCGGCCTCGGCACCCTGCCGGCGCTGCTTGCCACCGGCCTGGCGGCGCGCCAGCTGGGCGGGCTGATCCGCCATCCGGCCACACGCACGCTGGCGGCGCTGTCGATCATCACCTTCGCGCTGTGGCAGCTGTGGTTGATGCTGCCCGCTCAAGGTCACGGCTGATTCGGCACTATTCCACGCCGGATTGACGCAGCTCAACGCCCCTTGCGCCAGGCCGCCCTAGCATGAGAGCACATCCACAGCCCGGAGCGCCATCATGCCCGTTCAGGCGAAACGCAACGCTCATCGCGTCGGGCCATCCTGGGCGGCCGGAGGCAGGCGCTCGATGCAGTTCCACGACCACGACGGATCGCACTACCTCACCTATCCCGCCCGTCTCGACGCAGGAGACGGTGCCGCGGCACTGACACAGGCCCTGTCCGAGCGCCCCCCCGGGTCACCGCTGGCGCTGCACGTGCGCTTGCCCTTCTGCCGGCAGGCGTGCCGCTTCTGTGCTTCTCAGCGAGTGCCGTCCAGCGACAACCGTCAGGCCGAGCCCTACCTCACCCGGCTCGACCGCGAGATGGTACTGGTCAGCCGCCTGCTGGGCCGCCTCCCGACCGTGCAGCGCCTGCACTGGGGCGGCGGCGCTCCCGCCTTTCTCTCGCTGGACCAGATGGGAGACCTCTTCGACCGCCTCGACGCCCGCTTCGGGCTGTCCGAGGACAGGGGTCGCGACTTCAGCATCGAGATCGACCCCCGCGAGGCCAATGTCTTCACCCTGCGCCACCTGCAGGCGCTGGGCTTCAACCGCCTGAGCCTGGGTGTCCAGGAGCTCGACCTGCGCGTCCAGAAGGCGATCAACCGGATCCAGCCCCGGGTGCTGACCGAATCCCTGGTGGACGAGGCCGAGCGCCTCGGCTTCCACTCCCTCAACCTCGACCTGATCGTGGGCCTGCCGCTGCAGACCCCCCGGGGCTTCGGGGAGACCCTCGACCAGGTGATCGCCATGACCCCGGCGCGCATCACCCTGCGCCGCTACGCCCACCTGCCGGAGCGCAACCGTCCCCAGCGCGAGATCCTCACCGAGGACCTGCCCGACGCCGCCACCCGCCTGGCGATCCTCGAGGCGGCTCGCGAGCGGCTGGATGACGCCGGCTACGTGCACATCGGGCTCGGCCAGTTTGCCCGCCCCGATGACAGCCTGGCCCAGGCCCTGGGGGAGGGCCGCCTGGCCCGCGATCTGCAGGGCTACACCCACTACCCGCCCGGCGACCAGCTCGGCCTCGGGGTCGCCGCCCTCAGCCGGGTCGGCGATACCTTGACCCGCAACGCCCTGAGCCTGGCCGACTACGAGGCGGCGCTGGACGCCAGCCGCCTGCCCGCCGGCGTCGGCCACCGACTGGACGCCGTCGAACGCCTGCACCGCGACGCCATCGAGGCGCTCGCCTGCCGCCGCGAACTGGACCTGACCGCCCTCTCGCAGGCCCATGGGCTCGACGCCGGGGCGGCCCTGGCCGGCGCCCTCGAGCGCCTCGCCCCCTTCTGCCAGGCGGGGCTGCTCGAGCGCCACGGCGAATGCCTGCGGGTGACCCCTGACGGGCTCTGGGGCCTGACCCACCTGCTGGCCGCCTTCGACCCCGAAGCCTCCCCGGTGTCGTGAGCCGGGCCGGGCCGGCCTACCTCCTTGGAGGTGGTTTGCCCTGCCCGAAGTTTCCTCCATAATGGTCGGCATGATCATGATCAAGGAGGAGGCGGCCATGCCTGATAGCCTGACCGGACGGCGGCGCTCTGTACTGCACGAGACTCGCTGCCAGACCTGCAGCCTGAGTTCGCTCTGCCTGCCGCTGGCCCTCGAGGTTCAGGACATGGACCAGTTCGACGCCATCATCCGCCGGCGCGCGCCCCTCAAGAAGGGCGAGACCCTGTTCCGCCAGGACAGCCCCTTCACGAGCGTCTATGCGGTGCGGTCGGGCAGCCTCAAGCAGGTGACCACCGAGGGCAGCGGCGACGACCAGCTGACCAACTTCTACCTGCCCAGCGAGCTGGTGGGGCTGGACGGCATCGACGAGGAGCAGTATCCCGGCACCGTGGTGGCTCTGGAGACCACCACGGTGTGCGAGATTCCCTTCGATCGCCTGGACCAGCTGTCGGAGTCCCTTCCCGAGCTGCGCGGCCAGCTCTATCGCAGCATGAGCAAGGAGCTGCGCGACGACCGCCGCATGATGCGCCTGCTCTCCCGCAAGACCGCCGACCAGCGCCTGGCCAGCTTCTTCACCAGCCTCTCCGACCGCTTCCGCCGGCGCGGCTACTCCCCCTACAGCTTCCGCCTCTCCATGTCCCGGGCCGATATCGGCAACTACCTGGGCCTGGCCGTGGAGACGGTCAGCCGCATCCTCGGCCGCTTTCAGAGCCAGGGCCTGGTGGAGGTCTCGGGCCGCGAGGTGCATATCCTCGACCTCGAGTCGCTGATCCAGGTCGCCGAGGAGGAAGGGGCGAAGTAGCCCCGGGCGGCGAAGTTACGCCAAGCGGCAAGGCCGGCGCCCCCCCCTCCCCTGCCTGAAGTAAAGAACCCCATCGTGCGAGTGCCCGATGGGGTTCCTTGTGTTTGCCACCCTGCCGCCTGCGGCAGGACTACTCGTTGAGGAGATCGATGCGGCTGGCCAACCGTCGCGCCTGCTTCTCCTCCAGCCCGGCGAAATCGAACAGCTCACGGTCGGCCAGCTGCGACGGCGCCACGTTGGTCACCGCCTTGAACATGCTCTCCAGGCGCCCGGGGTGCTTCTTCTCCCACTCGGCGAGCATCTCCTTGACCACCTGGCGCTGCAGGTTCGGCTGGGAGCCGCACAGGTTGCAGGGGATGATCGGGAACGCCATCAGCCGGGCAAACTCGGCGATATCCGCCTCGCGGCAGTAGGCCAGCGGACGGATCAGGATGTTCTTGCCGTCGTCGGAGAGCAGCTTGGGAGGCATGGCCTTGAGGCTGCCGCCGAAGAAGAGGTTGAGGAACAGGGTCTCGAGGATATCCTCGCGATGGTGGCCCAGGGCGATCTTGGTAGCGCCGATCTCCTCGGCGAAGCCGTAGAGGGAGCCGCGGCGCAGCCGCGAGCAGAGCGCGCAGGTGGTCTTGCCCTCCGGCGTCTTCTCCTTGACCACCGAGTAGGTGTCGCGCTCGAGGATATGGTACTCGACGCCGATCGACTCAAGGTACTCGGGCAGCACCTGCTCGGGAAAGCCCGGCTGCTTCTGGTCGAGGTTGACCGCTAGCAGCGAGAAGTCGATCGGGGCGTTGCGCTGCAGGTTGCGCAGGATCGACAGCAGGGTGTAGCTGTCCTTGCCGCCGGACAAGCACACCATCACCCGGTCGCCCTCGTGAATCATGCCATAGTCGATGATGGCGTTACCCACCTGGCGGCGCAGGCGCTTCTGCAGCTTGTTGAACTCACGACGCCCACGGGCATCCAGGGCGTCGAGGGTCGGCGAGGGGGCTTCCTGAATCGGGGGGACCGCCACGGAGGGAATCTCCTGGCGATCGAGAGGGTCGAAGATCAGGGCGTCTTGCATGGTCGGTAAGCGCTGCCAGTGCGGGCCAAAATGACGGGCGCCCATCCTACCATCGCCGGCGCCATCAGGCGATGCCGACCCCGACCTTCAGGAATAGCGCCCAACGACGCTGGCCTGGTGTTCCAGGTGCAGGAAGATCAGCGCCGTGGTCACCGCATTGCCCAGGGCGGTATGGCGCCCCATCAGCGGCACATCCAGCAGCTCGGTCACCTTCTCGAAGCGCGGGGCGGACTCCACCTCAGGATGGCGGCGTCGCAGGCGGCGCAGATAGCTCTGGGCCACATCGATGGTGGCGTTGGGCAGGTCAAAGCCGAAGCGGGGCCGCAGCTCGCGATTGAGGATCGCCAGATCGTAGCCCAGGTGCCACCCCAGCAGGGGACGGTTGCCGACGAAGTCGAGCAGGCGCTCCAGCGCCTCATCCACCGCCATGCCGCCCTCCAGGTCGATGCCACGCAGGCCGTGGATGCGGATCGAATCGCCACACAGCGAATCCGGGCGCGCCAGACGCAGGTCCAGGGATTCGCTGGTCAGCACCCGATCGCCACGCACCTTGACGGCGGCGATGGAGACCAGCTCGGCGGTTCGGGTATCCAGCCCCGTGGTCTCGGTATCGATGACCACCATCTCGTCCCCCGTGTAGGGGTGAAAGAGCCAGGCATAGTCGCCGTTGGCGTGCCGTCGTCGATCGGCAGCGCGCCGCAGGACCTTGAGCATGATGGGGCTCCATGTTGTGCCATTGTTTTCTCTTCGCGCGTCGTCGTTCCCCGGGGCATCAGCCAGACGTCACGAATACTCAAGATGAAAGCGATGCGAGAGACGCTGCTTGAAGTCCTTGACGATATGCAGCGCCTCGCGCAGCAGGTCGCGCTCCAGCGACGAGAGCTCCTGCACCACCACGCGGTCGGGCTTGCGCTCGCCTCCGCTGTCAAGGTGTTCGAGCTGCTGCTTGAGGCGCATTTCGGTGAACAGCGACAGGGCCTCGCCCAGATCCTCCGCGAAGCGCGGCTCCAACCGGCCGTCCGCCGCCAGGGCATCCAACCGCTCCAGGGTGGAGGTAGGACGGATGCGCCGCTCCAGGGCCATCACCCGCACCCCGTGGACGATGGGGAAGATACCCCCCTTCTTGATGTCGATGCCGTGCTGGGGGCGCTTGAGCGAGCCAAACAGGGTCAGCGGGGTCGAGAAGCGCAGGATGGTGCGGGCGAAATAGGAGAGCAGCAGCTCGTCGCCGGCGCAGCGATCGAACAGCTCGTCGCGCACGCGATCGAGCAGCGCCGGGTTGCCGGCCACCGCGTGAGAGTCGAGCATGATAGCCAGCTTCATCAGGCTGTCGCCGTCACGCTTGCTGGCCCATCGGGCGATGCGCTCACGCCACTGGGTCACGGTACCTACCCACTCGGGGTTGGAGACCATGATGTTGCCCGGGCAGGGCGGGTAACCCAGCTCGATCAGGGTCTCGGTGAGGCGCTGCATCTGCTCGTCGCATTCGGGCCACTCGAGGCCGTCCGCCAGAATCAGGCCATTGTCCTGGTCCGTCTTGAGGATCTGCTCGCCGCGCCCCTCGCTGCCCATGACCATCAGGCAGCTGTCACGGTGATAGCGCTCGTCGACCTGAAAGCCCCAGGCCTTGCTCATGATCCGCCCGTTGAGCGCCGCCAGCAGGCCCATGGCAAAGCGCAGCTTGACACCCTGGGCCATCAGCGCCTTGACCAGCTCCGGGGTGCGGCGACTGGCGGCCGCCAGCGCCTCGAGGCTCTCGGCCTGCTCCACCTGCAGGCTGACCACGTAGCTGCGGCTCGAGAAGAAGCTGAGCACGTCGGTCAGCTCCACGACGCCAATCGCCGCCTTCTTCTCCAGAACCACCACCCGCTCCACCTTGTGGCGGGTCATCACCACCAGCGCCTCGAATAGATACTGCCCGGGCCCCACCGTGATCAGCTCGTATCGGCCCAGGCCTTCCAGGGCGCTGTCACGATCACGTTCCTCCATCACCAGGGCGTTGAGCAGGTCGGTCTTGGTGATCATACCGGGGCCGGGGTGGCCCTCCACCAGCAGGCTGTCGGCATGGCGCTCGTTGATGGTGGTCACCGCCTCCGCGATGGTGGTGGTGGCCGGCACGATCAGCGGCTCACGCATGCACTCATCGACCCGGGCCAGCATGAAGCCGGCCATGGTGACCCCGCCTTCGGCGCGCTGCTCGGTCAGCAGGCGTGCCTTGTGAGCCAGGGTCTGGCGGAAGAACTCGGAGAAGGGCGGGTAGTCGTCGCAGAGTTCGAGGAACAGTACCCTGGGCAGCAGGTAGCAGAGGCTTTCCTGCTCGGCCCGGAAGCGGTAGCGACTCTTGCCGTTGAGGATGCTGATGGCCCCGAAGAGGTCGCCGCGGGTGTAGTGGCCGATACGGGAACGGGCGGCCGGCAGGGTCGGGTCGACTTCCGCCACCTCGCCCTTCTGGATGAGGAAAAGGTTCTCGCCGGCCTGCCCCGTCTCGAGGATGATCTCGTCGCGGTCGAAGTAGGCCAGGTCAACGCCCTGGCGAACTCGCTCGCGGCCGGCCTCGTCGAGCAGGGTGAACGGCGGTTGGGAAAGATCGACCTCGACCATGGCGCTGACCTCACAGGCGGCTTTCCGACCATGGCCCACTGGATCACCGCCACCCCAGGCGGGGCCGATGGCTGACGGATGGACCGGTGCGGGAACGGCACTACTGGCCGCCACCTGATTGTAGTTGGATGCGGGTCTGCCGCGACGGCGGGCCCGGATGTCCTGCCTGGCGGGAGGACTCCTGGAAGGATAGCAGCCACTCCATTGCCCTTATAAGCTAGACGAACGTCTCTCCTCCCGATGCCTTAGACGATTGTCCAAGCCCGTGTTGACACGACGAAAGCCAGCCACGCCGCCCCTATACAATCGTCCTAATCCGGCCTCCCCCTCCTCTGAAATCAGCCGGAAAAATGCGCCCAAACCATTGATAAAAAAGGCACCAACCAACATCTATTAAATCGTATTTTTCTCATGATACGAAAGTCTGGGATTCATTTTCGCCACTCATTGCCCACTATCCACACTGCATCATACAGGGCAATCACACGACAACGATGTATCCCGATGCCGACGTGGCCTGCCATACGGCCTCCTACCTGCCAGGATGGGCCCCAGGGGCGCAAGGGTCGGGCAACAGGCATGAGATTGCCCTGGTGACCCGCAAACAACAGACCACCCAATTTCCCAACCCCACCAATAACAAGTGGAGAACACGACAATGGCGGAAGAGAAAACCGATTCCACCGGCTACTGGAAGGCGAACGTACGCCTGATCACCGGATGCCTGATCGTCTGGGCCTTCGTTTCCTACGGATGCGCCATCCTGTTTCGGCCGCTGCTCTCCGGCATTCCCGTGGGCGGCACCGACCTGGGCTTCTGGTTCGCTCAGCAGGGCTCCATCCTCACCTTTATCGTGCTGATCTTCTTCTACGCCTGGAAGATGAACAAGCTCGATCAAAAATTCGGTCTGGGGGAGTAAGCCAGCATGAGTCAATTTGCCATCAACCTGCTGTTCGTAGGGGCCTCCTTCGCCCTCTACATCGGCATCGCCATCTGGGCCCGAGCGGGCTCGACCAAGGACTTCTACGTCGCGGGCGGCGGCGTTCACCCGATCACCAACGGCATGGCCACCGCCGCCGACTGGATGTCCGCGGCGTCCTTCATCTCCATGGCCGGCCTGCTGGCCTCCGGCGGCTACGCCAACTCGTCGTTCCTGATGGGCTGGACCGGCGGCTACGTGATCCTGGCCATGCTGCTGGCCCCCTACCTGCGCAAGTTCGGCAAGTTTACCGTGCCGGACTTCATCGGTGACCGCTTCTACAGCAATGCGGCCCGTCTGGTGGCCGTCATCTGCCTGATCGTGGCCTCCGTGACCTATGTCATCGGCCAGATGACCGGCGCCGGCGTGGCCTTCTCGCGCTTCCTCGAGGTCTCCAATACCTGGGGCATCTGGATCGCGGCCTTCATCGTGTTCCTCTATGCGGTATTCGGCGGCATGAAGGGCATCACCTATACCCAGGTGGCCCAGTACGTGGTGTTGATCATCGCCTACACCATCCCGGCAGTCTTCATCGCCTTCCAGCTGACCGGTAACCCGATCCCCATGTTCGGCATGTTCAGCACCCACACCGAATCCGGCGTGCCGCTGCTGCAGAAGCTCGATGACGTCGTGGTGGCGCTGGGCTTCCGGGACTATACGGCGGACGTGGACAACAAGCTCAACATGGTGCTGTTCACCCTGTCGCTGATGGTGGGTACCGCGGGCCTGCCCCACGTCATCATCCGCTTCTTCACCGTGCCGAAGGTGGCAGATGCACGCTGGTCCGCCGGCTGGGCCCTGGTGTTCATCGCCCTGCTCTACCTGACCGCACCGGCCGTGGGCTCCATGGCGCGCCTCAACCTGATGACCACCGTCTATCCGGAGATGACCGGCCAGGTCGAGGACTACGAGGCCGCTTCTTCCGAGCCGATCCTCTATGAGGACCGTCCGGACTGGATTCGCACCTGGGAAGAGACCGGCCTGATCACCTTCAACGACCTCAACAACGACGGACGCATCCAACTCTACAACGATGCCAACCCCGAGTTCGCCGAGACCGCCGAGGCACGCGGCTGGGCAGGCAACGAGCTGAGCGTCAACAACGACATCCTGGTACTGGCCAACCCGGAGATCGCCAACCTGCCCAGTTGGGTCATCGGTCTGATCGCCGCCGGCGGCATCGCGGCTGCCCTCTCCACTGCCGCGGGCCTGCTGCTGGCCATCTCCTCGGCCATCAGTCATGACCTGATCAAGACCATGATCAACCCCAAGATCTCCGAGAAGGGCGAGATGCTGGCGGCACGGATCTCCATGGGCGGTGCCATCCTGCTAGCGACCTACCTGGGCCTCAACCCTCCGGGCTTCGCCGCCCAGACGGTGGCCCTGGCCTTCGGTATCGCCGGCGCCTCGCTGTTCCCGGCGCTGATGATGGGGATCTTCTCCAAGCGGGTGAACAACAAGGGCGCGGTTGCCGGCATGCTGACCGGTCTGATCCTGACCCTGCTCTACATCTTCACCTACCTGGGCTGGTTCTTCATTCCGGGCACCAACATGCTGGCCAACACCCCGGACAACTGGATCCTGGGCATCTCCCCGCTCTCCTTCGGCGCGGTGGGTGCGATCTTCAATTTCGCTGTTGCCTTCGCGGTCTCCAGTGCCACCGAGGAGCCCCCGCAGGAGATCCAGGACCTGGTGGAAAGCGTGCGCTATCCCAAGGGTGCGGGCACGGCCATCGACCACTAACCCCTCGGGTCTATCTGGGTCATAATGGCCCCCTGGCCCGGCTAACCCCGGGCCAGTCAATCCCCACCGATCGGGCTTCCCAAGGGAAGCCCGATCGCTTTGAGTAAGGACCTTTCATGATTTGGCACCTGATCGCGGCGGTCTTCGCCGGCCTCGGCGCCGCCGGCATCGGCATGCTGCTGCGCATGGCCAGCGGCAAGCGACTACCGACCTGGATCATCCCGGTATTCGCCGGTCTGGGCATGCTCGGCTACCAGATCAACGTCGAGTACTCCTGGTACGAGCACAAGCGGCAACTGCTGCCCGAGTCGGCCCGGGTGGTGCAGGTCCAGCACGACGCCATGTTCTGGCGCCCCTGGACCTATCTCTTCCCCATGACCACCGCCTTCGGCGTGGTCGATGAGCAGAGCATGGCGGTTCAGGAGCAGGAGGGGGAACGCCGGGTCGAGTTCCTGCTCTACCACTTCGAGAAGCAGGTCCAGGACCGGGTCACGACCCAGACCTGGCTGATGAACTGCACCACCCGCGAGATGCTGCCGCTGGAAGCGGACACTCGCCGGCCCCTTCTCGAGCACAGCCGCCGGCTGACCGAGGAAGCCCCGCTCTACCGGGCGGTCTGCGAACAAAACTGAGCGGCGCTGCCCAGCATCGGCGCATTGCCCTAGAATAGGCGCACACCGAGGGGGAGAAAGTGCATGTTCTCAGGATGGCTGCTGGTTGCCATATCGCTGCTCTACATCGCCGTCCTGTTCGGCATCGCCTGGCGAGGCGACCGTCATGCCCGCCAGCATGGCGCCAGCCGGCGACGGCCCATCATCTACA
>NZ_JACUUD010000056.1 GCF_014859505.1 Halomonas sp.
GCTTATGCCTGTCGGATCTACGTCATGGCGTTCCGTGCAAGTACTGGGCTTTGATGATTTCGGCCATCTCACCCCGCCATGCCGCCTCGTATCCGCTTCCTGTTCGTCAGGCCAGCGTTTTGCCTCGGGCTGCCTTCAGATTCTCCCTCGCGGAAGACACCCTTGCCGTCGGCTAGCACTTCCCCTTGCCGGGCGTGCAGGGGACTTTCACCCCCGAGTCATCCCGAGGCACCACCCTCGGGAACAGCGCCAGTCAGGCGCTGCGCGCCATGCCTGGCGCACCGAAAAAAAGCCGACCCAAGCGGGTCGGCTACTGGGGGGATGACTCCCCCCTCCCCTGACGACTATGTGCGATGACTGGTTCAGTGCCTCTTCTTGCGACTATCCCGCACGATGAAGGCGATCCAACCACCCATGAAAGCGATCATCATGGCGACGGTGACCAACCCGAAGATTACGGCGTCATCCAGAAACATCTGCTTGTCCTCCCGTCTCGATCTGTTGAGAGGACCTTAGCCCGGAGCGGCGGGGAAAAAACTGACCTGCATCAATTCTGAATCCGGCATCCTGCAGGGGCGAGGCGAATATTGATGCAGGTCAGTCTTTACAGCACCTTCTTGTCTTCCACGCTGGCAGGGTCGGTGCCGGGAGGCAGCGGATGGCCCTTGGCGAGCTCGGCGCGAGTGGCGTCACGCACCTCGAGCACCTCCAGCCGATAGCGCAGGGTCCGACCCGCCAGGGGATGGTTGGTGTCGATCAGCACGCTGTCGTCGCGCACCTCCAATACCGTCACCACCTGGGGGCCGGCCTCACCGGGGGTCTGGAAACGCATGCCCGGTGACAGGTCGTCCACCGGGAAGGCGCCGCGGCCCACCTCGCGCACCAGCGCCTCGTTGCGCAGACCGTAGGCCTCGGCCGGCATCAGGGTCACACTGAGATCGGCGCCCTCTTGCAGGCCATCCAGGGCTCGCTCCAGCCCCTCGACGATGTTGTGGTGGCCGTGGAGGTACTCCAGCGGCTGCTGTCGGGCACGGGAGTCATCCAGCACCTCGCCGGCGGCGGTATCGGTCAGGACATAGTGAAGGGTCACGACCCGCTGGGGAGCGATCGTCATGGCAGTCTCCTTGAAATGAAAGGGGGGCGTGGCGAGGCTCAGCTGCGGCGCAGCTGCTCGACCGGCACCTCGAGCCGCTGCTGACGGTGCAGCAGGTTGAGCAGCACGATGGCACGCTCCTCGCCCTTGTGGCCAGCGAAGACCGCCTGCAGCTCCTTGAAGGGCCCCTCGGTGATGGTGACCGCGTCGCCGGTGCGAAAGTAGAGGTTGGCGGTGGCGTCGTCGCGTTCGCTGCCGTGCTCGCGCAGGGTGGTGATCAGGTCGTCATTCACCGCCACCGGCATGTCGCCGAAACCCACCAGCTTCAGAACGCCTCGAGTGGAGCGGATCGGGCGCCAGTTGCTCACCAGCTGGTCGAGGCGGATGAACAGATAGTAGGGAAACAGCGGCTCGCTGATCCACTCCAGCTTGCCACGGCGCTTCTTCTGCACCTCGAGCACCGGGTGGAACACCTCGTAGCCCTGGTTGGCCAGGTGTTCGACGGCCCGAAACGACTCACCGCCCTTGCACTGGATCACGTACCAGTGAGGCACGGCCTTGTCGCCGGACTCGAGGCTTGCATCGTTCTCGTTCATGGGACTCCTGCCAGGGGTGACCGGGTACTGGTATCGGCGCTGATGCTCTGCAACAATCGGCGCGCCACATGGATTCTACCATCGACGGTGACCGCCCGCCGCGCCGGGTGGCTCGCAAGGAGTGCCCTGCCCGATGTCAAGCCCCCTGCCCAGCCCAACGCCCCATCGCAGCTGGCGCGATGCCATGGCGATCTACCTGCGTGCGCCGGTGATCACCATGCTGTTCCTCGGCTTCTCGGCCGGCCTGCCCTTCCTGCTGGTGTTCTCCACACTCTCGGCCTGGCTGCGCAGCGACGGGGTCGAGGTGGCCGCCATCGGGTTCTTCTCCTGGATCGGCATCCTCTACTCGATCAAGTTCTTCTGGGCGCCGGTGGTGGATCGCCTGGCCCTGCCGCTGCTGACCCGCACCCTGGGCCAGCGCCGCGGCTGGATGCTGCTGGCCCAGGCGATGATCGCCGCCGGCCTGGTCGGCCTGGCAAGCCTCGATCCGACCCGGAACCTGGCGATGGTGGCCGGCTTTGCGCTGCTGGTGGCCTTCGGCTCCGCCACCCAGGACATCGCCATCGACGCCTTTCGCATCGAGTCGGCGCCCGACGACATCCAGGCGGCCATGGCCTCCACCTACATCATCGGCTACCGCGGGGGGCTTCTGGCCGCCGGCGCCGGGGCCATGTACGTGGCCTCCTGGCTCTCCTGGGAGGCGGCCTACCTGACCATGGCGGCCCTGGTGGGCATCGGGGTGATCACCGTACTGGTGCGCCCGGAGCCCGAGCGGCTCTCGCTTACCACCCAGCTGATCCACGAGCCGAAGGTGCGCGCCTTCCTGCGAGCCAGCCGCGGCAAGCCGCGCCACCTGCGTCGCCTGGGAGCCTGGGTAATCGGCGCCATCGTCTGCCCCTTCACCGATTTCTTCACCCGTCACCGCCTCAAGGCGCTGTGGCTGCTGGTGTTCATCGCGGTGTTCCGGATCAGCGATCTGGCCATGGCCTCCATGGCCAACCCGCTCTATATCGACATGGGCTTTACGCTGGCCACCATCGCCAACGTCACCAATGTGTTCGGCATCGCCATGAGCGTGATGGGAGGCATCCTGGGGGGACTGCTGGTAGCCCGCTACGGCATCGGACCGATCCTGGTGCTGGGGGCAGTGGCGGCCACCCTGACCAACCTGCTGTTCGCCGGCCTGGCCCTGGCCGGCCAGAGCCTGCCGATGCTGGTCATGGCGATCGTCGGCGACAACCTGGCCAACGGCCTGGCCAGCGCGGTGTTCATCGCCTTTCTCTCCAGCCTGACCTCGCGCGCCTACACGGCGACCCAGTACGCGCTCTTCTCGTCGCTGATGACCCTGCCGGGCAAGTTCCTCAGCGGATTCGGTGGACTGGTGGTGGCCGCCGAGGGCTACGCCACCTTCTTCGTGATCGCCACGGCGCTGGGGCTGCCAGCCATCGCGCTGGCGATCTGGATCAGCCGCGACCGGGAGCTGGTGCCAGCACCGATGCCGCGCGGGGCCTGACGGCACGGCCCCGATCGTCGCCAGGAGCGCTGCGGCGGGAGACGCCCTCCAGGCGGCTAGCGGGCATCGAGCCAGTCCTCCAGCCGGGCCAGTGAGCCCGGGGTGGCCCGCCACTGGTCGCGCATCAGGGTGCGGTACTGCCAAGCCTCCGCCCGGGAACCGGGCTCGGCCACCCCGCCTCCCCCGGGGGTGGGCGCCTGGCGAGGCTTCTCGGCACACAGCAGGGCCAGAGCATGGGCGTTGTGTCGGTACGCCTCCTCGAGCGCCTCCGCGGCCTCGTCCAGGCGCTCGAGACGAAACAGCGCCAGCGCCCGACCCAGCAGCAGACCCAGCGCCGCCTCGCCCAGTTCCTCGCCCTCCGGCGGATAGCTGATGGCCAGCGCCTCGTCGTCGCGCCCGTCGCGCAGCAGCTGGTCGAGCACCAGCTCCCGCAGCCCCAGGCTGTCGTGGTCATCCAGCGCCAGCAGTCGCTCGGCGAGTTGCCGGGAGCGCTGGCGAGCGCCGCGTTCCATGCCCACCACCAGCGCCAGTCCCGTGCGCAGCAGCAAGGCGTTGTCGCCATCCTCCCAGACCAGGGTGCCGGGCCCCTCGGCGGCCGCCTGCGCGAGCCAGCGCTCCAGACGTTCGGCCAGCGGCACGAACAGGCTCGGCGCCATCCACGGGAGGCTGCCGAAACGGGTGGTGAGGGCCAGGGTTAGCCCCTGGAGCACCGCCGGGGCATCGAGCCACTCGGGGTGGGCACAGAGCTCCGCCAGCCACTCTCCGGCCGCCGGCCAGGGATCATCCTCCAGCCCCAGCGGCGACTCGCTGACCGCCTCCGCCGGGAAACAGGCGAGCCAGGCTTCGGTCAGAGCCTGCTCGCGCTCGCTCTGGCGGTACTCCAGGCGCCCCTCATCGGTGCGGGTCACCTTCAACCGGGGAGCGGTGGGCAGCACCTCCAGCAGGGCCTGCAGGGAGGCGAGCGGCCCGGCCAGCTCCTCCTCGGCGTTGAGCAGCTGCTCGGCCAGGGTCGCTCCGGGGTTATCGGCCAGGTCAGCCAGGAATTCCAGCTGGTCGGGGTCGAGTTCGCCCTGGCGGGCGAGACGGCGGAACCAGAAGCGGGCCCGCTCAGCGGCCTCCTCCTCGTGTCCCTCGTGGAGCAGCAGCATCGCCTCGATGTAGGCCAGGGTGGGCGAGTCCGGCAGCGCCTGCTGGGCGCGCACGAAGGCCGCCCGGGCGCTGTCCAGGTCGTCGGCATCGAGGTGCATCAGGCAGAGGCGCTCCAGGGCCACGCCCCGCAGGAACAGCGGGCCATGCTCGAGCACCGCATCGAGCAGCGCCTCACGCTTGCGATGAAAACCGCGTTCCTGGTAGAGATCGATGAGGATCTCGAAGGCGGGCTCGGCCTGCTCCGGCAGCTTCGACCAGTCGCCGCGCTCGAACAAGGACTCGAGGATCTGCTGGGCACGGCCCCGCTGGCCGGTCTCGGCGGCGATCAGCCCCGCCTCCAGCAGCCCCTGAGCCGGTGCGCGGCCGCTGGCCAGGGCCGCCTTGAGAGTGCCGCCCTTCCACTCGCGCAGCGAGAGCATCCACATCAGGTGACCGGGCACCGGACCCGGCAGGGTCACGGCGCCGCAGCATTGCTTGGTCTTGCGCCCGGAATCGCACCAGCAGGGCTCGTTGCGGCCCGGACGCGCCAGGGGTTCGGTAGCGAACCCGAGACGTTCCAGCGGCGTCTGGGACCACAGCTCCGGAGCCAGCGCCTGGGCCATTGGCAGGTTACCCCCGACCAGCGCCGGGCCCTCCTCGCGGGCCCAGGTCATCAGCGTCGGATAGCGCTCGTCCTGGCGAATCGCCTTGAGCGCCCCCGAGGCAAACCCCAGCAGCTGTTCGACCCATACCGCCAGCATCGCACTCTCCACCGTCCGGAAAACGGCACAGTCTACCAGCCTGCCAGGGTGCTGGGCAGCCGTTCACTGGCTCGCCCACTCCAGAAGCGGCCGAGTGCGGGCGTGCATGTCAAGCCGGGCGCCCAGGCGCACCAGGTTCCAGTAGTGGCCGTTCAGGGTCCGCGACAGTAGCAAGGTGTCCGACGGGGGCTGCAGGCGGTCCATGGCGGCCCACACCTTGGGGGTGAGGTCGCGCAGGCGGCGGTGCACCCGCACGTCGCCGAAGTCCTGCTCACCGGGGGCGAAGAGCGGCGACACGGCCTCGGCGGATTCCCGGTAGAGCGCTAGCGGGGCGCCCTGCCCCTGACGACCACCGAGCCTGAGCAGCGCCTCGTCCATGGCCATGGGGTCGCCCGCCAGGGTCGCCTCGAGCAGCTGCATCATGGCGCGCAGGCGCGGCTCGGGGACCGGGATCACCGCCCCCAGGTCGTAGATCACCAGGCGCCCCTGCTCGTCGACGGCGAAGTTGCCGGCGTGGGGGTCGGCGTGGAGCTCGCCGTGGGTGAAGAGCTCCTCGGTGAGCCAATCGGCCAGGGTCACCGCCACGCCTTGACGCAGGGCATCGTCGCCCGACTCCAGGTCGCGCAGCGGGGTCCCCGGCGCATAGCGCATGGCCAGCACCCGCTCACCGCAGAGCTCGGGTAGCGGCTCGGGGATCACCAGGGTGTCCAGGTGGGCGTAGCGCTCCCGGTAGCGGGCCAGCGCCTCGGCCTCCGCGCGGTAGTCCAGCTCGCCGCGCAGGCTGGCGGCGAGCTCCTCGAAGAGCGCATCGAGGCGCGCCTGGGGCACCTTGAACCAGCGGCCCAGGCGCATCAGCCGTCGCACCTGCGCCAGGTCGCTCTCCAGTACCTCGACGAGCCCCGGGTACTGCACCTTGAGCACCAGGGTCTCGCCATCGAGTGTCACGGCGCGGTGCACCTGGCCCATGGAGGCGCTGGCGAAGGGGCGCTGCTCGATCTCGCGGAACACCGCATCGAGATCGCCGTACTGGGCCACCAGGCTCTCGCGGATGCGCGGCCAGGGCATGGGCTCGGCCTGTCGCTGCAGGCGGGCGAGTTCCTCGGCCAGATCGGGTGGCAGCAGATCGTCCCACTGGGACATGATCTGGGCCAGCTTCATGGCCGGGCCCTTGAGTTCGGAGAGCCCCTCGAACAGCGCTTCCCCCAGCGCCCGCCAGTCGGCCTGGCCGCCCAGCCGGGTGCGAAGAAGAGCGCCACCGGTCCTGGCGCCCAGCCCCAGCAGCCGTCTCGTCCTGCCTCGTTCGCGCATGCTGTCGCTCCGCTCGTTGGACAAAAAATATCGATACAAGGATTGTACATCAAATTCATTTGATGACACCTGGCATGGGACGCTGCTTACTGGAAGAATATCCAGAAACACCGCCGAAGAGTCTGCCATGCGCCTGATCATCGCCGAGAAGCCCAGCCTCGCCCGTGCCATCGCCGACGCTCTGCCCGGTGCGCCCCGCAAGCAGGAAGGTGCCATTGTCCTGGGCGACACCACCGTGACCTGGTGCCTGGGCCACCTGCTGGAACAGGCCCCACCGGACGCCTACGATCCGGCCCTCAAGCAGTGGCGTCTCGATACCCTGCCGATCCTGCCCGGCCGCTGGAAGCTGACGCCCCGCCCGAAGGCACGTGGCCAGCTCTCGGTGATCCGCGGCCTGCTCAAAGCCGCCCGGGAGGTGGTCCATGCCGGCGACCCGGACCGCGAAGGCCAGCTGCTGGTGCAGGAGGTGATCGAGCACCTGGGCTGGAAGGGCGCGGTATCGCGACTGCTGGTCAGCGACCTCAACCGACCGGCGGTGCAGCGCGCGCTGGCTCGGCTGGAGGACAACGCCCGCTACCAGCCACTCTATCGTGCCGCCGAGGCGCGCTCCCGAGCCGACTGGCTCTACGGCATCAACCTGACCCGGGCCTGGACCCTCACCGGCCGCCAGGCGGGTCACGACGGCGTGCTCTCGGTGGGAAGGGTGCAGACCCCGGTACTCGGGCTGGTGGTACGCCGCGACGCCGAGATCCGCGACTTCACTCCCCACCCCTTCTTCGTGCTGTGGGCGGATCTGGCCGTGGAGCGCGGCACCCTGCGCGCCTGGTGGGCGCCCGGCGAGGGCCAGCCCCTGGACGACCAGGGGCGGCTGCTTGAGCGCTCACCCGCCGCGACCCTGGCCGAGCGGCTGCCCGGCGCCGAGGGGCGGCTGGTCAAGCTCGAGACCCAGAACCGGCGCCAGGCCGCCCCGCTGCCCTACTCCCTCTCGGCCCTTCAGGTGGACGCCGCGCGCCGCTACGGGCTCTCCGCCAAGGCGGTGCTGGATACCTGCCAGGCCCTCTACGAGCGCCACCAGCTGATCACCTACCCGCGCTCCGACTGCCGCTACCTGCCCCAGGAGCACTTCGCCGCCGCCCGGGCGACCCTGGAGGGCGCCTGCCGGGCGGACGACACCCTGCGCCAGTGGCTGGCCGGGGCCGACTTCACGCGGCGCTCGCGGGCCTGGAACGACAAGCAGGTGGGCGCCCACCACGCCCTGGCCCCCACCGGCCGGCCCATGGACCCGGCGCGCCTCTCAGCCACCGAGGCCAATGTCTTCCGGATGATCGCCCGCAACGTGCTGGCCCAGTTCTATGCCCCGCTCTCCACCCGGGAGGTGAAGGCGGAGTTCATGATTCTCGGCGAGGCCTTCCGCGCCCGCGGCCAGGAGGTTCTCGAGGCGGGCTGGAAGCCGCTCTTCACCACCCGCGACGAGGCGCCGCCGCTACCGGCGCTCAGCGAGGGCGAGGCGTGCCGGGTCGACGAGGCCGCCGTGGAGGATCGCGAGACCCGCCCGCCGGAGCCCTTCAACGACGCCAGCCTGATCAAGGCGATGATGAATATCGCCCGCTACGTGGACGACCCCGCGGTGCGGCGCACCCTGCGCGAGCATGACGGCCTGGGAACCGAGGCCACCCGCGCCGGCATCATCGAGACCCTGGTGGATCGCGGCTACCTGGTGCGGCGCGCCAAGGCGCTGCGTGCCACGCGCCTCGGCAGCGCCCTGATCGCCTCGCTGCCCGAAGCGGCCAGCCGCCCGGAGCGCACCGCACTGTGGGAGCAGCGCCTCTCCGCCATCGCCGAGGAAGGCGCAGACCCCGCGCCCTTCCTCGGTGACCTGATCCGCGACCTGCACGGCCTGCTGGCGAGCGCCGACGCCGACCGCCTGCGCCAGGCACTGGCCACGGCCGGCGGCGAGGAGCCCGTTGCCGGCGGCCGCGCCCCGGCCAGGCGCCGAGGTACGGCCCCGAGACGCCGCAGCGGGGCGGGCGCCAGCACCAGAAGTGGCGCCCGTCGACCGAGCCGCAAGCGGAGCGGCTCATGACGTCACGAGACACCCACTGGATCGTCGGCCCCGGCGCCCTGGGCCGGCTGATCGGCCTGCGCCTGGCCACGCGACCGGGCCCGCCCGTGGCGGTGACCCTGATCGGGCGCCGGCGCCTCCCCGTCGAGCAGACGCTGATCACCCCGCAGGGGGAGGCCCAGAGGGCGAACGTGGCCACCGCCACCCTGGGGTCGCTGCCGGCCGCGCCGCCTGCCGTGGTGCACCTGACCACCAAGGCCTACGGCGCCGAGGCGGCTTATGCGGCCCTGGCGCCCCACCTGCCCGCAGGCACACCGCTGGTGCTGTGGCAGAACGGCTTCGGCTGCCAGCCGCGGCTGAGCCGGCGCCATGACGGGCCGGTGCTGTGCGCCACCACCACCGAGGGCGCCTACCTGGAGGCCGGGCTGGCAAGCGACAGCCGGGTGGTCCACGCCGGCCGCGGCGAGACCCTGATCGGGGCGCTCGACGACACCCTTGCCGGCCGGCAGGCCAAGCTAGCCAGGGCCCTGGCCGGCGAGCTTGCCACCACGCTCATCGATGCCGGCCTGGCCTCCCGGGCGGTCGACGACATCCGCCAGCGGCTGTGGCAGAAGCTCGCCGTCAACGCCGCCATCAACCCCCTGGTGGCACGCTTCCGCATCCGCAACGGCCAGCTGCGCGACCGCCCCTTCCGGACCATGGTGAAAGCGATCATCACCGAGGTGGCGGCGATCCTGGCCGCCGAGGGCATTGCTCCGCCCGGCAGCGCGGGGCTCATGATGACGGGAGGCGATGAGCACGCCCGGCACGTCGAGGCGTGGCGGGCCATGGTGTGGCGGGTGGTGGAGGGCACCGCCGGCAACCGTGCCTCCATGCTGCAGGACGTGCTGGCCGGGCGTCCCACCGAACACGAGGCGATCCTCGGCCCGCTGCTGGCCGCCGCCGACGCCCATGACCTCGCCGCCCCGCGCCTGGCCGAGCTGGCAGCGTGGCTCAGGGCCCGAGAAGTGGCGGGCTCGAGCGACACTTGCTAGGCTACTTGGACACCAATCACTCGCCCTGAGGCTCTCGCCGAGATCGGCCGGGCCCCAGCGCAAGGACAGGGATCATGAGAACGCGTTCCCTCTGTGCCTGCCTGGTGGCCTGCCTGGCCACCGCTTCCCCCCTGGCGCTGGCCGATGACACCCCCTCGTTTGCCGGCAAGGACAGCGACCTGATGCGCCTGGACAACGGCATGGTGATCGAGGGCCGCGACATCGAGACGCCGGACGGCTACACCTCCGGTTTCCGCGTGATCGCCGGCTTCACCCCGATGCGCCTGCCCCGCCTCGACCTGGCCGCCGAGTTCAGCTATCGCGAAAGCGACGAGGTCCCCACCCGGATGGGCGATCACAGCCTGCTGGTCAACTCGGTCAGCCTGGGTGGCAGCCTGATGGCCGGCGTGCGTATCGGCCGTCTCGGCCTCTACGCCAAGTCCGGCGTGGCGGGCTGGGAGGGCGACGCGGTGATACCCCGGGATGCCCTCAATACCGCCGGCACCACTCGTGTCACCGGCCTCGGCGCCCGCCTGGAGTTCAACCGCCTGGTCAGCCGCCTGGAGTTCGAGGAGTTCGATGCCCCGGACATGTCTCACCTCAACCTGTTCACCGCCTCGCTGCACTATCCATTCTAGCGGCAAGCCAGACGTCCTCCCAGACGAAAGGAGCAAGCCCAGGATCTCCTTGAGACTTGCTCCTTTAGGCTTGTCGCTGGCCGAAGGTCCTAGCCGGTGTTACGCAGCCCCGCGGCGATGCCCGCCATGGTCACCATCAGCGCCCGGGACAGGTCGGCGCTGATCGCGCCGTCCGCGTCCCGGTTACGCTGCAGCAGTTCGGCCTGCAGGCCGTGCAGCGGGTCGATGTAGGGGTTGCGAACCTCGATCGCCTGACGGATCAGCGGGGTCTTCTCCAGCAACTCCTGCTGCTCGAGGACCCGCAGCAGCACCTCGTTGAGGCGCCCGAAGCGCTCGCGCAGCCTGCCGCCGAGGGCCTTGAGCGAGGGCTCGTCCACCAGCCGGTACTCGTAGTAGGCGGCGATGCCCACGTCGGCCTTGGCCAGCAGCATCTCCAGCATGTCCAGGTAGGTGCCGAAGAAGGGCCAGCTGTCGCGCATCTCCTGCAGCACCTCGAGACCGCCCTCCTGCTCCAGGCGCCGGGCGAAGGCCTCGCCGCTGCCCAGCCAGGCGGGCAGCATCAGGCGGATCTGGGTCCAGGCAAAGATCCAGGGAATGGCCCTCAGGGTCTCGACGCCGCCATCCTGGCGGCGCTTGGTGGGCCGCGAACCCAGCGGCAGGCGACCCAGCGAGCCCTCAGGCGTCACCGCCCGGAAATAGGGCACGAAGTCCGGGTCCTCTCGCACCACGCCGACATAGGCACGATGGGCCACCTCGGCTAGCCGATCCATCTCCTCTCGCCAGTGGGGTTGAGGATCCGGCGGCGGCAGCAGGGTCGCCTCCAGCACCGCACAGGTATAGATCTCCATGGAGCGCAGGGCGATCTCCGGCTGGCCGAACTTGAAGCGGATCATCTCGCCCTGCTCGGTCACCCTCAGGCTGCCGTTCACCGAGCCCGGCGGCTGGGAGAGGATGGCCGCATGGGCCGGACCGCCGCCGCGGCCCACGGTGCCACCGCGACCGTGGAAAAGGGTCAGGTCGACGCCTTGACGCTCGCAGACATCCACCAAGGTTTCCTGGGCGCGATACTGGGCCCAGGCGGCGGCCAGTTGGCCGGCATCCTTGGCGGAGTCGGAGTAGCCGATCATCACCTCCTGGCGGCCGTCGGTGAGGGAGCGATAGCCGGGCAGTGACAGCAATCGGTCGATGACGCCGCCGGCGTGATTCAGGTCATCCAGGGTCTCGAACAGGGGGGCAATGGGCAGCTTGACCTCGCCGCCCACCTCCTTCATCAGCAGGGCCACGACCAGCACATCCGAGGGTTGCCCCGCCATGGAGATGATATAGGTCCCCAGCGCCTCGGCCTGCTCGCTGGCGACCACCCGGAAGGTATCGATCACCTCGCGGGACTCCGAGGAGCACTCCCAGCGGCGGGGAATCAGCGGACGCCGCGAGGCGAGCTCCTCGAGCAGGAAGGCCTGGCGCTGCTCCTCGCTCCAGTCGCGATAGTGGCCGATTCCCAGCCCCTCGGTGAGCTCCTCCATCACCTGGGCATGGCGACCCGCCTCCTGGCGGATGTCGAGCTTGGTCAGGGTCACCCCGAACACCGCCACCCGGCGCAGGGTGTCGAGCAGCGTGCCGTTGGCGATGGTATCCAGCCCCACGTCGCACAGCGAGCGGTAGCAGGTCAGCAGCGGCGCGAAGAGCTGGTCACGGCTCTCGATGACCGGGCCCTCGTCGTAGGGCTTGCCGTCCAGGCACGCCTTGGCCCAGTCGCGGGTCGCCTCCATTCGGGTCAGCAGCCGGCGCAGCAGTTCGCGATAGGGTTCGGCAGCATCTCCCACCTCCGCCTTCAAGGCGCTGTTGGCCTTCCACATGGAGAGCTCGGTCTTGAGCTGCTCGAGGTCCCGCACATAGAGATCGGCGGCCATCCAGCGTCCCAGCAACAGCACCTCCCGGGTGACCCGCGAGGTCACGTTGGGGTTGCCATCGCGATCGCCGCCCATCCAGGAGGCATAGCGAATCGGCGCGGCGTCCAGCGGCAGGCGTTCGCCGGCAGTTTCCAGCAGCAGGTTGTCCAGGTCCCGATGGAAGTCGGGTACCGCCTGCCAGAGCGAATTCTCGATGACCGCGAAGCCCCACTTGGCCTCGTCTACCGGGGTCGGGCGCTCGTGGCGGATCTCGTCGGTGTGCCAGGCCTGGCTGATCAACTCCTCCAGGCGGCCCTTGGCCCGGACGCCGCGCTCGGGGTAGTCGCCGGAAGACTCAATGGCGGTGAGGCAGTCGTCGATGGCGTCGTACTTCTGGATCAGGGTGCGGCGGATGACCTCGGTGGGGTGGGCGGTGAGCACCAGTTCCACGCGCATGGCGGCCAGGGTCTCCACCAGCTTGCGCGGCGTGTTGCCGGCCTCCCGGGCGCGAGCCAGCAGTTCGCTGAGCACCGGCTGGCTGCCGGGGCGGTAGTCCTCCACGCGACGAAAGCGCGCCCGGTAGTGCTGCTCGGCGATGTTGGCGAGATTGAGAAACTGGTTGAAGGCGCGGGTCACCGGCAGCAGATCGCGGTCGGGCAGGCGGCGCAGGTAGTCGATCAGCTCGCGCTGGGCATGGTCGTCGTTCTGGCGGCCGCGCTTGGCGAAGCCGCGGATGGCCTCGATCTTGTCGACGAAGCCACCACCCAGGTCGTCGGCGATGGTGCGCCCGAGGCTGTCGCCCAGGATACGAACGTTGTCGCGCAGAGATTCGTGCAGGTCGTGGCTCATGGCCCAGAGTCTCCCGGAGGCTCTCCCGCCGTGGCGGGATGTACGGATGTGGTGGCGGATTCGGTAGCAGCGCGTTCGATGGCCTTGGCGGCCTGCCAGTGGCGCTCCATCAGGGCGAGGCCAGCCTCCTCGGGGGAGACGCCATCGGCGGCCAGGGCCGCCTCCAGATGGCGGAAGCGACGTTCGAACTTGGCATTGGTGGCGCGCAGGCACCGCTCGGGATCGGCCTTGAGGGTGCGCGCCAGGTTGGTCACCGCGAACAGCAGGTCGCCCACCTCCTCGGCAGCGTGCTCGCGGTCGCCGGCGGCAAGCGCCTCCTCGACCTCCGCAAGCTCCTCGCGAATCTTGGCGATCACTCCGCGGGCATCGGGCCAGTCGAAGCCGACCCGCGCGGCGCGCTTGGAAAGCTTGGCGGCCCGAGAGAGCGCCGGCAGGGTGCGCGGGACGTCATCCAGAATCGACGCCGCGGCGCCATCTCCCGCCGAAGCGGGTTCCACGCTGGCTCGCTCGGCCCGCTCCTCGGCCTTGAGGCTCTCCCAGCGGGAGTGGACCTGGGCCGCCTCGATCTCCTCGGCGGAAACCCCGGGCGGGCGGCGCGACCCCAAGGTGCCCTCGGGAAAGACATGGGGGTGGCGGCGCAGCATCTTGGCGGTGAGCGCATGGATCACATCGTGAAAGTCGAAGCGCCCCTCCTCCTCACCGAACCGGGCATAGTAGACCACCTGAAAGAGCAGGTCGCCCAGCTCACTGGGCAGTTCATGCCAGGCGCGCCGCTCGATGGCGTCGGCGACCTCATAGGCCTCTTCCAGGGTATGCGGCACGATGGAGTCCCAGTCCTGCCTGAGGTCCCAGGGGCAGCCCTGCTCGGCGTCACGCAGCACCGCCATGAGGGTCAACAGGTCGTCGAGGTCGTGGTGTCGGTTCATTTGCCCTTCCCCTTGCGCTTGCCCGCCTTGCCGCCGCTGCGCAGCCGGCGCACCTCGATGACGTTGGAAAGCTGCTGGATACGCGAGAAGAGTCGACCCAGGGTTTCCAGGCCGTCCACCTCCAGGGTGATCGTCATGCGGGCGATGCCGTCATCGGTATCGGTCAGGGTGTTGACCGCCAGCACGTTGACCTTCTCGTTGCCGAGCACGCCGGTGACGTCGCGCAGCAGGCCGGAGCGGTCCCAGGCCTGCACCTCGATGTCGACCGGATACTGGGTGAGGGCGCGCTCGCCCCACTCCACCTCGATGATACGCTGAGGCTCCTCCAGGCGCAGTTGCAGGATGTTGGGGCAGTCCTGGCGGTGGACGGTGACGCCGCGCCCCTGGGTGATGAAGCCGACGATGGGCTCCCCCGGCACCGGATGACAGCAGTTGGCCATGCTGGTCTTGAGGTTGCCCACCCCCAGCACGGTGATGTCCGACCCGCTCCCCTTGCCCGGCGAGCGCTTGGGCTTGGCCAGCAGGCGGTCGAGCTGCTCCTGGTCGTCGTTCTCGCCGAACAGCTGTTGGGCCTGGTGAAGCACCTGGCCGATGCGCAGATCGCCGGCCCCCAGCGCGGCATACATGTCGTCGGGGCTCTGGTAGTTGACCTTGCGTGCCAGGGTCTCGAGGTCCATGTCCTCCAGGTCGAGGCGCTTCATCTCGCGCTCGAAGAGCGCACGCCCCTCCTCCAGATTCTGGTCGCGGGCCTGGTGCTTGAACCAGGCCTGGATCTTGGCCCGGGCCCGGCTGGTACGCACATAGCCGAGGCTGGGATTGAGCCAGTCGCGGCTCGGCCCGCCCTTGCTGGCAGTGAGGATCTCCACCTGCTGGCCGGTCTTGAGCTTGTAGGTCAGCGGCACGATACGCCCGTTGACCTTGGCACCCCGGCAGCGGTGCCCCACCTCGGTATGGACCCGGTAGGCGAAATCGATGGGCGTGGCCACCCGCGGCAGATCGATGACGTGGCCGTCGGGGGTGAAGACATAGATGCGATCCGGGGCCACGTCGCTGTTGAGCCCCTCGCTGAGGTTGCCGAAGTCCCCGACCTCCTCCTGCCACTCGAGCACCTGGCGCAGCCAGGCGATCTTCTCCTCGTAGCTGGCGCTCTTGGCCTTGGTGTCGTGGCCCTTGTAGCGCCAGTGGGCGCAGACACCGAGCTCGGCCTCGTCGTGCATGGCGAAGGTGCGGATCTGGATCTCCAGCACCTTGCTCTCGGGGCCGAGCACCGCGGTGTGCAATGACTGATAGCCGTTCTTCTTGGGGTTGGCGATGTAGTCGTCGAACTCGTTGGGCACGTGGTGCCAGCGCGAGTGCACCAGCCCCAGCACGGTGTAGCAGTCGGCCACCTCGGGCACCAGGATGCGTACCGCGCGGATGTCATGCACCTGGGAGAAGTCGATGCGCTTGCGCTTCATCTTCCGCCAGATGGAATAGATGTGCTTGGCGCGACCATCGACGTCGTAGCGGGTGATGCCCTGGGTCTCCAGCATCTCCTTGAGGGCCTCGACCACCTCGGCGATGTAGCGGTCACGGTGGACACGCTTCTCGGCCAGTTGGCGTGCGATCGCCTTGTAGTCGTCCTCGTGAAGGTAGCGGAAGGAGAGATCCTCCAGTTCCCACTTGAGGTGACCGATGCCCAGCCGGTGCGCCAGGGGTGCGTAGATATCGAACACCTCCCGGGCCACGCGCAGCTGTTTCTCCCGGGGGGCGTCCTTGACCTGGCGCAGGGCGCAGGTGCGCTCACTGATCTTGATCAGCGCCACACGCACGTCGTCGATCATGGTCACCAGCATCTTGCGCAGGTTATCCTGCTGGTCGTGCTGGCCCATCTCATGGCTGGGCGTCTGAGAGGCGCTGATCGCCGCCATCTGCAGCACGCCGTCGATCAGCGTGGTGACCTCGCGTCCGAACTGCCTGGCAATCGCCTCCAGGTCGACCAACCCCTCGCGTACGGCTCGGTAGAGCACCGCGGCCTCGAGGGTCGCCTGGTCCAGCCTCAGCTCGCCGAGGATATCGGCCATCTCCAGACCCATGCGGAAGCTTGAGCCGTCCGGCTGCCAGCGGCGGTGGGGCTTGTCGACGTCACGATCCAGGCGCTCCGCCAGCAGGCAGGCCTCGCGCAGCAGGGCCGGGTCGCGCAGCTTGACATCCTCCTGAAGCCGCTCGATCCAGCGCTCGATGTCGACGCGCCCCGTCTCGCTCAGGGGCTGTTCCTCACGGACTTTAACCATCGGGAGTTGCTCCTTTCCGCCGCTGTTCTGTCCGCGGGTGTTCGAACAGCAGCATCGATTCCAGGTGTGAGGTATGCGCGAACATGTCGGCCATGGCGATCCGCGTCAGCCGATAACCGCCATGCACAAGGCGTGCCGCATCCCGTGCCAGGGTGGCCGGGTCGCAGGAGACGTAGAGCACCCTTGGCACCGGCGATACCGCCAGCGCCGCGCAGACCACCGCGGCACCATCGCGTGGCGGGTCCAGCAGCAGAGTATCCGGTGCCACCTCGGCCAGCAGTGCCTTGACCGCCGCGGCATCGTTGAGGTCGGCCTGGCGGGGCGTCACTGCCAGGTGATGCTCCGTTGAATTGGCACGGGCATTGTCGGCCAGTCGCTCGACCATGGCCGCACTGCCCTCTACCGCCGTCACCCTGGCCCCGGCGGACGCCAGCGGCAGGCTGAAGTTGCCCACCCCGGCGAACAGGTCCAGCAGCGCCGCACCCTCCAGCCCGTCGAGCCAGGTCAGGGCGGTGGTCACCAGCAGCCGGTTGACCTCGGCATTGGCCTGCAGGAAGTCCCCCGGGGCGAAGCCCAGGGTGAGCTCCCCCGTAGCGCCCGATGCGCCAGGGGCCGATGGCACTCGACAGCTCAGCGCCGGGGTCGGGGTCAGCCACTCCAGCGCCGGCGACTCGCGCCCCGCCAGCCAGGCCAGGTGCAGCCGGTGTTCGTCGGCGAAGGTGAGCCAGCGTGCGCGGTCGGCGGCATGTTCCTTCAGTTGGCGAACCAGCAGCACCGCGCCCTCGTCGCTGTCGAGCAGCTCCAGGTGCCCCACCTGGCGGGGGGCGTCGAGTGATGCCACCTGCCGGTGCAGCGGCGCCAGCAGAGCGTCGAGGGCAGGCATCAGGATGGTGCAGTGGTCGATATCCACCAGGCGATGGCTGTGGCGAGCGCGGAAGCCGAGGTGCAGCTGGCCCTCGGCGCCCACCTTGACCCCCAGCCGCGCCCGGCGGCGGTATCCCTGGTCGGCGCCGGCCAGCAGTTGCGGCTCGCCGGGCGTCTCGATGCCCTGGCGGGCCAGCAGGTCGACCAGTACCGCCTGCTTGTGGCGCCGCTGAGCAGGCACGGCCAGGTGCTGGAGGTCGCAGCCGCCGCAGCGGTCGACGTGGGCGCAGGGGGGAGTGACCCGCTCGGGCGAGGCCTCGAGCAGCTCACGGACGTGGGCCTCGTCGTAGCGCTTGCGGGTGAGATGCACCGCCGCCTCGACCCGCTCCCCGGGCAGCGCCCCCTCCACGAACAGGGTCTTGCCGGCAGTGTCATGGGCCAGGCCGCGGCCATCGTGGGTCAGCCGCTCGATGGTAACGCCCCGGGACTCACCCTCGCCGGCACCACGGTCATCGGGCGCTCCTCGAGGCACCTGACGACCCTGCAGACCCGACACGCCCGAACGCTCGCGGGTCGGCCGCCGCTTGCCCAGCATCGCCATCTCAAGCCTCCGGGGCGAACAGGCCGGTGGAGAGGTAGCGATCGCCGCGATCACAGACGATGAACACGATCACCGCGTTCTCCACCTCCTCGGCGACACGCAGGGCGCCAGCCAGGGCGCCGCCGGAGCTGACACCGGCGAGGATGCCCTCCTCCCGGGCCAGGCGGCGCATATGCGACTCGGCCTCGTGCTGGCCGATATCGATCACCCGGTCGACCCGGCTGGCATCGAAGATGCTGGGCAGGTACTCCGCAGGCCAGCGGCGGATGCCGGCGATGCTGGCGCCGTCCTCGGGTTGCAGGCCGATGATCTGCACCTCGGGATTACGTTCCTTGAGCGCCTGGGAGACCCCCATGATGGTGCCGGTGGTGCCCATGGAGCTGATGAAGTGGGTCACCTGTCCGCCGGTCTGCTCCCAGACCTCGGGGCCTGTGCCGCGATAGTGGGCCAGAGGGTTGTCGGGGTTGGAGAACTGGTCCAGCCGCTTGCCTTCGCCACGGGCCAGCATGGCCTCGGTCACGTCCCGGGCCTCCTCCATGCCGCCCGCCTTGCTGACGGTGATCAGCTCGGCGCCGAAGGCGGCCATGGCCTGCTTGCGCTCCTCCGAGGCGTTCTCGGGCATGATCAGCACCATGCGATAGCCCTTGATGGCCGCCGCCATGGCCAGCGCGATGCCGGTATTGCCGGACGTCGCCTCAACCAGGGTGTCGCCGGGGGTGATCTCGCCGCGCGCCTCAGCCTGTTCGAGCATGGAGAGGGCCGGACGATCCTTCACCGAGCCGGCGGGATTGTTGCCCTCCAGCTTGGCCAGCAGGATGTTGTTGCGCCCGGCGGTGATGCGCTTGAGTCGGACCAGCGGCGTGTGGCCGACGACCTCCTCGAGGGTGGGGAAATGCATGCAACCTTCCTTGTGGAAACGGGTTTTCAGACATTATATCCATGCCGCCGCGGAGTGGACAGGCATCCCCTCCGGCTGTGTCATACTGAAGGCTGCCACCTGCAGAGAGCCTGCCGATGTCCCTGAAGTTCCGCCTGCTGCTGACCGGTCTGATCGTGCCCTGGTTGTTGATGCTGCTGCTCGCCGCGACGACCCTGCCACTGCACCGCTCGCACCACGCCGAGCAGCTTCAGACCCGCCTGGAGCAGGCCGTCGACCTTATCACGCCCCTGGTGGGTGAAGCCGATGACGCCATCTCGCGGGAGGCCACCGCGGCGCGCCTGCTGGAGCTCGATGAGGTCCGCGCCCTGGGGATCATCGATGCCCGAGGCGAGACCATGCTGCAGCTGGGCCGCCTTCGCTCGCCGCCCACAGTCCCGCGCCAAGAGCGCCAGCACCTCGACCAGCAGGGCACCGAATGGCGTCTCCATTGGCCATTGCCGGGCTCCGAACCGACCTGGCTGGTGCTCGACGTGGACGCCAGCCCCCTGGTGCTGGGCCACTACCGCCAGATCGGCCTCACCGCGCTGCTGCTTGGCATTGCCGCCCTGCTGCTGGGGGGGCTGACCCTAAGCGCCTACCGCCGCCTGCACCCCCCGCTAGCCGCCGTGGATGACGCCCTGGCGCGACTGGCCGCAGGCCAGAGCCCCCTCCCACTCTCCCCCTCACCGGGCGAGCTGG
>NZ_JACUUD010000057.1 GCF_014859505.1 Halomonas sp.
AGCGCCACGTTGACATCGTGGAGGTCGGCGGTTCAAATCCGCCTGGTCCTACCAGCCTCGTATCACCTCACAGCAGGACCATAGCTCAGTTGGTTAGAGCGCCACGTTGACATCGTGGAGGTCGGCGGTTCAAATCCGCCTGGTCCTACCAGATTCCGAAACGCCCTCGCAGCGTACCTTGCTGCGGGGGCGTTTTGTTTTTTACCTGCCGCTTTTCCTGTTTCTGCTGGCGCCGCTAGGCGGGCAGCGCCAGGTTTGAGCGCTCGACAAAGACCGCCACCAGCGCTTCGATGCCGGCCTGGTCCTGCTCGCTGAAGCGCCCCGCCACGGGGCTGTCCAGGTCGAGCACGCCCCACAGGCGATCCTCCACGACGATGGGGATGACCAGCTCGGCACGGGACGCCGCGTCGCAGGCGATATGGTCGGCCACGGCATGCACGTCGTCGATGCGCTGGGTGAGGCGAGAGCGTGCCGCCGCGCCGCACACCCCCCTGGTGAAGGGGATGGGGTGGCAGGCCGGCTTGCCCTGGAAGGGGCCCAGGCAGAGCATCTCGGGCTCCCGTTGCAGGTAGAAGCCCGCCCAGTTCAGCTCGGGGAGTTCCTGCATCAGGAAGGCGCAGGTCTGGGCGCTGTTGGTCAGCCAGTCGCGGCTGTCGAGCAGTGCCTCGAGCTGGCGGGCGAGCAGGGCATAGTCGGGTGCCATGGCGGGGTTATTCCCAGCCGGGCACCGCCGCCGGCCCGAACAGCTCGGCCGCCTTGGCCTTCACCGCCTCGGTCTGGTAGGCGCGTACCAGCTGCTGGATGTCCTCGCGTTCCTGGTCACCGCCTCGCACGGCGATCAGGTTGACGTAGGGCGACTCCGGGCCCTCCTTGATCAGAGCGTCGTCCAGGCTCAGGCCGGCGGGCTGGGCGAAAGTGTTGTTGATAAAGGCCATGTCCACGTCCGGCAGGACGCGGGGCAGCTGGGCGGCCTCGATCTCGCGGAAGCGGAAGTTGCGCGGGTTCTCCACCACGTTGAGCGGGGTGGCCTCGAGGTTCTCCGGGTCGTCGAGGGCGATCAGGCCCTCGTTGTGCATCAGGATCAGCGAGCGGCCCTCGTTGGAGGGGTCGTTGGGCAGGGCGATCTGGGCGCGTTCGGGCAGCTCGTCGACGCTTGCGTACTTCTCGGAGTAGGCGCCGATCGGGTAGACGAAGGTGAGCCCGGCGATGGCGAGGTCGTAGCCGCGATCGTTGACCATGGCCTGCAGGTAGGGCTCGTGCTGGTAGGCATTGGCGTCCAGGCTGCCATCGGCCAGGGCGGCATTGGGGGTCACGTAGTCGGTGAACTCGATGATCTCGACGGTCAGGCCGTACTCGCGCAGGGCGATCTCGGCGGCAACCTGCATGACGTCGGTCTCCGGGCCGGCGACGGTACCGACCTTGATGGCATGCTCGTCGGCCAGGGCGCTGCCGGCGCCGAGGGCCAGGCTGGAGGCGAACAGGGTGCGGATCAGTGTCTTGCGCATGAAGGATCTCCTGTGATGATGGATCTATAGTAACGGAATAAAAAAAATATTTTAAATAGCTTTTGGCTATTTGTGATCGCTCTTGCGGACCAAATAATCCCCCAGGCTCTGGAAGCCCTGCACCATCACTACCAGTATCGCCACGGTGATCAGCATGATGGTCGGATTGAAGCGGTTGTAGCCGTAACGAATGCCCAGGTCGCCGAGGCCTCCGCCACCCACCGCGCCGGCCATGGCCGAATAGCTCACCAGGGTCACCACGGTGACGGTCATCGCGGTGAAGATGCCGCCGCGGGCCTCCGGCAGCAGCACCCGGGTGATGATCTGCCAGGGCGTGGCCCCCATGGACTGGGCGGCCTCCACCAGGCCGGGATTGATCTCGTTCAGCGCGCCTTCCACCAGGCGGGCGATGAACGGGATCGCGGCGATGGTCAGGGGCACGGCGGCGGCGTTGGTGCCGATGGAGGTGCCCACCAGCATGCGCGTGAAGGGGATGATCGCCACCATCAGGATGATGAAGGGGATCGAGCGGCCGATGTTGGTGATTACCCCCAGCACGCCGCTGACCACCGGCTGGGCCAGCACCTGGCCGGGCCGGGTCACGTAGAGCAGCACCCCGAGCGGGATACCCACCAGGGCGGCGAGGACCCCGGAGATGGCCACCATATAGAGAGTATCCAGGGTGGCCCGCAGGATCAGGTCAAGCAGTGCGCTGGACATGGCCGAGCACCTCCACGTGCAGATCATGGGATTCGAGGTAGTCGATGGCCTCGCGGGTCTTCTCTGGAGAACCCATCAATTCGGCGATCATCAGCCCCAGGGTGCGTTCCTGGATCGACTCCACCTTGGCCTGCAGGATACTGACGTCCACGCCGCACTCCCGGGCCAGCCGGGAGATCAGCGGGGTGGAGACCGCGTCGCCCGAGAAGGCCAGGCGTACCACCGGATGGGTGTTCTCGCCGGGAGCCTCCTCCAGCTGGTCGATCAGGGCGCGGGGTGGTTCCAGCTTGAGGAAGTCGTTGAGGAACTCTCGCCCCAGCTGCGTCCTGGGTGCGGTGAAGAAGTCGCCCACGTCGGCCTCTTCCACCAGCTCGCCGTCGGAGATCAGGCTGACCCGGTGGCAGATTGCCTTCACCACCTCCATCTCATGGGTGATCAGCAGGATGGTCAGGCCGAGCTTGTGATTGATGTCGCGCAGCAGGGCGAGGATCGAGCCGGTGGTCTGTGGGTCCAGCGCCGAGGTGGCCTCGTCGCAGAGCAGCACCTTGGGACGACTGGCCAGCGCCCGGGCGATGGCCACGCGCTGCTTCTGGCCGCCGGAGAGCTGAGCCGGGTACTGGCTGGCCTTGTCGGAAAGCCCCACCAGTTCGAGAAGCGGCGTGACCCGCTGGCGGATCTCGGCGCGCTTCATGCCCATCAGTTCCAGCGGCAGCGCCACGTTGGCGAAGACGGTGCGGTTGGTGAGCAGGTTGAAGTGCTGGAAGATCATGCCGATGCGGTGGCGTGCCTGGTTGAGCGCCTGGCGCGACAGCCCGGTGAGCTCCTGGCCATCGACCATAACGGTGCCTGTCGAGGGACGCTCGAGCAGGTTGACGCAGCGGATCAGTGTCGACTTGCCGGCACCGGAGAGACCGATCACCCCATGGATCTGGCCCTGGGGGACGTGCAGGTCGACGTTGCTGAGAGCCTGCACCGTACTGGCGCCGCCGTCAGGCTCGCCGGTGCCCTGGCGTCGCTTGCGACCCTTGATGACAAAGGTCTTGGAAACGTTGTGGAGTCGTATCATGGAAGCCACCGCAGGGGGCGCCGTGGCGGGCGGTGCAGGGCAGGGCGCTGGACTGGGAAAGGCCACCCTGGCGGGTGCCCCCGACGCGGCACACACCCTTTTAGCTGCACTTCACGTCGTGACCTCCACGATGGGGGCACGACGCTGGCGCCCGCAATCCGGGGTCAAATCGGCGCCATTAAATGTGCGCGGAAGAATAGGGCGCGCGCGGACGCAAGTCAACGTGAATGGTGCATGCTGTGGAGGTCGAGTATTTATTCAGCAAGATCCTCTGAATAATGCGTCATTATCGGGCGCAAAGGACTGGCTGGTGCCGCAGGGCCGCCTGCCCTGATGGCGGGTGGCATGCCCTGTCGTGGACGTGGTCGGCGGGAATTCCCTACACTGTTTCCTCCTTGTGCCCCGCGCCGGGGTGCCAGTCAGTCGAGGAGACGCCATGTTCACCGGTATCGTGCAGGGCAGCGCCAAGGTGGTTGCCATCGAAGAGGCGGAGCTGTTCCGCACCCATGTCATCGCCCTGCCCAAGGCGCTGCGCAAGGGGCTGGAGATCGGGGCCTCGGTGGCCCACAACGGGGTCTGCCTGACGGTGACCGCCATCGAGGGCAAGCGGGTCAGCTTCGACCTGATGCGCGAGACGCTGCGGGTGACCAACCTTGGTGCAGTGACGGTGGGAAGCCGCGTCAATATCGAGCGCGCCGCCCGCTTCGGCGACGAGATCGGCGGGCACGCCATGTCCGGCCACGTGATGGCCGTGGCCGAACTCGTGGAGCTCGATGAGGCGCCCAACAATCGCCGGCTCTGGTTCGAGCTGCCCCATGCCCTGGGCCGCTTCCTGTTCGACAAGGGCTACATCGGCGTCGATGGCATCAGTCTGACCATCGGCGAGGTGCGTCCGGCCGATGCGTCCCACGGGCCGCGCTTCTGCGTCAACCTGATCCCCGAGACCCTGGCGCGCACCACCCTGGTGGACCGGGTGCCGGGGGATCGCGTCAACATCGAGATCGATCCCCAGACCCAGGCCATCGTCGAGACCGTCGAACGGGTGCTGGCGGCCCGCGGCGCCTGAGCCAGGCGCGATTTGACCGTTCCGTCAGGTCTGCGTTGGCGGGACGGCTGGCGGTTGGCCCGGAGGTTGCTTATACAGGGGGCTGTCACGGGATGGTCCGCCCACGGCCATCTCGCATCCCCGAGGCGCTTTGGGTACCATAGGCGGCTTTTCTCGCCGCCTTTCTCGCACCCCGGGACCATCGCACCGTCCACGCGCGCAGGAACGACCACCATGCTGAAACGTCTGATCGACAACCAGTTCAAGCTGGCCGAGCACAATACCAACGTGAAGACCGAGGTCATCGCCGGGATCACCACCTTCCTGACCATGGCCTACATCATCTTCGTCAACCCCAGCATCCTCTCCGAGGCGGGCATGGACTACGGTGCGGTCTTCGTCGCCACCTGCCTGGCCGCGGCCATCGGCTGTCTGATCATGGGGCTGTGGGCCAACTACCCCATCGCCCAGGCGCCGGGCATGGGCCTCAACGCCTTCTTCACCTACGGCGTGGTGCTGGGCATGGGCTACACCTGGGAGGCGGCGCTCGGCGCGGTCTTCTTCTCGGGTTTCATCTTCTTCCTGCTGAGTATCTTCCGGGTGCGCGAGTGGATCATCAACTCGATCCCGCTCTCCCTGCGCCTGGGGATTGCCGCGGGTATCGGCCTCTTCCTGGCGATGATCGCACTGAAGAACGCCGGCATCGTGGTCGCCAACCCGGCCACCTATGTCTCCCTGGGGGATCTCTCCGAGCCGGCCGCCATCTATGCGTTGCTCGGCTTCTTCGTGATCACTGCCCTGGCCTACCTGAAGGTCACCGGGGCGGTGATGATCGGCATTCTCGGCATCACCGTGATTGCCATGCTGCTGGGCCACAACGAGTACGGTGGCATCATGGCCATGCCGCCCTCCATCGCGCCCACCTTCATGGCGCTGGACCTGTGGGGCGCGCTGGACATCGCCATGCTCAGCGTGATCTTCGCCTTCCTGTTCGTCGATCTGTTCGACACCTCTGGCACCCTGGTGGGTGTGGCCCATCGGGGCAAGCTGCTCGACAAGGATGGCAAGCTGCCGCGCATCGGGCGCGCCATGATGGCCGACAGCGGCGCTTCCATGGCCGGTGCGGTGCTCGGCACCTCGACCACCACCAGCTACATCGAGTCCACCGCCGGCATCGCTTCCGGCGGGCGCACCGGCCTGACCGCCGTGGTGGTCGCCGGTTTGTTCCTGATCAGTCTGTTCTTCGCGCCGCTGGCTGGTTCGATCCCCGCCTATGCCACCGCCGGGGCGCTGCTCTATGTGGCGGTACTGATGGCCGGCAGTCTGGCCCACGCCAACTGGGAGGATCCCACCGACGCCGCGCCGGTGTTGATCGCCGCCCTGGCCATGCCGCTGACCTTCTCCATCGCCGAGGGCATCGCACTGGGCTTCATCAGCTACGCTGCGATCAAGGCGCTCTCCGGCCGCTTCAAGGACCTGAACCCGGCGGTGATCGTGCTGGCGCTGCTTTTCGCGGCCAAGTTCCTGTTCCTCGACTGATCTTCCGATTGCATCCACTCACCGAGACCCGAATCGATGAGCATCTACGGCGACTACATCAAGTCCGTGATCCGCACCGTCCCCGACTGGCCGCAGCCGGGGGTCAACTTCCGTGACATCACCCCGCTGCTGCAGAACAGCGCGGCCTTCCGCAAGTTGATCGACAGCTTCGTGCACCGCTACCAGGAGATGGACCTCGACGCCATCGCTGCCATCGATGCCCGCGGCTTCATCGTCGGTGCGCCGCTGGCCTACGAGCTGGGCTGCAGCTTCGTGCCGGTGCGCAAGAAGGGCAAGCTGCCGTTCCGCACCATCAGCGAGACCTACACCCTGGAGTACGGCGAGGCCGAGGTGGAGCTTCACTCCGACGCCTTCAAGCCGGGCGATCGCATCCTGATCGTCGATGACCTGATCGCCACCGGTGGCACCATGTTGGCCGCTGCCAAGCTGATCACCCGCTGCGGCGGCCAGGTGGTGGAGACCGCCACCATCGTCGACCTGCCGGACCTCGGCGGTTCCAGGCGCATCCACGAGGCGGGCTACAACGTCTTCGCCGTCTGTTCCTTTACCGAGGACGAGTGACACCATGAGCAGCAACCGCTACCACAAGCACTTCACCGTCTCCTGGGACCAGCTGCACCGCGACGTGCGCGAGCTCTGCCACCGGCTGGTGGAGCGCGATTTCAAGGGGATCGTCGCCATCACCCGCGGCGGGCTGATCCCCGCCGCGCTGATCGCCCGCGAGCTCAATGTGCGCCTGATCGATACCGTCTGCATCAAGAGCTATGACCACATGGATCAGGGCGGGCTCGATGTGCTGAAGGGCGTCGACCACGATGGCGAGGGCTGGCTGCTGGTGGACGACCTGGTGGATACCGGCAAGACCGCGCGCAAGGTGCGCGAGATGCTGCCCCGTGCCCACTTCGTCACCATCTACGCCAAGCCCGAGGGCAAGCCGCTGGTGGACCAGTACCTCACCGAGGTGGCTCAGGACTGCTGGATCCAGTTCCCCTGGGACATGGGCGTGGCCTACGTCGAGCCGCTGGTCGACCAGGCCAGGCGCTGACCCATGAGCACGCCGCTCCCCGACAGCTGGCAGCAGTGGCTGGGTGACGAGTTCGAGGCGCCCTACATGCAGGCGCTGCGCGACTTCCTGGCCGCGGAGAAGGCGGCCAGGAAGGTGATCTACCCGCACTCCGCGGACTGGTTCCGGGCCTTCGAGCTCACCCCCCTGGACGCGGTCAAGGTGGTGATTCTCGGCCAGGACCCCTACCACGGGCCGAACCAGGCACATGGGCTCTGCTTCTCGGTGCGCGAGGGCGTGCGCGTGCCGCCGTCGCTTGCCAACATCTACAAGGAACTGCAGGCGGACGTGGGCTTCCGGCCGGTGGATCACGGCAACCTGGAGCACTGGGCGCGCCAGGGGGTGCTGCTGCTCAACACCTCGCTGACGGTGGAGCAGGGGAATGCCGGCTCCCATCGCGGCCAAGGCTGGGAGACCTTCACCGACCGCGCCATCGAGGTCGTCAACGCCCATGCCGCCCCGTCGGTGTTCCTGCTGTGGGGCAGCCCGGCGCGGAAGAAGCGGGCGCTGATCGACACCTCCCTTCATCGGGTGCTGGAGTCCCCGCATCCCTCGCCGCTCTCGGCCCATCGCGGCTTCTTCGGCAACCACCACTTCTCCCGGGCCAATGCCTTCCTGGTGGAGCAGGGCCGCACGCCCATCGACTGGCAGCTGCCGGACATCCCCTGACCTTAACCTCGACGCGGGATGTGGGTAGAATGATTACCAATTTGTCGACTCCGGCCATGCGACGAAGGTCGCCATCGTCCATCCCGCCCCCGTTTCCACGAGTGAAGAGGTCCGCCCATGAGCGTCCACGCCATCGATCACCCCCTGGTCCAGCACAAGCTCGGCCTGATGCGTGAAGCCGGAATCAGCACCAAGAGTTTCCGCGAACTGGCCGGGGAACTGGCCAAGCTGCTCACCTACGAGGCGACCCAGGACCTGGAGCTGCAGACCCAGGAGATCGACGGCTGGAGCGGCGGCAAGATCCCGGTCAGGCTGCTCAAGGGCAAGAAGGTCACCATCGTGCCGATCCTGCGCGCCGGCCTCGGCATGCTCGACGGCGTGACCGACCTGATCCCCAGCGCCAGGATCAGCGTGGTGGGCCTCTACCGTGACGAGGAGACCCTCGAGCCGGTGCCCTACTTCGCCAAGTTCGCCAATGACCTCGACGAGCGCATGGCCATCGTCATCGACCCCATGCTGGCTACCGGCGGCACCATGGTGGCGACCCTGGACATGCTGCGCGAGCGCGGCTGCAGGCACATGAAGGTGATCGTGCTGGTGGCCGCCCCCGAGGGCATCAAGCGGGTCCAGGACGCCTATCCGGACATCGAGATCTACACCGCCGCGGTGGACGACCACCTGGACGAGCACGGCTACATCGTGCCCGGTCTGGGCGATGCCGGCGACAAGATCTTCGGCACCCGCTAAAGCCCGCTCGCACGCTCAGCCGAGGTCCTTTCGCCTCAGGCAACTCGCCTCAGACCCTCGCCCACGGGGCCGTGTTCATTAGTGAACACGGCCCCGTGGGCTTTTCACCGCCCGCTTCGCCGCCCATCCCTTCGCCTAAAGTATAAATCCCGTAGTATTCTCACAATTTCAACGGGTTGTCTGCTTATCACGGCGCTCCGTTGGCGATGTTTGAATTTTCGTTTAGCAACATGGGTGTCATCAATCCATGCCTGATCTATGGTGTTCGGACGTCGACATGATCGTCGTCATACAAAAACGAACAACCGAGACTCGCCATGTCATTGATCCTGGAAAATATCGATCTGACGGTCGGTGGCGCCACTCACGTTGCGGATGTGAACCTCGAGCTGGAGCCCGGCTCCTTCAACGTCCTGCTGGGGCGCACCCTGGCCGGCAAGACCACCCTGATGCGGCTCATGGCCGGGCTCGACACGCCCACCCGCGGCCGCGTGCTGATGAACGGCCAGGACGTCACCGGGGTGTCCGTGCGGCGTCGCAACGTCTCCATGGTCTACCAGCAGTTCATCAACTACCCCTCGCTGAGCGTCTACGACAACATTGCCTCGCCGCTGCGGCTGGCCAGGGTGAGCAAGGCCGAGATCGACCGGCGGGTCCGCGAGACCGCCGAGATGTTGCATATCGAACATCTGCTCGAGCGGCTGCCCCTGGAGCTCTCCGGTGGCCAGCAGCAGCGCACCGCCATGGGGCGGGCGCTGGTCAAGGATGCCGATATCGTGCTCTTCGACGAACCGCTGGTGAACCTCGACTACAAGCTGCGCGAGGAATTCCGCGAGGAGCTGCGCACCCTGTTCAGCCAGCGCAACTGCATCGCCGTCTACGCCACCACCGAGCCGGCGGAGGCCCTGGCCCTGGGTGGCCACACCGCGGTGCTCCACGAGGGGCGCCTGCTGCAGTATGGACGCACCGATGACGTCTACCATCGGCCGCTGGATATCCTCACCGCCGAGATGTTCTCCGAGCCGCCCATCAACGTCATGCGCGGCATCATCTCGGGGGCCGAGGTCACCTTCGACAAGCGCGTCCACTTCCCCCTCAACGACGACCTGCGCACCCTGGCGCCCGGCGAGTACCGCTTCGGGGTGCGTCCGGCGCATATCACCCTCGCGCCGCGTTCCGACGATGACATCGAGGTCGAGGTGGAGGTCGACATGGCCGAGATCAGCGGCTCCGAGACCTTCCTGCACGTGCGCAACGCGCTGTTCCACCTGACCGTTCACCTCGAGGGGGTGCACGAGTTCCACCCCGACCAGGCAGTCAGGCTCTACATCCCCACCCACAAGGTCTACGCCTTCGACCGCCAGGGTGCCGTGGTCCACATTCCGACCCACGCCGGGAGGGCATGAGATGGCCGAGATCACCCTCAAGGGCCTGGCCCACTCCTACCTGGCCGCGCCATCCTCTGCCGAGGACTACGCGATCCGCGAGATGAACCACGTCTGGCACCAGGGCGGGGCCTATGCGCTGCTCGGTCCCTCGGGCTGCGGCAAGTCGACCCTGCTCAACATCATCTCGGGGCTGCTGGAACCCTCCAGCGGCGATGTGCTCTTCGACGGCGAGCGGGTCAACCACCTTCCTCCCGAGGCGCGCAACATCGCCCAGGTGTTCCAGTTCCCGGTCGTCTACGACACCATGACGGTCTACGACAACCTGGCTTTTCCGTTGCGCAACGTCGGGACTCCCGCCGACAAGGTGCGCGAGCGCGTCCTGGAAGTGGCCGATGTCCTCGAGCTCACCCCCCAGCTCCGTCGCAAGGCCAAGAACCTCACCGCCGACGAGAAGCAGAAGGTCTCCATGGGACGCGGCCTGGTGCGCGACGACGTCTCGGCGATCCTGTTCGACGAGCCGCTGACGGTCATCGATCCCCAGCTGAAGTGGAAGCTGCGCCGCAAGCTCAAGGAGATCCACCAGCGCTTCAACATCACCATGGTCTATGTGACCCACGACCAACTCGAGGCGTCGACCTTCGCCGATCGGATCGCGGTGATGTATGAGGGGCAGGTGGTCCAGTTCGGCACCCCGCGGGAGCTCTTCGAGACCCCCAACCACACCTTCGTCGGTTACTTCATCGGCAGCCCCGGGATGAACTTCCTCGAGGTGGAGGCCCGCGACGGCCGCGTGATGGCCGGGGCGCTGCCCCTGGCCGTGCCGGAGGCGGTGCACGCGGCAGTGGCCGGGGCGGGCTCGGCCAACGTCAAGCTGGGCATCCGGCCCGAGTTCGTCAAGGTGCATGCCGCCCCGGTCGACGAGGCCATGGAGGCCGTGGTGGAGGATGTCCAGGACCTCGGCACCTACGCCATCCTCTCGCTGCGGCTGGGAGAGACCCCCTTCAAGGCCCGCATCGAGGAGGACGATACCCTGCCGCGTGACAGGGCCTGGCTGCGCTTCCCGCTGGCGCGGCTCGGCCTCTATGTCGACGAGTTCCGCGTGGAGATTCCCCATGAATAACAAGATCTACAGCAACCGCGCCTGGTGGCTGATCCTGCCCATGCTGCTGCTGGTGGCCTTCTCGGCGATCATCCCGCTGATGACCGTGGTGAACTACTCCGTCCAGGATGTCTTCGACGCCAACACCCGGTTCTTCACCGGCGTGGAGTGGTTCCAGGAGACCCTCAACAATCCGGCGCTGCAGGCCGCCCTGGTGCGCCAGTTCGCCTTCTCGCTGACGGTGCTGGCCATCGAGGTGCCGCTGGGCATCGGCATCGCCCTGCTGATGCCCAAGAAGGGCTGGCAGGCCTCGGCGATCCTGATCCTGGTGACCATGCCGCTGCTGATTCCCTGGAACGTGGTGGGCAGCATCTGGCAGATCTTCACCCGCGGCGACATCGGCCTGATGGGCTGGGGCCTGCGCGAGCTGGGCTACGGCTACAACATCACCCGCAGCGCCGTGGACGCCTGGGGCACCATCATCCTGATGGATGTCTGGCACTGGACGCCGCTGATCGCGCTGCTCTGCTACAGCGGCCTGCGCTCGATCCCGGATGCCTACTACCAGGCGGCGCGCATCGACCGCGCCTCGCGCTGGGCGGTGTTCCGCTACATCCAGCTGCCCAAGCTCACCAACGTGCTGGTCATCGGCATCCTGCTGCGATTCATGCACTCCTTCATGATCTACGCCGAGCCCTTCGTGCTGACCGGTGGCGGGCCGGGCAACTCCACCACCTTCCTCAGCCAGTCGCTGACCACCATGGCCATCGGCCAGCAGGACCTCGGCCCCTCGGCGGCCTTCTCGCTGATCTACTTCCTGATCATCCTGCTGGTCTGCTGGGTCTTCTACACGGCGATCATGAACCTCCAGAAGGACAAGCAACTGGACAAGGGGGCCTGACATGAACCAGTCGATTCCCACCACGCCGGAAGCGGTGCGCAAGCAGGCCGCCGCGGCCGATGCGAGGCGCCGCCGCCAGGCCCGCCCGGTCTCCCGCCAGTGGCGCCGCCGCGGCCTGATGACCGCCTACATCGTCTTCGTGCTGCTGCCGGTCTACTGGCTGCTCAACATGTCATTCCAGTCCAACAGCGAGATCCTGGGGGCCCTGACCCTGTGGCCCCAGGACTTCACCCTGGAGCATTACGCCAAGATCTTCACCGATTCGAACTGGTACATGGGCTACGTGAACTCCATCGCCTACGTGCTGATGAACATGCTGATCAGCCTGGCCGTGGCCCTGCCGGCGGCCTACGCCTTCAGCCGCTATCGCTTCATCGGCGACAAGCACCTGTTCTTCTGGCTGCTGACCAACCTGATGGCGCCGCCGGCGGTGTTCCTGCTGCCCTATTTCCAGCTCTACTACACCGTCGGGCTGTTCGATACCCACGTGGCCGTGGCGCTGGCCCACTGCCTGTTCAACATCCCCCTGGCGGTCTGGATCCTCGAGGGCTTCATGAGCAGCGTGCCCAAGGAGATCGATGAGACGGCCTTCATCGACGGTTACAGCTTCCCGCGCTTCTTCGTGAAGATCTTCATCCCGATGATCAGCTCGGGGATCGGCGTGACGCTGTTCTTCCTGTTCATGTTCTCCTGGGTCGAGCTGCTGCTGGCCAGCACCCTGACCGCCACCAATGCCCAGCCCATCGGCTCGGTGATGACCCAGACCAAGGGCGCCTCGGGCATCGACTGGGGGGCGCTATCCGCCGCCGGGGTGTTGACCATCCTGCCCGGCATCGTGGTGGTCTACTTCGTGCGCAACCATATCGCCAAGGGCTTCGCCCTGGGCCGGACCTGAGGAGGACGCATCATGGAATGGATGGTATGGACCACGCCCACCGCGATCTTCTTCTCCGTCATCGCCGTCATCCTGCTGGGAATGACGGCCTGGGAGCTCGCCTCGCCGACCATCGAGCGCAGGGGCTTCCTGCCGATCGCCACCACCCGCGGCGACCGGCTGTTCATCGGGCTGCTCTGCGCCGCCTACATCCACCTGATGGTGGTGGGTTTCACCTCGATCAGCCTCTGGCTGGCCCTGGCCATCTCGATCCTGTGGCTCGTGATCCTGATGCGCTGGGGCTGACAGAAACGCACGGAGCCGAATGACAACCGGTTCAAGGACGAACCCCCACAACCGAAGAGGTCAACATGAAAGCGACAACAATGAGACTCTCTCTGCTGGCGGCCGGCGTGATGCTGGCCAGCGGCGCCCTGCACGCCGACAACCACGACGCCCGCGCCATCGCCGAGCGGCTGGTCGACGAGCACTTCCAGAACTCGACGCTCTCCCGCGAGGAGCAGATCGAGGAGCTGCTTTGGTTCGCCGAGGCGGCCGAGCCGTTCCGCGGCATGTCCATCAACACCGTGGCCGAGGGCCTGACCACCCACGTCTACGAGCGGGACGTGCTGGCGAGAGCCTTCAGCGAGCTGACCGGCATCGACGTCACCCACAACATCATCGGCGAGGGTGACCTGGTCAACAACATGCAGACCCAGATGCAGTCGGGTCGCAACATCTACGACGGCTTCATCAACGACTCCGACGCCATCGGCACCCATATCCGCTATGGCACCACCATCAACCTCTCCGAGGCGATGGAGAACGAGTGGGCCGACTTCACGCTGCCCACCCTGGACCTGGACGACTTCATCGGCATCCAGTACACCACCGGCCCCGATGGCAGCATCTACCAGCTGCCCGCCCAGCAGTTCGCCAACCTCTACTGGTTCCGCTACGACTGGTTCCAGCGCGAGGACCTCCAGGAGCAGTTCCGCGACATCTACGGCTACGACCTGGGCGTGCCCACCAACTGGACGGCCTACGAGGACATCGCCGAGTTCTTCTCCGAGCATGTCGGCGAGATCGACGGCACCCGCGTCTACGGCCACATGGACTATGGCCGTCGCGACCCGTCGCTGGGCTGGCGCTTCCACGACTCCTGGCTCTCCATGGCCGGCATGGGCAGCCCCGGCGTGCCCTTCGGCAACCCGGTGGATGACTGGGGGATCCGCGTCGACGAGGAGAGCCGCCCGGTGGGCGCCAGCGTGACCCGTGGCGGCGGCACCAACGCCCCGGCCTCGGTCTTCGCCATGCAGAAGGCGGTGGACTGGCTGCGTGACTATGCCCCCGAGGAGGCCCAGGGCATGACCTTCGGCGAGGCGGGCCCCGTGCCGGCCCAGGGCCAGATCGCCCAGCAGATCTTCTGGTACACGGCCTTCACCGCCGACATGACCGACCCGGGCCTGCCGGTGACCGATGACGAGGGCAATCCGCTGTGGCGCATGGCGCCGTCGCCCACCGGTCCCTACTGGGAGGAGGGCATGAAAGTGGGCTACCAGGACGTGGGCTCCTGGACCTTCTTCGACTCCACGCCTGAGGACCGCCGCACCGCCGCCTGGCTGTTTGGTCAGTTTACGGTAGCCAAGAGTGTCTCCCTGGAGAAGCTGATGGCCGGCCTGACGCCGATCCGCGAGTCGGACATCTTCTCCGAGCAGATGACCGAGATGGCCCCGAAGCTGGGCGGCCTGGTGGAGTTCTACCGCAGCCCCAACGAGTCCAACTGGACGCCCACCGGCACCAACGTGCCCGACTACCCGCGCATGGCGCCGCTCTGGTGGCAGAACCTCGCCCCGGTCATCAGCGGCGAGATCTCCCCGCAGGAGGGGCTGGACAACCTGGCCGGCGACCTGGACAGCGTGATGGCTCGCCTGGCTCGGGCCGGGGTCTTCGAGGTCTACGCGCCGCAGCTCAACGAGGAGCGTGATGCCGAGTACTGGCTCTCCCAGCCGGGCGCGCCCAAGGCGAAACTCGACGACGAGATGCCCCAGGGCACCACCGTGCCCTACGACGAGATGATGGAGGCGTGGATGGCGGCCGGCACACGGTAACAGGGGACCGGCGGGCGGCTCGCCGCCCGCCAACCTCCCGGCAATACCGGGATCAGCAATGTGTGACCGGTTGCCCGAACGGGACCCAGGCCCCGCTCGGTCATGCCGAGCGGGGCCCCTTTTTCGAGAAGGGTTTTCAAGACGGGTTTTCAGAAAGGGCTTTCAGGAAGGGCAAGAGATGCAACTCAGACAGAACAACCTGCGCAAGCTGCCCCGGCGCTGCTTCGATGTCCTGGTCGTCGGCGGCGGCATCAACGGGGCCTCCGCGGCGGCGGCGCTGAGCGGGAAGGGGGCTCGAGTGGCGCTGATCGACAAGGGCGACTTCGCCGGCAGCACCAGCATGCACTCCTCCAACCTGGTATGGGGCGGCATCAAGTACATGGAGAGCGGGGACTTCGCCCTGGTGCGCAAGCTCTGCCGCAGCCGCAACCACCTGATCAGAAGCTACCCCTCCTCGGTGCAGGAGATCCGCTTCCTCACCACCATCAACCGGGGCTTTCGCCACCACCCGCTGGTGCCCTGGGCGGGCACCTGGCTCTACTGGCTGATGGGCAACGCCTTCACCCGCCGGCCCCACTATCTGAGGCCGGCGGCGCTTCACGCCCGGGAGCCGATCATCGATGTCGGCTCGGCGGTGGGGGGCTTCGAGTACTCCGATGCCTATCTCCACGACAACGACGCGCGCTTCGTCTTCAACTTCGTGCGTGCTGCCCTGGACTTCGGCACCGTGGCGGCCAACTACGTCGAGTACCTGGACTCGCGGCGCGAGGAGGGCGTCTGGATCACCCGGGCCCGCGACGTGATGACCGACGATACCTTCGAGATACGCTCGCGGGTGCTGATCAATGCGGCAGGCCCCTGGGTCGACCAACTGAACCAGCGCGCCGGGCAGCGCACCGAGCACCACCATGTCTTCTCCAAGGGCATCCACCTGATCGTCCCTCGGCTCACCGAGAGCCATCGGGTGCTGGCCTTCTTCGCCGACGACGGGCGGCTCTTCTTCGTCATTCCCATGGGGCAGCGCACCTGCATCGGCACCACCGATACCCGGGTGGAGACGCCCGAGGTCGGGGCCACGGCGGAGGACATCCGCTTCGTGCTCGACAACATCAACACGCGTCTGGCGCTCCCCAGGCCGCTGGAGACATCGGACATCATCGCCACGCGCTGCGGCGTCAGGCCGCTGGCCGTGAAGCCCAGCGGCGGCGGTGAGCGGGACTTCCTCAACCTGTCGCGCAAGCACGCCATCGACCTCGACCGCCAGCGCGCCCACCTCAGCATCTTCGGCGGCAAGCTCACCGACTGCCTGAACGTGGGCGAGGAGGTGGTCGAGGCGGTACGCGGCCTGGGGATCGAGCTTCCCTACCCGGATCAGCGCTGGTACGGCGAGCCGGATGCCTCGGTGCGCGAGGCCTTCCTGCACCAGGCCCGGCTGATGGACCTGGATGCCATGACCGCCGAGCATGCCTCCGAGCCGCTCAGCCAGCGCCTGTGGCGGCGCTACGGGTCTCAGGGCTTCGAGATGCTCGAGGCGATCCGCCAGGACGAGCGCCAGGCCGAGGTGCTCATCGAGGGGACCGAGTACCTGCGGGTGGAACTCGAGCAGGCCCGGCGCCGGGAGATGGTCACCCGCCTGGAGGACTTCCTGCGTCGGCGTTCCAAGGTCTCCCTGGTGGTATCGGAGTCGAGCATCCGCGAATCGCCGGGACTGGACGAGGCCTGCCGGATACTCTTCGGGGACCTGGCGCAGCAGCGCCTGGAGGAATACCTGGCCGAGGCCCCGCCCGAGCCGCGTGAGAGCAGGGTGGAAGCGGAGGGCTGAGCGGTGGCTCGTTCCCGGTGGGGCGGGCTGCTAGAATGCCGCGCGATCCCTTCACCCTGACTCCCTGGAGCCCTCATGACTGATACCTCGGCGGCCGCCCACCCAGCGGCCGAGTCGCCCATCAAGGTCCTGCTGACCGGGGCCCAGATGCTCTTCGTCGCCTTCGGTGCTTTGGTGCTGGTACCCCTGCTCACCGGCCTGGACCCCAGCGTGGCGCTGTTCACCGCCGGCGTCGGCACCCTGGTGTTCCACGGCATCACCCGGGTCACCGTGCCGGTCTTCCTGGCCTCGTCGTTCGCCTTCATCGCCCCGATCCAGGGTTCGGTAGCCAACTTCGGTATTCCGGCCACCATGGGGGCGCTGATGGCCGCGGGCCTGGTCTATGTGGCGATCTCCCAGGCCGTGCGCCTCAAGGGCACCGCCTGGCTGCATCGGCTGCTGCCGGCGGTGGTGGTGGGGCCGGTGATCATGGTGATCGGCCTGGCGCTGGCGCCGGTGGCGGTCAGCATGGCCACCGGCGAGACCAGCGACCACATCGGCTACGCCCCGGCGATCTTCCTCTCCATGACCAGCCTGCTGGTGACCCTGGTGCTGGCGGTGTTCGGTCGCGGCCTGATCCGCCTGATCCCGATCATGGGCGGCATCGTCACCGGCTATGTGCTGGCGCTGATGATGGGCATGGTGGACTTCACGCCGGTGCGCGAGGCGGCCTGGCTGTCGATGCCCGCCTTCACCGCCCCGAGCTTCCACTGGGCGGCGATCCTCTTCATGATTCCGGTGGCCATCGCCCCGGCGGTGGAGCATATCGGCGACATGGTGGCCATCGGCTCGGTGACACGGAAGAACTACCTGGAGAAGCCCGGCCTGCACCGCACCCTGCTGGGGGATGGCCTGGCCACCACCACCGCGGCGCTGTTCGGCGGTCCGCCCAACACCACCTACTCCGAGGTGACCGGGGCGGTGACCCTGACCCGCGCCTTCAACCCGAAGTACATGGTGGTGGCGGCCTGCCTCGCCATCGGCCTGGCCTTCGTGGCCAAGCTCGGCGCCCTGCTGCAGACCATCCCGGGCCCGGTGATGGGCGGCATCATGACCCTGCTGTTCGGCTCCATCGCCGTGGTGGGCATGAACACCCTGGTGCGCGCCGGCCACTCGCTGACCGCGCCGCGCAACCTGGTGGTGATCTCGCTGATCCTGGTCTTCGGCATCGGCGGTATGCAGTTCGGCGGCGGTCAGTTCACCCTGCAGGGAGTCAGCCTCGCCGCCCTGGTGGGCATCGTGCTCAACTGGGTGCTGCCCCGCGCCGAGGAGGACGAGTAGGACTCAGTCCCGATAGCGGCGGGTGAGGTCGCCATAGGCATCGATACGGCGATCTCTCAGATACGGCCAGATCCTCCGCACGTCCTCGCCGCGGCCCATGTCCAGGGTCACCAGCAGACGCTCGGCCTGCACCCCGGCATGGGCCAGCAGCTCCCCCTGGGGCCCGGCGATGAAGCTGCCGCCCCAGAAGTCGATGCCATGGCCGACCCCGGAGTGGTCGGGCTCGTGGCCGACCCGGTTGGCGACGATCACCGGCACGCCGTTGGCCACCGCGTGGCTGCGCTGGATCAGCGTCCAGGCGTCCTTCTGGCGGGTCTTCTCGGCGTCGTCGTCGGTCGGGTCCCAGCCGATGGCGGTGGGGTAGAGCAAAAGCTCCGCCCCGGCCAGCGCCATCAGCCGCGCCGCCTCCGGGTACCACTGGTCCCAGCACACCAGCAAGCCGAGCCGGCCCACCGAGGTGTCGATGGGCGCAAAGCCCTGGCCGCGGACGTCGTCGGCATCCCCGGGGGTGAAGTAGAACTTCTCGTAGAAGCCCGGATCGTCGGGAATGTGCATCTTGCGGTAGTGGCCCACGGCGCCCAGCTTGCGGTCATAGACCACGGCGGTATTGTGGTAGAGCCCCGGTGCGCGGCGCTCGAACAGCGAGCCCACCAGCACGATATCGAGCTCGGCGGCCAGCGCTGCCAGGCGGGTGCCGGTGGGGCCGTCCAGGGACTCGGCCAGGTCGAACAGCTCGGTGTCCTCGTACTGGCAGAAATAGTGGGTCGCGTGCAGCTCCTGGAGCATCACCAGTTCGGCGCCGGCGGCAGCCAGCTCGCGGATGCCGGCCTCGCTCTCGGCGAGGCTTCTGGCCTTGTCGGGCCAGGCGGGCTGCTGGACCAGGCCGACCTTCAGATGGCGGGGCATGATGAACTCTCCTCGTTATTCG
>NZ_JACUUD010000211.1 GCF_014859505.1 Halomonas sp.
GAGCCCCGGATTGTGGCTCCGGTGGTCGTGGGTTCGATCCCCATCATCCACCCCATTTCGACAGATGTTTCAAGGCAGTGGTGGATGTAGCTCAGTGGTAGAGCCCCGGATTGTGGCTCCGGTGGTCGTGGGTTCGATCCCCATCATCCACCCCACTCCTTGACGCCTTCCCGATCAATCTTGCTCAGTTTATTGCTATCGATCCCGACGCGGGCTCTCCGAGCCGGCGACTTTGTCGTTTCCGGTCCATGGCGTCCGTTATCGGATGCCCCGGCCGAATGGCTCTTGCAATAGCGCGTGAAGTCCCCATCTATTGGGCATGGCGCTTGCCAGTGCCGGGCGGGATTCATAAAATCCCCCCTTGATCCTTTCACTCTTCAACACAACGCCCCCAGTCGGTAGAGGACATTTCATGCAAGTTTCCGTCGATACGACCTCCCAGATCGAACGCCGCATCACCCTTCAGGTGCCGGCCGCAGAGATCGACGAGGCCGTCAATGCCCGTCTCAAGGATGCCGCCAAGAATGTTCGCATCGACGGCTTCCGCAAGGGCAAGGTGCCGATGTCGGTGATCCGGCAGCGCTACGGCCACGACGTGCGCAACGAGGTGGTGGGCGAAGTGATGCGCGAGCGCTATGTGCGCGCCCTTACCGAGAACGAACTCAATCCGGCGGGTTTCCCGCAGATCGAGCCCACCGTCAATGAGGCGGGCAAGGATCTCGAGTTCGTGGCGACCCTGGAGGTCTATCCGGAGTTCGAGCTTTCCTCCATCGAGGGCACCGAGGTCGAGCGCCCGGTGGTCGAGGTGGTCGAGTCCGACGTCGACGAGATGATCGAGACCCTGCGCAAGCAGAACGCCGGATGGGAAGAGGTCGAGCGCGCCGCCGAAGACGGCGACCAGGTGACCCTCGACTTCCAGGGCTTCCTGGGCGACGAGCCTTTCGAGGGCGGCAGCGCCGAGGGTCACAGCCTGGTGCTGGGCTCCGGCAGTTTCATCCCGGGCTTCGAGGAGCAGCTGGTGGGTGCCGTGGCTGGCGAGGAGAAGGAGATCAAGGTCACCTTTCCCGCGGACTACCAGGCCGAGCATCTGGCCGGTCAGGAAGCCACCTTCAAGGTCAAGCTTCACGCCGTGAAGGGCCAGGCCCTGCCCGAGGTGGATGCCGAGTTCATCAAGAAGTTCGGTGTCGATGACGGTGATCTCGACAGGTTCCGCGCCGAGGTCGGGAAGAACATGACCCGCGAGGCAGAGCAGGCCGTCGACAACCGTGTCAAGCAGCAGGTGCTGACCGCGCTGCAGAAGGCCAACGAGATCCCGGTGCCGCAGTCGCTGATCCAGCAGGAGACCGACGGCCTCAAACGCCAGGCGGCCCAGCAGTTTGGCTTGGGCGAGGACTTCGACGTCTCCCAGCTGCCCAACGAGCTGTTCGCCGAACAGGCCAGGAGCCGCGTGCAGGTCGGCCTGCTGCTGGCCGAGGTGATCAAGTCCGGTGAGCTCGACGCCACCGACGACGAGATCCGCGCCAAGGTCGAGGAGCTCGCCGAGCAGTACCAGGAGCCGTCCCAGGTGGTCGAGTACTACATGGGCAACGACCAGATGAAGACCCAGGTCAAGTCTGCCATCCTCGAAGAGAAGGCCGTCGACAAGCTGCTCGAGCAGGCCAATGTCAAGGATGTCAGCATGACCTACCAGGAGGTCCTGGCCGCTGCCCAGCAGCAGGCCGAGGCCGACGCGGAGGAGACCGAGGAAGAGGGTCAGGAAGAGAACAAGGCCTGATCTCCTTCATCTCCTTTCGGCGGGCGCGCCGACGATCGGCGCGCCCGCCCAACCGCTTCCATTCTTCGGATGCAAGGACATCACACTGATGAGCAACGAGTTCGAGATCCACAACGCCGGCGGCCTGGTGCCGATGGTGGTCGAGCAGAGCGCACGCGGCGAGCGGGCCTATGACATCTATTCCCGCCTGCTCAAGGAGCGTGTGATTTTCCTGGTGGGTCCGGTGGAAGATTACATGGCCAACCTGATCGTCGCCCAACTGCTGTTCCTGGAATCCGAGAATCCGGACAAGGACATCCACCTCTACATCAACTCGCCTGGAGGCGGCGTCACGGCAGGCATGTCGATCTACGACACCATGCAGTTCATCAAGCCCGACGTCTCTACCGTGTGTATCGGTCAGGCGGCGAGCATGGGGGCCTTCCTGCTGGCCGGCGGTGCGGCGGGCAAGCGCTTCTGCCTGCCCAACTCGCGGATGATGATCCATCAGCCGCTGGGGGGCTACCAGGGCCAGGCCTCGGATATCGAGATCCACACCCGTGAGATCCTCGGCATCCGCGACAAGCTCAACTCGATTCTGGCCCACCACACCGGCCAGGACATCGACATCATCGCGCGGGATACCGACCGCGACAACTTCATGAATGGCGTGCAGGCGGCCGAGTATGGCCTGATCGATGTGGTGCTGGATAAGCGGCCCACATCCTGATAGCGTGATTTTTATCACGCCCTGACAGCGTTCTCCGGCAGCCTGTGCTGCCGATGTGAGCCCGGCCGGGCGCCATGGGCGCCGGGCCAATTGAGAAGAGGTATGCGAATGGCCGACGGCAAAGGCAAGGACGAAGGCGGCAAGCTGCTCTACTGCTCGTTCTGCGGCAAGAATCAGAACGAGGTACGCAAGCTGATTGCCGGCCCGTCCGTCTATATCTGCGATGAGTGTGTCGACCTCTGCAATGACATCATTCGCGAGGAGGTGCTCGATGCCGATGCCGAGACCGACGAGGAGCGTCTGCCGACTCCTCGCGAGATACGTCACACCCTCGACGACTATGTGATCGGTCAGGACCGCGCCAAGATGGTGCTGTCGGTAGCCGTCTACAATCACTACAAGCGTCTGCGCTCCGAGGTCAGGAAGGATGATGTGGAGCTCGGCAAGTCCAACATCCTGCTGATCGGACCCACCGGCAGCGGCAAGACCCTGCTGGCCGAGACTCTGGCGCGGCTGCTCAACGTGCCCTTCACCATCGCCGACGCGACCACGCTGACCGAGGCCGGCTACGTGGGCGAGGATGTCGAGAACATCATCCAGA
>NZ_JACUUD010000212.1 GCF_014859505.1 Halomonas sp.
CGACCCATATAGCTACCGGGCAGCACGCTGACGTGCTCCTCGGCGTAGAGCGCCCGGGTGAAGGCTTCGTCGTCGCCGCCGGGCACCGCCGGCCACAGGTAGAAGCTCGCCTCCGGCGCGGGGAAGTCCATCACCGGGGCGAGTATCTCGGTCACCGCGGCGAACTTCTCGCGGTAGGCGTCGCGGTTGGTGCGCACGTGGGCCTCGTCGTGCCAGGCGGTGATCGAGGCGCGCTGCACCGGCAGGGCCATGGCGCAGCCGTGGTAGGTGCGGTAGCGCTTGAAGGGGGCGATCAGCCCGGCGTCGCCGGCCACGAAGCCGGAGCGCAGCCCCGGCAGGTTGGAGCGCTTGGAGAGCGAGTGGAAGACCAGGCAGCGCCGGTAGTCGTGGCGGCCGAGCGCCGCGCAGGCCTCGAGCAGCCCCGGCGGCGGGGCGGCCTCGTCCAGGTAGAGCTCCGAGTAGCACTCGTCCGAGGCGATGATGAAGTCATGCTCGTCGGCCAGTGCGATCAGCTTCTGGAACTCGGCCAGCGGCGTCACTGCGCCGGTGGGGTTGCCCGGCGAGCAGATAAAGAGGATCTGCACCTGCCGCCAGGTCTCGGCGGGCACGGCGTCGACGTCGGGACGAAAGCCATGTTCGGCGGTGCAGTCCAGGTAGAGGGGCTCGCCGCCGGCCAGCAGGGTGGCCCCTTCGTAGATCTGGTAGAAGGGGTTGGGCATCGCCACCTTGGCGGGGCGGGTGCGGTCGAGTGCCGCCTGGACGAAGGCGAAGATCGCCTCCCGGGTGCCGTTGACCGGCAGCACCTGGCGCTCGGGGTCGAGGCCCGCGAGCCCGAAGCGTCGCGTGGCCCAGCCGCCGATTGCCTCGCGCAGCTCGGGCAGTCCCGCGGTGGCCGGGTAGCGGGCGAACTCGGCCTGGTGCTCGACCAGGGTGGCCAGCGCCGCCGGGTAGGGGGCGTGCTGGGGCTCGCCGATGGTCAGCGGCACGTGGGCCAGCCCCTCGGGTGGCGTCACGCCGGCCTTGAGGGCGGCGAGCTTCTCGAAGGGGTAGGGCTTGAGGGCGTCGAGATCGGGGTTCATGGGTGTCCAGGCGCGCCTCGCCGGCCGTGGCCTCGGGCGTCGTTGAGGTGGATCGTGACAGGAAGGGGCTCGATTATAGGGAAGCCCGGGGTTGGCCTCAAACGCGGCTAACCCGACACATCCAGCACCTCGACGAGCCGCTGGCGCAGCTGCGCCTGGCGTTCCGGGTCGGTGAGCGGTAGCCCGGCCTTGTCGGTGATGAAGAAGACATCCTCCACCTTCTCGCCCAGCGTGGCGATCTTGGCCGCGGAGAGGGCGATGTCCTGCTCCATGAAGATGCGCCCCACCCGGGCCAGCAGGCCGGGGCGGTCCGGGGCGATCAGCTCCAGCAGGGTGCGCTCGTTGGCGGGGTCCTGCTCGATGATCACCTCGGTGGGCACCCGGAAGTGGCGCAGCTGGCGCGGGGTGTGGCGGGTGACGATCTCGGGGTAGTCGTCCGGGTCGTCGAGCTCTCCCACCAGGTGGGCGCGGATCTCCTCGATGCGCCCCGGGTCGCGGATCGCCTGGCCATGGTCGTCGAGCACGATGAAGGTGTTCAGCGTCCAGTCGTTGCTGGAGGTGGCGATGCGGGCGTCATGGATGGAGAGGCCGAGCTGGTCGAGGGCGGCGGCGGTGGCGGCGAACAGGTCGTCCACCGAGCGGGTGTGGATGAATACCTTGGTGCCCCCCTCGGCCATGCCGTCGGCCGGGGCGCTGATCAGGATCAGCGGCAGCTGGCTGCCGCCGTGGGCGAGGATGCCCTGGGTCTGCCAGGCGATCTCGCTGGGGGCGTATTGCAGGAAGTACTCCTCGCCCAGCGACTCCCACAGCTGCTCCACGCTGGCCATGTCGGCGCCTACCGCGGCGAGCAGCGACAGCGCCTCGCCTCGGGTCTCGTTGACCGAGTCGTCGCGCTCCAGGGGGTTCTCCAGGCCGCGGCGCAGGGCGCGCTTGGTCTCGGCGTGGAGCTGGCGCAGCAGCGAGGCACGCCAGCCGTTCCACAGCGTCGGGTTGGTGGCGTTGATGTCGGCCACGGTGAGTACGTAGAGGTAGTCGAGGCGGGTCTCGTCGCCCACCAGGCGGGCGAAGTCGGCGATCACGTCGGGGTCGGTGGTGTCGCGTTTCTGGGCCACCATCGACATGGTCAGGTGGTGCTCCACCAGCCAGCCCACCAGGCGGGTGTCGCGGGTCGAGAGGCCGTGGCGCTCGGCGAAGACCTCGACGTCCCGGGCGCCGAGGAGCGAGTGGTCGCCGCCGCGCCCCTTGCCGATGTCATGGTAGAGCCCGGCGATCCACAAGAGCTCCAGCTTGGGTAGCTGATGGACGACGTTGGCGGCCACCGGGAAGGTCTCGCGGGCCTCGGGCTTGCGGAAGCCGTGGATGAACTTCAGCAGCCGCAGGGTGTGGGCGTCGACCGTGTAGATGTGGAAGAGATCGTGCTGCATCAGTCCCACCGCGCGACCGAACTCCGGCAGGTACTTGCCCAGCACCCCGTAGCGATTCATGCGGCGCAGCTGGCGGGCGACGTTGCCGCCGGAGCGCAGCAGCTCCATGAACAGGCTCTGGTGGCGCACGTCGTCGCGGTAGAGGTCGTCGATCAGGTGGCGGTGGTCCCGGATCAGGCGAATGGTATCGGCACGGACCCCCTCGATCTCCGGGTGCTCGGCCATCAGCAGGAAGAGCTCCAGCAGGGCCGCGGGACGGTCGCGGAAGACGTTGCGCGAGCGTGCCTGAATGTAGCCGCCGCAGATCTCGAAGCGGTCGTTGAGCGGGGTGGTCTCGAGCTCCTCGCCGGCGTGGAGGATCGCCTCGTCGAAGTGCTGCAGCAGCATGTCGTTGAGCCCGGCCAGGGCCGTCACGTGACGGTAGTAGCGCTTCATGAACTGCTCGACGGCGAGGCGCTCCGGGGTGTCGCGGAAGCCGAACAGCTCGGCGATGGTGCGCTGGTGATCGAACTGCAGGCGGTCCTCGGCGCGGCCGGTGAGCATGTGCAGGGCGTAGCGCACCTGCCACAGGAAGGCCTG
>NZ_JACUUD010000003.1 GCF_014859505.1 Halomonas sp.
CAATTTCCGGGCTAGAGCTTCTGAGTTATCGATCATATGAGTTCTCCTTTTAAATCCTGACGGAGGAGCTGCTATTCATGCTGAAATGGGCAGCCGCCTGCGGCTGAACACCGTCAGCGCCACCAGCAGCGCCGTGGTGGTGAAGATCGCCACGGCACTCATTGCCATGCCGACGCCGGGTGAGCCCTGCTCGAACTGGCCGAACACGAAGGTGGAGACCGTGCGCATGCCGGCGGGCGCCACCATCAGCGAGGCCACCAGTTCCCGGGAGGCGATGGCGAACACCAGCAGCATGGAGACGATCAGGCTGGGCGCCAGGGCCGGCAGCAGGATGCGCCGGAAGGCGGTGAAGAAGCCGGCCCCGCAGACCCGCGCCGCCGCCTCCAGGCTCTCGCCCATCTGGCGGAAGGCCGCCGAGGCGTAGCGCACCGGATAGGGCAGCAGCAGGCAGGCGTATGCAAGCAGCAGCATGGCACCGGTGTTGTAGATCTGGATCGGCCACCAGGCCTGGTTCCAGGCCAGGATCAGCCCCACGGCCACCACGATGCCGGGCATGGTGTTGGGCAGCAGCGAGAGCAGGTCGAGCAGCCCCTTCCCCCGCAGCCGGGCGCGTACCACCAGATAACCCACCAGGGCCCCCAGCACGCCGGTGAGCAGCGCCGCGCCGATGGCCAGTCCCAGGCTGGTAGAGAGCGCCTGCAGGGCGCCGCCGCGGTTGGCCAGCAGCGCCTCGAAGTGGCGCAGCGACAGGTTCTCCAGGGTCAGGCCGCCGGAGAGGGTGCCGGTGAAGGCGGTGGCCAGCACGGCGAGTATCGGCACCGCCACGGCGGCCAGCGCCACCAGGCTGAAGAAACCCAGCACCGCCCAGCGCCAGGGACCCAGTTCGACGCGCTCCACCGCCGCCGGCTTGCCGGTCTGGCTGACGAAGGAGCGCCGCGTCACCAGCCAGTGCTGCAGGTAAAAGGCCGCCATGGCCAGCATCACCAGCAGCAGCGACAGCACCGCCGCACCCGGAATATCGATGGGCCAGTCGGCGAAGCGCTCGTGGATGCCGGTGACCAGCACCTTGTAGCCCGCCTGGGCGCCCAGGGTCGCCGGCGTGCCGAACTCCTCGATGGTCAGCGCGAAGACCAGCAGCAGACTGGCGGCGATGCCCGGGGTGGAGAGCGGCAGGGTGATGCGCCAGAAGGCGCGCCAGCCACCGGCGCCGCTGACGCGCGCGGCGGCGGCATAGCGGCCGCCAACGCTCATCATGGTGCGCGATACGGCGAAGTAGACCACCGGGAAGACATTGAGCACCATCACGAAGACGATGCCCGAGAAGGAAAACAGGAACTGGCTGGCGGCGACACCGCTGAGCTGTTCGGCATAGCCGCTCGGCTGCAGGGTCAGCATCCAGGAGAGCGCGGCGATGTAGGGCGGGATCATGAAGGGGATCAGGAAGATCAGATCCCAGGCGGCGCCACCGGGCACCCGGGTCAGGGCGCGCAATGCGCCCAGCGGGATGGCCAGCAGGGCACAGGTCGCCACCACGGCGATACCCAGGCGCAGGGTGTTGCCGAGCAGCCCCAGCAGCGCCGGGTCGGAGAGCAGCGGCACGAACAGGCCGAAGGCGCCGGTGAGATCGCCCCGAGACCAGCCGGGAAAGATCGCCTGAAGCAACACGTAGAGCAGTGGCAGCCCGACCAGCAGCAGCAGGGCCGCCGCGGTCAGCAGCATGACGAAGCCCGCCCCGGTGATGCGGGGCAGGCGAGAGACAGGTGGTGCCGACATCAGCTGTCCGTGGCCTCGCGGAAGCGGGAAATGATGGCCTCGCGCTGGGCGTTCATGGCCTCGCTGTCCACCTCGATCAGGGTCAGCTCCTCGATGGTGGGGCGCAGCGCCTCGATATCGGTGCGTGACGGCATCAGGTAGCGCTCGGCGACGCGTGCCTGGCCCTGTTCGGAGAGCACGAAGTCGATGAACCGCTCGGCCTCGTCGGGCATCGAGGTGGAGGCCAGAATCATCATCGGCCTCGGGGCGATCACGGTGCCGCTCTCGGGGAAGATCACCTCGATGGCCTCGCCCTCGGCCTGCTGGCCCAGGGAGATGTAGTCCACCGCGCCGAACACCACCGACTTGGCCCCCTGCAGCACCGGGTTTAGGGCGCGAGCGTTGGGTCCGGGCACGATCATGCCGTTGTCGGCGAGTGCTTCCATCAGCGACCAGGTAGCGTCTTCGCCCATGGCCGTGAGCAGGCCGCTGACCAGCTCGAAGGCGGCGCCGGACTGGGCCGGGTCGGGCATGGTCACCTGGTCGCGGTAGGCGGCATCGGTCAGGTCGCTCCAGTCGGCGGGGGCGGGTACGTCGCTATCGCGATTCCACACCAGTGCCAGGGCCGAAACCCCCTGGGCCACATAATGGTTGGTCTTGAGGAAGTCGGGCACCGTCGCGGCGTTGGGAGAAAGGTACTCATGCAGGAGGCCTTCCCCATGCAGCGACTTGGCGCTGTCCCAGGAGGCGGACACCACCACGTCGGCCAGCGGATTGGCCTGTTCGGACTCCAGGCGCGCCATCACCTGGCCGGTGGTGCTCTGGAAGACGTTGACCTCGATACCGGTTTCCTCGGTGAAGTCGGCAGCGAGATTGTCGATCAGCGCGCCAGGGCCGGCGGAGTAGACGGTCAAGGCATTGGCGGCCGCCAGGCTCGGCAGGGCGAACAGGCAGGCGCCGAGGGCAAGGGGCTTCAGTGGGAACATGTCGGTCTCCTTGATGATGTATACAGCGAGGTGGGCCGCGGTCAGCCGCCGGCGATGGCCGCCACGTCGGCATGGGGCACCAGGTCGAGCAGCCGTGCCCGGTCATCCCAGGCGCGCAGGGCGGCGACATCGAGGTCGATCCCCACCTGGCAGCCCCGCTCCGGCGCATGAGGCGCATGCAGCTTGAGTGAGCGACCATCGGCCAGGGTGAGCTGAAGCGCCAGGTGCTCGCCCTGGAACAGGCGACCGGTGATTCGCCCGCGCACCAGGCCGGCGTCGGGGGCGCACAGACGCAGAGCGCGGCGTGGCAGCAGCAGCCGCACCTCGCCTCGGTAGCCGCAGGCCGAGGCCATCGGCAGCTGAGCGTCGGCGATGGCCAGGCCAGCGGCGTCGAGCCGGGCATCGAGCAGGGTGCCGGCGTCCACGAAGTCGGCGATCTCCGGCGTTGCCGGGGTATGGAAGAGCGCCTCCGGCGAATCGACCTGCTGCAGCCGGCCCTGCTGCAGGACGGCGACCCGGTCGGCCAGGGCGAAGGCCTCATGCTGGTCATGGGTGACGAACACCGCAGTCAGGTTGAGCTCCTCGATCAGGCTGCGGATCTCGAGAGCCAGGCTCTCGCGCAGCCCCTTGTCGAGGTTGGAGAGGGGCTCGTCCATCAGCAGCAGCCGCGGCCTGGCGACGATGGCCCGCGCCAGTGCCACCCGCTGCTGCTGGCCTCCGGAGAGTGCGCCGGGGGCGCGGTCGGCGTAGTCGGCGAGCCCCACCAGCGAGAGCGCCCACTCCACCTGGGGACGGCGCGCGTTGGCCTTCACCCCCTGCATCTCCAGCGGAAAGGCCACGTTCTGATAGACGCTCATGTGGGGCCAGAGGGCGTAGTCCTGGAAGACCATGCCCAGCCGGCGATCGTCGGGGCTCAGGTGGCGCCCTCGCGAGGCCACGCACTCCCCCCCGAGATGCACCTCGCCCTCATCGAGTTCGATCAGGCCGGCGATGCAGCGCAGCAGGGTGGTCTTGCCGCAGCCGGAGGGGCCCAGCAGGGCCAGCACCTGGCCCCGGGGCAGGGCGAGGTCGATGCCGTCCAGGGCCACGGTATCGCCGAAGCGCTTGTGGAGGCGATCGATCTTCAGCGCATGTGCCATGGAAATCTCCGTTAGATCACCCGCTTGCGAATCCAGGCGCTGACCTGCTCCACGCCGATCACCACCACCAGGATGGCGAGGATCACGGTGAGGGCCTGGTCGTAGCGGAACAGGCTCATGGCGGCGGAGAGTTCCACGCCGATGCCGCCGGCGCCGACGAGGCCCAGCACCACGGCGCTGCGCACCGCCTTCTCCACCGAGAAGAGGCTGGTGGCCACGAAGGAGGGGGTGCACTCGGGCAGGATGGCCCCGCAGACCACGCCGCTGCGCGAGGCGCCGGTGGCGGCCAGGGCCTGGCAGGGGCCGGGGTCCACCTCCTCGATGCGCTCCGAGAAGAAGCGCGCGCAGAAGCCGATGGTGTCCATGACAATGGCCAGGATCCCGGCGAGCGGGCCGAGCCCCACGGCGACCACGAAGATCAGCGCCCAGACCAGGTCCGGCACGGTGCGCAGGGTGGCCACCACGTTGCGGGCGATCACCCGGACGATGGGGTGGGGGCTGGTGTTGCGGGCGCAGAGCAGCGCCATGGGCAGGCTCAGGATCACCCCGAACACCACCCCGACGATGGCCATCTGGAAGGTCTCCAGCATGGCCATGGCGATCACGTCCCAGCGAGCGAAGTCCGGCGGCAGGGCTTCACCGAAGAAGGTGCCGAGGTTCGCCACCCCGCGCAGCAGGCGATCCGAGTGGATGTTGGCGCTGGAGAAGCCGCTGATGAAGAAGGCCGCGAAGGCCAGCAGCAGGATGAAGGCGATGGGAGAGGGGCGCTCAAGCCTGGGCGGGGCGCTGTGTCGAGACGATGACTCGCTCATCGATGGCAGCCTCCTGTGTGATATCGGTCTGGTAGAGGGCCGTGATGTCGGCGTCGCTGATCTGGGCGGCGGGGCTGTCAAAGGCTAGTTGGCCGGAGTGCAGGCCGATCAGCCGCTCGCCGTACTCCCGGGCGAGCTCGACCTGGTGCAGCACGCAGAGCACGGTCATGCCGCGCTCGCGCACCACCGACCAGAGCAGCTCCATCACCTCGCGGCCCGCGCGGGGGTCGAGGCTGGCCACCGGCTCGTCGGCCAGCACGATCTCGGCGTCCTGCATCAGCATGCGGGCGATGGCCACGCGCTGCTGCTGGCCCCCGGAGAGGGTATCGGTGCGGCGCGCCGCCAGGTGGGCGAGGCCGACCCGCTCCAGGGCCTCCATGGCCGCCTGGCGTGACTGCCGGCTGGCGGTCAGGGCGTGGCTGGCCAGGATGCCGCGGCGCCCCATCAGGCCGAACAGCACGTTCTGCAGCACCGAGAGGTTGCCGACCATGTTGAACTTCTGGAAGACGCAGCCGATGCGCTGGCGCAGGGGCCGCAGCTCGTGACGCGATGCCGAGGTGAGGTCGACGCCGGCCAGGCTGAGGCGCCCCGAGGTGGGGCGCTCCAGGCCGGTCAGGCACTTCATCAGCGTCGACTTGCCGCAGCCGTTGTGGCCGAGGATGACCACGCCTTCCCCGGGGCTGACGTCGAACGACAGCCCGTCGAGGGCACGGGTCCCGTCCGGATAGACCTTGGTGATAGTGTCGATGCTCAGCTGCATGGAAGCTCCATCAGTCGGAGAGGCCCAGCAGGGCGTAGGATTCGCGCACCATGTCGTACTCGCTGTCATCCACCAGCACCATCTCGGCGCCCAGGTACTTGTCGCGCTCGCCCGGGGCGAGGATCGCCTGCAGCAGGCCGTCGGGGTCGTTCATGAAGGCCTCCTGCATCTCGCTGATGCACTCGGCGGAGAGGTGCGGGCCGGCCACCATGGGGTCGCCCGGCATGTCCTGGCCGCGGGCGATGATGCGGTAGTTCGCCTCGCCGTGCTGGGCGACGAAGGGGGCGAAGTCGCGCACGCCGGTGCCGACGGCGTCCACCTCGCCGGAGGCCAGGGCCTGCATGCGAGCGCCGTCGAGCAGCGAGATGCGCAGGTCGCGGTCGATGTCCAGGCCGGCCTGGCTCAGCATGTAGCTGGGCATGATGTGGCCGGTGGTGGAGCCGTGGTCCTTCATGGCGACGTGCTTGCCATTGAGGTCATCGAGGCTTTCGATGTCGCTGTCGGTGGGGGCGATGAACACCGAGTAGTAGTCGGGGCGCACGATGGCGGTGATCGGCCTGGTGCCCGGGACTCGCTCGGTCATCAGCACGTACTCGGAGGGCCCGGCCAGCACGATATCGACCTGTTCGAAGCGCAGCGCGTTGATGGCGGTGGTGCGGTTGCCCACCGGGAAGAACTCCACCGTCACGCCCAGGCGCGACTCGACCTCGTCGACGAAGCCCTGGTAGGCGCGCTGCAGCTCCTCGCTGCCCTCGATGCCGGTATCGGCAAAGCGCAGGGTGGTGGGACAGGACTCGGCGGCCTGGGCCTGGGTAGCAGCGGCCAGGCTGAGGGCGGCGGCCAGGGGAAGCAGGGACTTTTTCACGTGTCACCTCGGGATGATCATGGGAAGGCATGGCTTGGGAGCAATCGCTCCCTACCCTGACGGGGATTGATGACGGTGACGTGTCATCCCGATGACGTCCTGCTGAACGGGACGAAGGTGCCCCTTCTGGCCCCACCGGGGTCGCCAGTGGTAATTTCAGGGACCTGGCAGGTGGGCGTCACGTACGGGGCGAGAGAGCAATCGGCGAGAGGTGGTGAATGGCCAAGCAGCGAGCGCCGCACCTGGTGGTGTTCACCGGGGCAGGGATCAGTGCCGAGAGCGGCATCCAGACCTTCCGCGCCGAGGATGGCCTGTGGGCCGACCACCCCGTGGAGGAGGTGGCCACGCCTGGCGCCTGGCGGCGCGACCCTGGCAGGGTGCTGGCGTTCTATAATGCGCGCCGCGACCAGGTGCGCCGGGCTCGGCCCAATGCCGCCCACAAGGCGCTGGCGGCGCTTGAGAAGCGGGGCTTCCGGGTCAGCATCATCACCCAGAACATCGATGATCTGCACGAGCGGGCCGGTTCCCGTCAGGTGCTGCACCTGCACGGCGAGATCCTCAAGGCGCGCTCCACGGTGGACCGCCGCATGCACTACTCCCTGCCGCGCGGCGGCATCGAACTGGGCGACATCTGCGACAAGGGCAGCCAGCTTCGGCCCGACGTGGTCTGGTTCGGCGAGGAGGTGCCCCACTTCGGGGAGGCCTGCGAGCTGGTCGGCGAGGCGGACCTGCTGCTGGTGGTGGGCACGTCACTGGCCGTGATGCCGGCGGCCTCTTTACTGCAATACGCGCCCTTCGACGCCCCCTGCGTGCTGGTGGACCCCGAGGCCCAGACGCTGGCCCCGCCCGGGGTGACCCGGCTCAGTCAGCCGGCCGGCAAGGGGGTGCCGGCGCTGGTGCGCCACTGGCGGCGCGAGGGGCGGCTCTGGGTGCCGGAGACCCTGCTGGCTTCCTGAAGGGCGCCTGCGGAGGTGCTAGAATGCGGCGCCTCTTCCGATGCGGTAGCCGCCATGCAGCACGATAAGCCCGATGCCTGTGCCGATCGTCTTCCCGACGGGGTGCTTTCCCGTGACCCCGGGACCGCTCCCTTCCGTGACCCCGGGACCGCTCCCTTCCGTGACCCCGGGACCGGTCATCCGCGTCCACCGCGGCGTGAGTTCAAGTCCCGCGGCAGCCTCGTTGCGCGCTGTCCGGACTGCAATCTGCCCGAGCTGAACTGCCTCTGCCCCTATGCGGTGAAGGCAGAAAGCGAGGCCCGGGTGTGGCTTCTGACCCACTCCATGGAGCACCACAAGCCCACCAATACCGGGCGGCTGATCCGCGACGTGCTGCCGGACACCGAGGTCTTCACCTGGTATCGCACCGCGCCGGACGAGCGGCTGCTGGCGCTGCTCGAAGACGAGCGCTACGCCCCCTTCGTGATCTTTCCCGATGACCAGCCCGACTACGCCGAGCGGGTGGTGGGCATCGACGCCGTGGCCGAGGCGAAGGCCGCCGGGCGCACGCCGGTCTACGTGCTGTTGGACGGCACCTGGCGCCAGGCGCGGCGCATCTTCCGCAAGAGCCCCTACCTCGACCGGCTGCCGGTACTGCCGCTGCACAGCGAGCGGCTGACCCGCTACCGGCTGCGCAAGCCGGCCTCCGCCGAGCACCTGTGCACTGCCGAGGTGGCCGCCGAGCTGCTGCGCCAGGGGGGTGACGACTCGGCCGCCCAGGCCCTGGACGACTACTTCGACGCCTTCAACGAGAGCTATGCCGCCAGCCGGCGCTTCGAGAAGATCCAGGCGCCGACGGCGGCGATGCGGCGCCTGCTGGCGAGAAAGGGGTGATCAGGCCGAGCCGCTGCCGAACAGGGCCCCGGCGATGCGGAAACCGGCGATCCAGGTGCCGGCGGCGGAACCCAGGGTGGCCAGCATGAAGACCAGCAGGGTGCGCGAGACCCGGTTGCGCCACCAGCCTTTCAGCTCGGTGACGTCATGGCGCAGGGTCGAGAAGTCCCGCACCTTGGGCTTTCGCAGGTAGAGCTCCACCCCGGCGGCCACGAAGCCGGCGCCGATGGTGGGGTTGAGCGAGGTGAGCGGGGCGGCGAAGAAGGTCGCCGCCACTGTCAGCGGATGGGCCAGGGCCACCAGGGTGGCCGCGGCCGAGAGCACGCCGTTGATCAGGAACCACTCGCCGACGAGCTGCCAGCCCAGCTCGGTGTTGCGCGAGAAGCCGATGGCGAAGCCGGTCAGTACCAGCGCGGTGATCAGCCAGGGCAGCGACTTCCAGACCTTCGACGGTGGCGGTGTCACCTCCAGTTCCCGGCGTTCGGCGCTGGGGTCGGCCGGAGAGGCTCCCTCCAGGTCCTCGGCCATGCCCTTCATGTGGCCGGCGCCGATCACCACCAGCACGTGGCGGTAGCGCCCCGGGGGCGCCTCTTCCGCCAGGCGCAGCACCATGTAGCGGTCCCGTTCGGTGATCAGGGGCGTGTAGAGGGTCTCGGACTCGGCGGCGAACTCGCTGAAGGTGGACTCCAGGACATCCCCCTCCTTGAGCCGCTCGATCTCCGCGGCGGAGACGTCCTGGCGCGACAGCACGCTGCCCAGCAGCCCCGAGAACAGCGAGAAGCGCTGCCACCAGGGCACATTGTGGTAGATGCGCTTTAGGGTGACCCCCACGTCGCGATCGATCAGCAGCAGCGGCAGGCCCGCCTCGCGGCTCTCCTCCAGGGCGGCGCGCATCTCGGCGCCGGGCTCGATCCCTGACTGCTCGGCCACGCGCTGCTGGAAGGCGCCCAGCGCCAGGCTCGCCGCCACCATGCCCGCCTTGCCCTGGCGGAAGATCTCGAACAGGTCCTGGTTATGCAGGGCGTCCGGGTTGGCGAGGCTGTGGTGGCGCGAATCACACAGCTCGATGGCCACGGCGTCGAACTCGCCGGAGCGGATCAGCGCGCGCACGTCCAGTGCGCTCTCGGCGGAGACGTGTGCCGTGCCCAGCAGGGTGTAGCGGGTCTCGCCCACCTGGATGACGCGGCGCGGGCCGGTCACTCCGGCCGGGGAGTCGGTGGGCATCGCGGTGTCCTGGGAGTCGGTCATGGACGCTCTGTATGAAGAAGTGAGAGGGAGGGATTATCCACGATGGATCCGGTCGGGCCAAATCCGCTCAGCGCCGCCAGAAGGCCGGAGTAAACAGCACCAGCACGGTGAAGATCTCCAGGCGGCCGAGCAGCATGGCCATCACCAGGATCCACTTGGCCAGGGCCGGCAGGTCGCCGTAGTTTCCGGAGGCCTCCCCCAGCGCCGGCCCCAGGTTGTTGAGCGCCGAGGCCACGGTGGACCAGGCGGTGACCTGGTCGACCCCGGTGGCCATGACGCCCACCAGCATCAGGAAGAACAGCATCACGTAGACCGAGAAGAAGCCCCACACTGCCTGGGCGATGCCGTCCGGCACGCTCACCTTGCCCACCTTCACCGCGATCACCGCATTGGGGTGGATCAGGCGCATCACCTCGCGCATCCCCTGCTTGAGGATGAGGATGATGCGGATCACCTTCATGCCGCCCCCGGTGGAGCCGGAACAACCGCCGACGAAGGCGGCCATGAACAGCAGGAAGGGCAGCGCCCCCGGCCAGGCCGAGAAGTCGGCGACCCCGAAGCCGGCGGTGGTGGCCACCGAGACCACCTGGAAGATGCCGTGGCGCAGGCCGCGCTCAGTGTCATAGGTATTGGTGAGCCACAGCGAGACCACGGTGATCACCGCCAGGCCGAGCAGGAAGAGCAGCAGGAAGTGGGCCTCGGGGTCCTGGAAGTAGTGGGTGACTCGCCGCTCGCGCCAGGCGACGAAGTGCAGGCTGAAGCTCACCGCGGAGACGATCAGGAAGAACACGCAGATCATCTCGATCACGGCGCTGTCGAAGTGACCGATGCTGGCGTCGTAGGTGGAGAAGCCGCCGATGGCCACGGTGGAAAAGCTATGGCCCAGGGCGTCGAACCAGTTCATCCCGGCGGCCATGTAGGCCAGCATGCAGGCCACGGTGAGGGAGGCGTAGATGTACCACAGCGCCTTGGCAGTCTCGGTGATGCGCGGGGTGAGCTTGGAGTCCTTGAGCGGGCCCGGGATCTCGGTGCGGTAGAGGGCCATGCCACCGACGCCCAGCGTCGGCAGGATCGCCACTGCCAGCACCACGATGCCCATGCCGCCCAGCCACTGCAGTTGCTGGCGGTAGTAGAGGATCGACTCGGGCAGGAACTCGATGCCGGTGATCACCGTGGCCCCGGTGGTGGTCAGCCCCGAGAAGGACTCGAAGACCGCATCGGTGATCGAGAGGGCGGACTCCCCGGTGAGCATCAGCGGCAGCGAGCCGAACAGCGCCAGCACGCTCCAGAACAGCGCGGCGATCAGAAAGCCGTCGCGGGTACGCAGCTCCTTGCGAGCACGGCGGTTGGGCAGGAACATCAGCGCGCCGGTCACCACCGTGATGGCGATGGCCGCCGCGAAGGCCTTCCACTGGCCGTCGCCGAACAGCAGCGAGATCAGGATCGGCGGCATCATGGTCAGGCTGAACAGCATCAGCAGCATGCCGAGGATGCGCAGGATCATGCGCAGGCTCATCGCGCGAGGTTCCCCATGGTTGTCTGGCTAGAAGAAGGTCAGGCCGACCTGGAACAGCCGCTCCACGTCGCGCAGCCGGCGCTTGTCGATCACGAACAGGATCACGTGGTCGCCTGACTCCACCACCACGTCGTCGTGGGCGATCAGCACCTCCTTGCCGCGCACGATGGCGCCGATGGTGGTGCCCTTGGGCAGGTCGATCTCGCCGATGGCGCGACCCACTAGCCTGGAGGACTGGGTGTCGCCGTGGGCGATCGCCTCGATGGCCTCCGCCGCGCCGCGGCGCAGCGAGTGTACATTGACGATGTCGCCGCGCCGCACGTGGGTCAACAGGCTGCCGATGGTGGCCTGCTGGGGCGAGATGGCGATGTCGATCTCGCCGCCCTGCACCAGGTCCACATAGGCGGCGTTGTTGATCAAGGTCAGCACCTTTTTGGCGCCCATGCGTTTGGCCAGCATCGACGACATGATGTTGACCTCGTCGTCGTTGGTCAGCGCACAGAAGATGTCGCACTCCTCGATGTTCTCCTCCTCCAGCAGCCGCTTGCTGGTGGCGCTGCCGTGCAGCACCACGGTGCGGTCTAGGCGTTCGGAGAGCACCGTGCAGCGCTCCAGGTTGTGCTCGATGATCTTCACCTGGTGGCTGTGCTCCAGGTGCTCGGCGAGGCGCTCGCCGATGTTGCCGCCACCGGCGATCACCACCCGGCGGAAGTCGCGGTCGAGGCGGCGCAGCTCGCTCATCACCGCGCGAATGTCGCGCCGGGCGGCGATGAAGAACACCTCGTCGTCGGCCTCGATCACGGTGTCGCCGCGGGGGATGATCGGCCGGTTGCGGCGGTAGATGGCGGCGACGCGGGTATCCACGCTGGGCATGTGGCGGCGCAGGAAGGCCAGCTCCTGGCCCACCAGGGGGCCGCCGTAGATCGCCTTGACCGCCACCAGCTGCACCAGGCCGCCGGCGAACTCCAGCACCTGCAGGGCACCGGGGTGCTCGATCAGCCGGCGGATGTGGTCGGTGACCACCTGCTCGGGGCTGATCAGCACGTCGATGGGGACCGCTTCGTGGGCAAACAGCCCCTTGCGGGTCAGGTAGGCGGTGGCGCGGACACGGGCGATCTTGGTGGGGGTGCGAAACAGGGTGTGGGCGACCTGGCAGGCGATCATGTTGACCTCGTCCTGGCTGGTCACCGCGATCAGCATGTCGGCGTCCTCGCAGCCCGCCTGGCGCAGCACCATGGGATAGGAGCCGGGCCCCACCACGGTGCGGATGTCGAGCTTGGTGTGCAGCTCACGCAGCTTGTTGCCGTCGGTGTCCACCACCGTGATGTCGTTCTCCTCCCGGGCCAGGTGTTCGGCCAGGGTACCGCCGACCTGGCCGGCGCCGAGGATGATGATCTTCATGGAGTCTGATGTCCGCTGGCAGCGAGCGCGGCGCCTCTTGTGCGCCGCAATAGGATGGCGGCAAGCCTAAACCAGCCGCGGGGAGAAGAACAGCGCGCCATCAGTCGAGGGTGAAGCCGACCTTGATGGTGACCTGCCAGTGGGCAACGTGACCGTGCTCCACGTGGCCGCGGGTCTCGGTGACCTCGAACCAGCGCATGCCGTGCAGGGTCTCGCTGGCCTTGGTGATGGCACTCTCGATGGCCTGCTGGATGCCCTCCTCGGAGGAGCCGGTCAGCTCGATATGCTTGTAGGTATGGTTGCTCATGGGGACTCCGGTTGCTCGCCAAAGGGGGGGCGGTCGGGCCGATGGCTCAGCCTGGCCGTTTCTTCAGTCTGGCATAGAAGAAGCCATCGTGACTGTCGATCTGCGGCAGCAGCTGGCGGCCTGCGCCCCATGGCCGTCCCCAGGCCACGTCACCGGGGGTGGTGACCTCGGCGTCCGGGGTGCGCGACAGGAAGGTGGCGATCTGCTTGTTATTCTCCTCCGGCAGCACCGAGCAGGTGGCATAGAGCAGGGTGCCACCGGGACGCAGCAGCGGCCACAGGTTGTCGAGGAGTTGCGTCTGCAGGGTGGCCAGGACCGGAATGTCGCTGGGGCGTCGCAGGCGCTTGATGTCGGGATGTCGACGGATCACCCCGCTGCCGGAGCAGGGCGCATCGAGCAGGATGGTGTCGAAGGGGGCGCCGTCCCACCAGTCGCGTTCGGTGGCATCGCCGTGGGCCAGGCGCGCCTCCAGGCCGAGCCGGCCCAGGGCGTCCTCGACCCGGGCCAGGCGTTCGGCATCGCTGTCCACCGCGTGCATCTCGATGTCGAACAGCTCCAGCAGGTGTCCGGTCTTGCCCCCGGGGGCGCAGCAGGCGTCCAGCACGCGGGCGCCGGGGCGCGGGGCCAGCGCCGGGCCGAGCAGCACGCTGGTGAGCTGGGCGGCCTCGTCCTGGACGCTGACGTCGCCATCGGCGAAGCCCGGCAGCAGCTGGACGTCGCAGGGCGTCTCCAGGGTGATGCCGTCCGGGGCATGCAGGCAGAGCCGCGCCTGGATGCCGGCCGCGGCCAGCCGGTCCATGTAGGCCTCGCGGTCGCCATGGCGGCGGTTGACCCGCAGGGTCATGGGGCCGGGCACGTTGTTGGCATCGCAGATGGCGCGCCAGTCATCGGGCCAGGCCTGGCGCAGCGCCTGGATCAACCATTGGGGGTGCAGCAGCGCCACCGCCGGGTCGCGGTCCACCTCGGCCTGGAGCTCGGCGGCCTCCCGCTGGAGGCGGCGCAGGCAGCCATTGAGCACCCGGGTAGCCCACTCCTTGCCGAGCAGGCGGGCCGCACCGGCGGTCTCGCCCACTGCGGCATGAGCCGGAATGCGCAGGTAGAGCAGCTGGTGGATGCCCAGCAGCAGCAGCGCCTGGACGTCGGCGTCGCGCACCTTGAAGGGCTTGACCAGCAGCTTCGCCGCCAGGGCCTCGAGGCGGGGCAGGGTGCGGCAGGTGCCGTAGCAGAGTGCCTTGAACAGGGCGCGGTCGCGGGCCACCACCTGATGGTCGTCGAGGCCGGTAAGCGACCCCTTGCCGGTGATCACCGGCACCAGGGCTCGGGCGGCGGCGGCGCGCACCGCCAGGCCGCCGTCGTTTTCCAGGCCGCGTTTGCGCTGGCGAGGCTCGCGGGGCTGATGCTCGAGTGGCTGGCTCATGCGGAGGCCTCCTCGTCGTGGTGGCCCAGCTGCAGGCCAGGCGTAAAGCGTTCCGCCCGGGCACGCAGCAGTTCACTCACCGGCAGCGCCTTGCCGCCGGGCAACTGGGCCTGGGTCACCCGCAGCACCTGGTTGCCCTCGGGGCCGCAGGCGATGCGCAGGGCCTCGCCGTCGTGGCCGAGCAGGGTGCCGGGGGCGGCGGGGGGCTCACCGTCGCTGAGCCCGCTTGCCTCGGCCATCAGCAGACGCAGGCGGTCGCCGTCGAAGGCGCACCAGGCCACCGGCCAGGGGTTGAAGGCGCGCACTCGGGCGGCCAGGGAGGCGGCGGGCTCGCGGAAGTCCAGCTCGGCCTCGGCCTTGGAGAGCTTGGCGGCATAGGTGACGCCGGCCTCGGGCTGGGGCGTGGCGGGCAGGCCAGGGCCTGCCAGGGCGTCCAGCGCCTCGACGATGGCCTCGCCGCCTAGGCCTGCCAGGGTGTCATGGAGCTCGCCGCCGGTGGTGGTGGCGGTGATCGGGGTGCGCCGCACCAGCAGCATGGCGCCGGTGTCGAGGCCCTCGTCCATCTGCATGATGGTCACCCCGCTCTCGGCGTCGCCGGCCTCGATGGCGCGCTGGAGGGGGGCGGCGCCGCGCCAGCGCGGCAGCAGCGAGGCGTGGACGTTGAGGCAGCCCAGGGGCGGAATCTCAAGCACCGCCCTGGGCAGGATCAGCCCATAGGCCACTACCACCATGATATCGGCGTTCAGGGCGGCCAGCTCGGCCTGGGCCTCGGGCGCCCTGAGCGTCTCCGGCTGATGGACCGGCAGCCCATGCTCGAGGGCGAGACGCTTGACCGGGCTCGGAGTCAGCTTGCGGCCGCGCCCCGCGGGACGGTCCGGCTGGGTATAGACGGCGATGACGTGGTGGCGGCTGTCCAGCAGCGCCTGCAGACTCTCGGCGGCGAAGTCGGGCGTGCCGGCGAAGATGACGCGGAGGGAGTGAGAGTCGTGGGGTCGGGACATGGTTCGGGCCTGGCCGGGGAGTGGATGTCTCCAATGATAACGGAGCCGGCCACAAACGACGAAGGCCGACGGGTGGTCGGCCTTCTGGCTGGAGCGGGGAGACGGTGCGGGGTTCAGGCGGTCTGCATCTGCTTGTGGCGCTTCTGCATCTTCTTCATTACCCGGTCGCGCTTTAGCGGCGAGAGGTAGTCGACGAACAGCACCCCCTCGAGGTGGTCGTGCTCGTGCTGGATGCAGTGGGCCAGCAGGCCGTCGGCCTCGAGCTCGTAGGGCTTGCCGTCGCGATCCAGCGCCCTGAGGCGAACCTTGAGCGACCGGGGCACCTCGGCATAGTACTCGGGAATCGACAGGCAGCCCTCGCTCATGAGGTCGCGCTCGTCGCCGATCGGGGTGACCTCGGGGTTGATCAGCACCAGCGGGCGGGTCTGGTCGTCGCTGACGTCCATCACGATGACGCGGCGGTGGATGTTCACCTGGCTCGCGGCCAGCCCGATGCCGCGGGCGTCGTACATGGTCTCGAGCATGTCATCGACCAGTTGACGGACCTCGTCGTCGACCGCATCCACCGGCGCTGCCCTGGTGCGCAGGCGCTCGTCGGGGAATTCGAGGATCGGTAATTTGGCCATGGCGTTGGTTTCACCGTTATGCTGTCATTTACAGAATGACACTATTCTAGAGGGGCGCCGTCGGTAGAGAAACCGCCGAACGCGCATCACGTCGATAACCTAAGACTATAGCATGCCGGCCGGGTTCGATGAGAGCGCACAGGGCCAGGTAAACGACGCGGGGAGAGCAGGGATGAAGCAGACACAAGAGGGCAAGGTGCGGCGCCGCTGGCCAGCCAGCGCGGCGATGCTGCTGGGCATGGCGCTGGCCCTGGGGGGGCTGGCCGGGGGCGCCCTGGCCCAGGGGCTCAACTGGAATGATGGCCTGCGGGGAGACGCCCCGGACCGTTACACCGTGGTGCGTGGCGATACCCTGTGGGACATCTCCGGCCGCTTCCTTCAGCACCCCTGGCAGTGGCCCGAGGTGTGGCAGGTCAATCCCCAGATCCGCAACCCGCACCTGATCTACCCGGGGGATGTTGTCTACCTCTATGACTGCAACGGCCGCCCCTGCCTGGGGCTGGAGCGCGGCCAGGGGCAGGTGCGGCTCTCTCCGGAGATGCGCACCATTCCCCACCGCGAGGCGATCGAGCCGATTCCCCTGGAGGCGGTCCGCCACTTCCTGCGCGACCATCGGGTCGTCGACGACCCCGACGCCCTCGACGAGCTGGCCTACGTGGTGGGCGGCGACGATCGCCGCCTGATGAGCGGCGTGGGCGATCGCCTCTATGCCCGCGGGGAGGTGGAGGGCAGCGGCCGGGTCGGCTTCTACCGGGTGGGCGAGCGCTTCCTGGATCCGGCCACCGGCGAGCTGCTGGGCCTGGAGCTGGAGAGCGTCGGCCAGGCCCGCCGCGAGCGCCAGGAGGAGGAGATCGTGGTGCTGGAGGTGACCTCCTCACGCCAGGAGGTACGCAACAACGACATCGTGCTGCCCCTGGAGGTCCGCGACCTGGTGACCGAGTTCTATCCCCGCGCCCCGGAGCGCGAGGTGGAGGGCACCATCCTGGCGGTGCCGGGGGGCGTGCAGTTCATCGGCCGCCTGCAGGTGGTGGCGCTGGATCGCGGGCGCCGCGACGGTCTCGCGCCCGGCCATGTGCTGATGGTCGAACAGCGGGGCGAGCTGGTCAGCGACCCGCGCACCGGCGAGTCCCTGCGCCTGCCCGGCGAGGATGCCGGCCTGGTGATGGTCTTCCAGCCCTACGAGAAGATGAGCTACGGCCTGGTGATGAAGGCCAGCCGCACCCTCTCGGTAGGGGATCGCGTGCATAGCCCCGAGCGCGCCCTGGGCGCCGCCCTTCGCTGAGGCATCAGCATGCCTGCCCAGCGGCCCGGCGCCCGGGAGTGGCTGGCCCTCGCCAGGCTGCCTGGCCTGGGTGGGGCGCGGCTGGCCGAACTGGCCACCACGGTCACCGCCTGGCCCGATGGCTGGCTGGCGCTGCTCCCCCGGGAGGCCGCCACGGCGCTGCGTCTGTGGCTCGATCACCCCGGGCGCAGCCCCCTCGCTGACGAGATCGCCCGGGACGAGGCGTGGCTCGCCGAGGCCCCTGGCCGCCACCTGCTTCACCCCGGTCATCCCTGCTGGCCGACCCTGCTCGCCGAGATCCCCGACCCGCCGCCCCTGCTGTGGGCCTGGGGCGACCTGGCCGCGCTCGAACCACCGCGCCTGGCCATGGTGGGCGCGCGGCGGGCCACTCGCGAGGGGCTGGCCAACGCCGCCGCCTTCGCCCGGGAGCTTGCCGGGCGCGGCTGGTGCGTGGTCAGCGGCATGGCGCTGGGCATCGATGCCGCCGCCCAGCAGGCGGCCCTGGAGGCCGGAGGCGTAAGCGTCGCGGTGCTCGGCTGCGGCGTGGATGTGGTCTACCCGCCGCGCCACCACCGCCTGCACGCGCGGCTGCGCGAGCCGGGTGGCCTGCTGCTCTCCGAGCATCCGCCCGGCACGCCGGCGCGGCCGGCCTTCTTTCCCCGGCGCAACCGCATCGTCACCGGTCTCTCCTTCGGCGTGCTGGTGGTGGAGGCGGCCGAGCGCAGCGGCTCCCTGGTCAGCGCCCGCCTGGCCGCCGAGCAGGGCCGCGAGGTCTTCGCGCTGCCCGGCTCCATCCACAACCCCCAGGCCCGGGGCTGCCTGCGGCTGATCCGTGACGGGGCCGTGCTGGTGCGCGAGGTCGACGATATCGTCGCCGAGCTGACCCAGTGGCTGCCCGCAGCGAGCCCCCGGCTGCCGGCAGACCCGCCCCTCGCGGAGGAGGGCGCCTCTCCCGGCGAGCCGCTGCTGCGCTGGCTGAGCGGCCAGCCGACGCCGGTGGATACCCTGGTGGGGCTCTCGGGGCTGGGCATCGCCGAGTGCCAGCGGCGCCTGCTGGAGCTCGAGCTGGAGGGGCGGGTGGCCCACGCCGCCGGCGGCTGGGTGCGGCTCTCGGGGGCATGATAGAATCCCCGGCCATTCATGAGCCCAGCCCTTCGAGGAGTCCCCATGAGCCAGGCCAGCCAGATCGCCCACGCCGCTGCCGCCCTGCGCCGAGGTGGAGTGATCGCCTATCCCACCGAGGCCGTGTGGGGGCTCGGCTGCGACCCGGACAACGACGAGGCCCTGGCGCGTCTGCTGCGCCTCAAGCAGCGCGACCCCGCCAAGGGCGTGATCCTGGTGGCGGCAAGCATCACCCAGTTCGCCCCCTGGCTCGAGGGGCTGCCCCTGGCGCTCCACGCGCCGCTGGCGGCCAGCTGGCCGGGCCCCAATACCTGGCTGGTGCCCGACAACGGTCGCAGCCACGGCCTGGTGCGTGGCGGCCACGACAGGGTGGCGCTGAGGGTCAGCGCCCATCCCCTGGTGGTGGCCCTGTGCGAGGCCTTCGGCGGGCCCATCGTCTCCACCTCGGCCAACATCGCCAGTGAACCGCCGGCCATGAGTGCCGACGAGGTGCGCGGGGTCTTCGGCGACGGGGTCGAGGCCATCGTCGAGGGGGAGCTCGGCGGCCTCGAGCGCCCCAGCACCATCCGCGACCTGCTCACCGGCCAGCTGACGCGCGCCTGATTCCTCCCTTTCACCCGCCCGGCCTCGAGGAGACTGCCTTGGCCCACGCCCGACTCGACGACGTCAAGACCTACCTGCTCGACCTTCAGGAGCGCCTCTGTGGCGGCCTCGCCGCCGAGGACGGCGGCACGGGCTTCCGCGAGGACGCCTGGGAGCGCCCCGAGGGGGGCGGCGGGCGCTCCCGGGTGATCGAGCACGGCCGCGTGTTCGAGAAGGGCGGCGTCAACTTCTCCCATGTCTTCGGCGAGCGCCTGCCGCCCTCGGCCACGGCGGCCCGGCCGGAGCTGGCCGGCCGCAGCTTCCATGCGGTGGGTGTCTCCTGGGTGCTGCATCCGGAGAATCCCCACGTCCCTACCAGCCACGGCAACGTGCGCTTCTTCATCGCCGAGAAGACGGGGGAGGATCCCGTCTGGTGGTTCGGCGGCGGCTTCGACCTGACCCCCTACTACCCGGTGTTCGAGGACGTGGTGCACTGGCACCGTGTCGCCCGCGCGGCCTGCGCGCCCTTCGGCGACGACGCCTACTCGCGCTACAAGGCGTGGTGCGATGACTATTTCTATCTGAAGCACCGCGACGAGACCCGCGGCGTGGGGGGGCTCTTCTTCGACGACCTCAACGAGGGGGGCTTCGATCGGTGCTTCGCCTTCCAGCGTGCCGTGGGCGACGCCTTCCTCGAGGCCTACCTGCCCATCGTGCGCCGCCGCCGCGAGACGCCCTGGGGCGAGCGCGAGCGCGACTTCCAGCTCTATCGCCGCGGTCGCTACGTGGAGTTCAACCTGGTGTGGGACCGCGGCACCCTGTTCGGGCTGCAGAGCGGCGGGCGCACCGAGTCGATCCTGATGTCGATGCCGCCCCTGGCGCGCTGGGAGTATGCCTGGACGCCGGAACCCGGCAGCCCCGAGGCGCTGCTGTACGAGGAGTATCTGCGCCCTCGGGACTGGCTGGGCGAGGCGGGCCTCGATGACTGATCAAGGAGAACCCATGACCGACCGCTACTGCGTCTTCGGCCACCCGGTGGCCCATTCGAAGTCGCCGGCCATCCACGCCGCCTTCGCGGCCCAGACCGGCCAGGCCATGGAGTACACCGCCATCGAGGCGCCCCTGGAGGACTTCGCCGGGTCCTGGCGGCGCTTCGTGGGCGAGGGGGGGCGCGGCGCCAACGTCACCGTGCCCTTCAAGGAGGAGGCCTTCCGCCTCTGCGACACCCTGAGCCAGCGCGCCCGGCGCGCCGGGGCGGTGAACACCCTGCTGCTGGGAAAGAACGGCCTGACCTATGGCGACACCACCGACGGGGTGGGGCTGGTGCGCGATCTCGTACGCCATGGCGTGACCCTGGCCGGGGCGCATATCCTGGTGCTGGGCGCCGGCGGGGCGGTGCGCGGCGTGCTGGAGCCGCTGCTGGCCGAGGCGCCGGCGAGCCTGCTCGTGGCCAACCGCACGGCGGCCAAGGCCCGCGCCCTGGCCGCCGACTTCCGCGAGCTGGGCGAGATCACGGGCGGCGGCTTCGATGCCGTGGATGGCGCCTTCGATGTGGTGATCAACGGCACCAGCGCGAGCCTGGCCGGGGACCTGCCGCCGCTGCCCGATGATCTCTTCTCGGCGGGCGCCACCGCCTACGACATGATGTACGGCGCCGAACCCACGGTGTTCCTGCGCTGGGCCGCCGAGCGAGGTGCGCGCACTCTGGATGGCCTCGGCATGCTGGTGGAGCAGGCGGCGGAGTCCTTCTTCCAATGGCGCGGCAGGCGCCCCGATACCGCACCGGTGCTGGAGGCGCTCAGGGCGTCGCTATAATCTCGGTGCCGCCCTCAGCGTCTTTTGACGTAGAGCCCCACCATACACAGCGCCACGCCGATCAGCGAGAGCAGCATGCCGCCGTTGACCAGCCATGGATGACGCTGAAGCCAGGAGACGAAGGGCTGGGGCGTGTCGCGGCACACCCCTTCCAGGTAATTCCAGTAGCCGCCGGCGTGGAGGCATTCGCGCACGTCCGACAGCTCCCAGAAGTAGACCCCCATCAGCAGCAGGATGGGGGCGATCAACAGCAGCAGTCCAAGCTTCAGCATTCGCTATCCAGAGGTAGGGTGGGAAATCAGCATTGTCCTAGGGGCGGGGACAGTTGGGCGTGCGCCCTGCCTGGCGGGCCCGTTCGAATCGTGCTGTTGCCTCGGGCATGTTGGCTTGCAGGCCCGCCATGCGCTGGCCCTGGCTGGGGTGGGTGGACATCCAGGCCGGGGGGCGAGCGCCGCCGGCGGCCTCCATGTTCTCCCACAGGGCGACGCTGGCGCGCGGGTCGAAACCGGCATCGGCCATCAGGTTCAGACCGATCACGTCGGCCTCGCTCTCGTGGCGGCGAGAGAAGGGCAGCAGCACCCCGTACTGGGCGCCGAGGCCCAGCGCCCCCATCATCTGCTGCCCCCCCGGCCCCTGCATGCCGGAGACCGAGGAGAGCACGGAGAGGCCGAGCTGGGTGGCGGTCTGGGTGGAGACCCGCTCGTTGGCGTGACGAGCCAGCACGTGGCCGATCTCGTGGCCGACCACAGCGGCCAGCTGGTCCTGGGTCCGGGCAACGCTCAGCAGTCCGGTGTTGATGCCCATATAGCCACCCGGCAGGGCGAAGGCGTTGGCCTGCTCCGATTCGAAGACGCGAATCTGCCAGTCCTGGGCGCGCTGCTGCTCCGCCGGCAGCGCGCCGACGATGGCCTCGGCGACGCACTGCGCGTAGCGCTGCACGGCGGCACCGGCCTGGGGCAGGTCCTGCTGGTACTGGTCGAACGCCTGGGCGCCCATCTCGTTGAGCTGGGCATCAGACACCAGGGTGAGCTGCTGTCGTCCGGTGGGCGAGGTAGCGCAGGCGGTAAGGGCAAGGCTCAGCACGCCGACGGCGAGCAATGGGAACCAGCGCATGGGGGGTCTCCTGTGACCGGTCTTGTTCGTCTCAGTGCGGTATGACGCTGGACGGCACGACAAGGTTCGCCACAAGATACCCTGAATGCCTGCAAGGTCAACCGCTCGACACGGAGAAGGAGCCCCCATGGACGCCGAGCTGACGCGCCGATTGATGAACCTGCTGGACCACGTGGAGCACTGGTTGCCGCCGCCTCCCCAGGAGGTGGACTGGCACCGCGATGTGGCGGCCCTGTGGCAGCGCCACAGCCTGGGCGGACGACTGCTGCCGGTGCCGCCCCGCGACGCCCTGAGCCTGGACGACCTGCTGGGCATCGAACGCCAGAAGCTGGCGCTGGTCGACAATACCCGAGCCTTCCTGCAGGGCTTGCCGGCCAACCATGCCCTGCTGTGGGGCTCCCGGGGCAGCGGCAAGTCGTCGCTGATCCGCGCGTTGCTCAACTCTCTGGCCCCGGATGGGCTGCGCCTGGTGCAGGTGGATCGCCATGATCTCGCCGGCCTGCCGATGCTGGTGGAGCAACTGCGCCATCACGACCAGCGCTTCGTGGTCTATTGCGACGACCTCTCCTTCGAGGGCCACGACGACGCCTACAAGGCGCTGAAGAGCGTGCTGGACGGCGCTCTGACCGGTCCGCCCCCCAATGTGCTGCTCTATGCCACCTCCAACCGCCGCCACCTGCTGCCGGAGTCGATGAGCGACAACGAGGGCTCGCGGCTGGTGGGCGACGAGCTTCATCACGGCGACGCCGTGGAGGAGAAGATCTCGCTCTCCGACCGCTTCGGCCTGTGGCTGGGCTTCCACCCCTTCAACCAGGACGTCTACCTGGAGGCCTGCTGCCACTGGGTCACCCAACTGGGCAGACGCGACGACTGGAACGCCGAGGCCCGCGCCGAGGCGATCCGCTTTGCCACCCTGCGCGGCGGGCGCAGCGGCCGCGGCGCCTGGCAGTTCGCCACCCAGTGGGTGGGCCGCCGGCGCCTGCACGGGAAGTAGGGCCTACCCCCGCGGAATCAGCCTGCCGTCCTCGCCCACGCCCAGGCGGATGGTGGGGGTGAGCAGGCCGGCGGGCAGGGCGGAGAGGCACAGCGTCGCGAGCAGACGCCAGCGCCGGAAACGGGCAGGAACAAGACGAAGCATGAGCGAGGGACTCTCCTCTGAGTCTGCGTGAGGGCAGACGGGCTGGACGCGGCGGATTCAGCGGCGGCGGCTGTTGCGCGCCTCCTGGGTGCGTCCCAGCTCGCGCTTCTTGGCTTTCTCGCGGTCGCTGGCGTCGGCCATCGGGTCGAAGGGGTTCTTGCCCGAGCGAAACTCGAAGCGCATCGGCGTGCCGCGTACCTTCAGCACCTTGCGGAAGGTGTTGGTCAGGTAGCGGCGGTAGGCCTCGGGCAGCGACTCGGTCTGGTTGCCATGGACCACGATGATCGGCGGATTGGCGCCGCCCTGATGGGCCATGCGCAGCTTGATCCGCCGGCCATGCACCAGGGGCGGCTGATGGGACTCCACCGCATCCTGGAGGATGGTGGTCAGGCGGTTGGTGGACCAGTGGGCATTGGCCGAGGCGAAGGCACGCTCCAGCGACGGGTAGAGGTCACCCACGCCGGTGCCGTGGAGCGCCGAGATGAAATGCAGGTCGGCATAGTCGGCGAAGCCCAGGCGGCGCTTGATCTCGGCGCGCATCTTCTCCTTGGCCTCATGCTCAAGGCCATCCCACTTGTTGACCGCCAGGACCAGGGCGCGACCGCTGGTCAGCACGTAGTCGAGCAGGTGCAGGTCCTGTTCCACCAGGCCCGAGCGGCCATCCAGCACCACGATGGCGACGTGGCATTCCTTGATCGCCTCCAGGGTCTTGATGATGGAGAACTTCTCGGCGATCTCGTGAACGTTCTTGCGCCGCCTGACCCCGGCGGTATCGATCAGCACGTAGGGCTTGCCGCGGCGCTCGAAGGGAATCTCGATGGCGTCCCGGGTGGTGCCGGCCTCGTCGAAGACCACGACCCGCTCCTCGCCGAGCAGGCGATTGACCAGGGTCGACTTGCCCACGTTGGGGCGGCCGATCACGCCGATGCGGATGCCCTTGGTGCCGACGTCAGCCGGGATGCTCTCGTCGCGTTCGGGGAAGGGCGTGAGCACCTCCTCGATCAGCGTGGTGACGTTGCGGCCGTGGGCGGCGGCGATGGGGCGCGGCTCGCCCAGGCCCAGCTCCCAGAACTCGGCGGTGGCGGTGGCCTCATCCAGGCCGTCGGTCTTGTTGACCACCAGCCAGGTCTTCTTCTGGTTGACCCGCAGGTGGTTGGCGATGGCCTGGTCGGCGACGTTGAGGCCTTCCCGGGCGTCCACCAGAAACAGCACGATGTCGGCCTCGTCGATGGCGACCAGCGATTGCTCGGCCATGGCCGCGTCGATGCCATCCTCGTCGCCGCTGATGCCGCCGGTATCGATCACCGTGTAGGCCTTGTCACCGAGCAGGCCGTTGCCGTACTTGCGGTCGCGGGTCAGGCCCGGGAAGTCGGCCACCAGGGCGTCTCGGGAGCGCGTCAGGCGGTTGAACAGGGTCGACTTGCCCACGTTGGGGCGGCCGACCAGGGCGATCACGGGTGTCATTGGATGTCCAGGGTCTCTAGGCTGCCATCATTGGCGAGCACATGGATGCGGCGGCCCTCGGTGATCGGACGCACGCTGATGCCGGAGCGGTCGACCCGCTCGCGGCCGACGATCTCGCCGCTGCGGGCATCGATCAGGTGCAGGTAGCCCTCGAAGTCGCCGAACACCAGCTTGCCATCGGCGAATGCCGGGGAGGTGATGCTGCGACCCTCCAGGGCGGTGTTGCGCCAGATCTCGTCGCCGTTGTCGGCGTTGAGGGCGTGGATGTGGCCCGCCTCGTTGACGACGAACAGGAAGTCACCGACCAGCACCGGGGTGTGGTAGCTGGAAAAGTCGATGGCCCACAGCGGCTCGCCGCGGGTGGCTTCCAGGGCGGCCAGCCGACCGTTGAAGCTGGAGACGAACAGGCGGCCGTCGGGGGTCAGGACCGGCTGAGCGGCCAGATCCACCAGGCGGTCGATGTCGCTGCGGCCCTTTGCCACGGCGATGCGCCGCTCCCACAGCGGCTGCCCGCTGTTGTTGTCCAGGGTCACCAGGCGGCCGTTGGCGAAGCCGGCGAAGGTCACCGGGTCGATCACCGTGGGGGTGCCGGTGCCGCGCAGGGTCAGCGACGGGCGGGAGGCAGTGTAGCTCCAGCGTTCCTCGCCGCTGGCGCGGTCCAGGGCGGTGACGCTGCCGTCGACGCTCTGCACCACCAGCAGCTGCTGGTTGGGCTGCGGGGCGGCCAGGATCTCACTGGGCACGCGGGCGCGCCAGCGCACGCTGCCGTCGCGCTGGCTGAGGGCCAGCACCTCGCCGTTGCGGGTGCCCAGGTAGACATCGCCGGCCACGGCGGTCAGTGCGCTGGAGACCGGCACATCGAGGTCAACCTGCCATTGGCGGTCGCCGTCATCGGCGGTGAAGGCGGCCAGCCGGCCACGCTCGTCGGCGGCAAACAGGGTGTCGCCATCCCGGGAGGGGGCGATCGGGTAGCTGGCGCGACCCAGGCCGCGGCCCACTCGCTGGCTCCAGACGCTGGCAAGCTCGGCGCGCTCCTCGAAGCCGCTGAGCTCCTTGGGCGGATACTGCGGCTCCACCTTGTTGCCGGCGCAGCCGGCCAACAGGGCCAGGCCGGCCACGGCGGCGATCAGGAAAGTCGGTTTCATGAGTCGAGTCCCTGGTGTTGAAGACCTAAGTTGTCGAGCTTGAGCTGTACGCCGTAGAGCTGCTGTCCGCGACCCTCGGCCAGGTCCAGGGCCTCGCGCCAGGCCGTGCCGGCATCGCTTTCGCGGCCCAGGGCGTAATGGGCGTCGCCGCGAACATCGGCGCGCTGGGCGGCCAGGGCATCGGGCACGCCGGCCTCGAGGGTGGCAAGCGCGGCCTCGGCCTCGCCGTCGTCGACCTGCAGACGGGCGAGGCGCAGCCGCGCCAGGCCCTTGACGTAGTCGCGGTTGCTGGCGTCGATCACCGCTTCCAGGGTGGCGCGGGCGTCGGCCAGATCCTCCTGGGCCACCGCCAGGCGTGCGTCGATCAGCCTGGCCAGGTCGGCGTAGAGTGTCTTGCCGTGGTTGTCGGTGATCTCGATCACCAGTTCGCGGGCCTCGCTCAGGCTGGCGTCGTCGAGCTGGGTGCCGGCGGTCAGGTTGATCAGGTGCTGGTAGCGGGCCGAGGCGGCGCTGGCCTGATTCTCCTGATAGTTCTGCCAGGCGTTCCAGCCGAAGATGCCGGCGGCGGCGATGGCCACTCCGGCGATCAGCGCCATGCCGTTCTCTTTCCACCAGCGCTTGAGCGCGTCTAGCTGCTCTTCCTCGGTTCTCAGCTCCGCCACGGGCGGTCTCCTTGTGTTCGTGTGGGCGCCGGTAAACAGCCGGCGCCCCGGGTGATCAGGTGTCGTGCTCGGCAAGCAGCCCTGCGAGGGTATTGGCCAGGGCGTCCTGGGTGAGGCTCTGTTGCTCGCGCTCCTCGCGCAGGAACTTCAGGGTCGCCTTACCATGGGCCAGCTCGTCCTCGCCCAGCAGCAGCGCCAGCCGCGCGCCGCTCCTGTCGGCCTTCTTGATGCGGCTCTTGAAGCTGCCACCGCCACAGTGCAGTTGGGCGCGCAGGCCGGGTAGCTCGCCGCGCAGCCGCTCGCCGAGCAGCAGGGCGGTGGCGGTGGCAGCGTCATCCATGGGGAGCAGGTAGAGGTCCAGCTCGCCGCGGGCGGCCTCCGGTACCAGCTCGAGGGTCTCGAGCAGCAGCACCAGGCGTTCGATGCCCATGGCGAAGCCCACCGCCGGGGTCGGCTTGCCGCCCAGCTGCTCCACCAGGCCGTCATAGCGGCCGCCGGCACATACCGTGCCCTGGCTGCCCAGCGCCGTGGTGGTCCATTCGAAGACGGTACGGCCGTAGTAGTCCAGGCCGCGCACCAGCCGAGGGTTGATCACGTAGGCGATGCCGGCGGCATCGAGCATGGCGCAGAGCGCCTCGAAGTGCGTGCGGGATTCGTCGTCCAGGTGGTCGATCAGCTTCGGGGCATCGGCCAGCATTGCGGCCATCTCGGGATTCTTGGAATCCAGGATGCGCAGCGGGTTGCTTCCCAGCCGGCGGCGGGAGTCCTCGTCGAGCCGATCCTGGTGCTGCTCGAAATAGGCCACCAGGGTGTCGCGGTAGGCGGCGCGAGCCTCACTGGAACCCAGCGAGTTGAGCTCCAGGGTGACGTGCTCCATCAGGCCCAGCTCGCGCCACAGCCGAGCGGAGAGCAGGATCACCTCGGCGTCGATATCCGGGCCCTCCAGGCCGAAGGCCTCCACGCCCACCTGATGGAACTGGCGATAGCGGCCCTTCTGAGGACGCTCGTGGCGGAACATCGGACCCTGGTACCAGAGCCGCTGGGTCTGGTTGTGCAGCAGGCCGTGCTCCATGGCGGCGCGCACGCAGCTGGCGGTGCCCTCGGGGCGCAGGGTCAGGCTGTCGCCGTTGCGGTCCTCGAAGGTATACATCTCCTTCTCGACGATGTCGGTGACCTCGCCAATGGAGCGCTTGAACAGCGCCGTCTGCTCGACGATGGGAGTGCGGATCTCGGCGTAGCCGTAGCGGGCCAGCAGCCCTCGAACCTTGCCCTCGAAGTACTGCCAGAGCGGGGAGTGCTCCGGCAGCAGGTCGTTCATGCCGCGGATGGCCTGGATCTTCTTCTTGCTTGACTCTTTCTGACTCGCTTGGGACTTGCTCAACGCTTGCTCCTTGATGGGTCGCCGCGGCGATGCGGATCAGCCGCGGGCGATCATGTCCTGTTCGGCCTGTTCCTTCTCGCGAACCTTGTCGCGAATGAGTCGCTCGAGGTCGTCGACCAGGTGCTCGTTGCGCAGCTTGGTGGCGGGCTTGCCGTCGATGTAGACGAGGTTGGCCGGCGAGCCACCGGTGAGGCCGATGTCGCTCTCCTTGGCCTCGCCGGGGCCGTTGACCACGCAGCCGATCACCGAGACGTCCAGCGGCGTCATGATGTCCTCGAGGCGTTCCTCCAGGGCGTTCATGGTGCCGATGACGTCGAAGTTCTGGCGCGAGCAGCTGGGACAGGCGATGAAATTGATGCCCTTGGCGCGCAGGCGCAGGCTCTTGAGCATGTCGAAGCCGACCTTGATCTCCTCGACGGGGTCGGCGGCCAGGGAGACGCGGATGGTGTCGCCGATGCCGTCCATCAGCAGGAGCCCCAGGCCGATGGAGGACTTGACGGTGCCCGAGCGCAGCCCGCCCGCCTCGGTGATGCCCAGGTGCAGTGGCTGCTCGATCAGGCCGGCCAGCTTGCGGTAGGCGGCGACCGCCATGAAGACGTCGGAGGCCTTGACGCTGACCTTGTACGCCTGGAAGTCGAGGCGGTCGAGGTGGTCGATATGGCGCATGGCGGACTCGACCAGGGCATCCGGGGTGGGCTCACCGTACTTCTTCTGCAGATCCTTCTCGAGCGAGCCGGCGTTGACGCCGATTCGGATCGGGATGCCGTTGTCGCGGGCGGCGGAGACCACGGCGCGCACCCGGTCCTCGCGGCCGATGTTGCCGGGGTTGATGCGCAGGCAGTCTACGCCGAGCTCGGCGACGCGCAGGGCGATCTTGTAGTCGAAGTGGATGTCCGCGACCAGCGGGACGTCTACCTCACGCTTGATCTTGCCGAAGGCCTCGGCGGCGTCCATGTCGGGCACCGAGACGCGCACGATATCGGCGCCGGCGGTCTCGAGCTGACGGATCTGCGCCACGGTGGCGGCCACGTCCAGGGTGTTGGTATTGGTCATGCTCTGCACGGAGATGGGGGCGCCCCCCCCGACCGGCACCTTACCGACGTGGATCTGGCGTGACTTGCGACGAATGATGGGCGATGGGGCGTGCATGATGACGGATCAATCTCCCAGGGTGAAGCGAGCGACGTTGTTGGCGCCGGCGCGGGCGGGGAGGTCGACGGACTCGCCGGCCCACACCAGTTCTACGCCGGTGGCATTGCCCACGGTCAGGCGAAAGGGCGGTTCGCCTTCGACGCTGGCCGTGGTACCGGGTTCCTGCAGGCCGACGAAGATGCGCTGGTTGTTGGCATCGAAGATCTCGGTCCAGGACTGCTCGTTGAAGGTCAGCTCGAGCTGGCGCGGGCTGGCGGCGGTGCCAGTGGCCTCTTCCTCTGCGGCGGCCTCATCGGCGGCGGTTTCGTCGGCCATCCCGGGCGAGTCATCGGCCAGCGCCAGGGCGCTCTCGGCATCGACCTCGGGGGGCTCATCGGCCAGGGCGTCGGGGTCTTCCACCAGCCCCAGGCTCTCATCCTCCTCGGGCAGCGGCGGCAGGCTCTCGGCGGGTGCTTCGGTCACTTCGGGGGCCACGGGCTCGGCGATGGTGGTGGTGGTGCCGTCCAGGCCGTCCACGGCCACCGGGCTGCTGTCACCGATGCCGGGGGGCTCGTTGCCGCCGCGACTCTGCCACCACATCAGGGTCAGGCCGATCAGGCCGGCGATCACCAGCAGGGTCACCAGCCGGAAGAGCCAGGCGCCGATGCGCGACGGCGGCCGGGTGATCTGAACGGGAGTGACGCGGCGTTCGGCCTCCTCGCCGCCGAACCTGGCGCGATAGGCGTCGAGTACCGGCTTGTCATCGATGCCCAGCAGGTGGGCATAGGCGCGCAGATAGCCGCGCCGATAGGCGGCGACCGGCACCTCCTCGTAGCTGTCTTCCTCGAGCCCGCGAATCACCGCCGGGCGCAGGTTGAGCCCACCGGCTACCTCGGTGACCGAGAGGCCCTGGGTCTCCCGTTCGCTCCTGAGCTGCTCGCCCGGTGAGGCCGAGAAGGCGGTATCCGCGGAGTCCGGTGTCTGGGTGTCGCTCATGGCTGAGCATCCTTCGTCAAGAGTCTTGGATCAGGGCGTGCCGGGGCGGCCGTCCAGTTGTTCGGAATATAAGGCCGCGTTGGCCCGGTCACCCCTCGCCTCCGCGATCTGCCGGGCCAGGCGCAGTGCCCCGGGGCTGGCGCCAGCCAGGCGGATAAAGGTGTCGATCTGCTGCTGGGCGAGATCGTGGTTGCCGGTGGCATGCTCCAGCTCCGCCCGGGCGTAGTAGCTGCGCGGATCGCGCGGGTCGATGTTCTGGGCCCGCTCCAGGCTCAGTCTGGCCGCCGTGAGATCGCCCAGCTCGCGCTGACACTGCCCCAGGTTGGCGAACAGCTGGGACCGGGCCGGGTACTGGGCGTCACTGGAGGCCAGTTCGAGCTGTTTACAGGCCTCGCGAATTCGGCCCTGGTCATAGAGGAAGGCCGCGTAGTTGTTGCGTCCCCGGGTGAAGCTGCGATCCGCCGAGAGCGCACGCCGGAAGGCATCATCGGCCAGTGAGCGTTCACCCTGACGCTGGTAGACCATGGCCATGGCCTGCAGCGCCTCGGGGTCGTCGGGATCAATTGACAGCGCTCGGTCCAGGGCGCCCATGGCGCGTTGCAGGTTGTTGCGCTCCAGATAGGCCATGCCCAACTGGGTATAGGCATCCGCCGGGCTCGCCTCGCGCTCGCCGCTGCCGAGGCCCTGGGGCTGGGTCGCACAGCCGGCAAGCCACAGACTGCCCAGCAGCAGGGTCAGGGTGGGCAGTCGCGAGGTGCCGGGCTGGCGGATACGGCGCGTCATGGTGTTCTCCCCACGGTCGACACGAAACCCCGGCGGCATGCCGCTTGGAGGCGGGCCGGGGCGATCAAGAGCCTGACCATCAAAGCGTCGTGCCCGGTTGAAGTCAAGGCGGCCCACCCGCTCAATCGGCGTCGATCTGGATCGACTGGATATAGCGCTCGTGGCGCTTGGTACGATCCTTGACCCTGCCCACCAGCTGGCCGCAGGCGGCGTCGATGTCGTCGCCGCGGGTGGTGCGGATCGGCGCCGTGTAGCCCAGCTCATAGAGCCACTGCTGGAACCGCACGCACTGGTTGCGCGATGGCTTCTCGTAGCCGGAGTGAGGGAAGGGGTTGAAGGGGATCAGGTTGATCTTGCACGGCAGCTCGCGCAGCAGCTCGGCGAGCTCCCGGGCGTGCTCCTGCTGGTCGTTGACGTCCTTGATCACCGTGTACTCGACGGTGATCATGCGGGTGTCGTCGCACTTGGCCAGGTAGCGGTGGCAGGCGTCCAGCAGGGCGCGGATGTTGTACTTGCGGTTGAGCGGCACCAGTTCGCTGCGCAGCTCGTCATTGGCGGCATGCAGCGAGATGGCCAGGCTCACGTCTATCTCATCGCCGAGCCTGTCGATCATCGGCACCACCCCGGAGGTGGAGAGGGTGACGCGGCGCTTGGAGAGTCCGTAGCCGTCGTCGTCGAGCATCAGCTTCATGGCCGGGACGACGTTGTCGTAGTTGAGCAGCGGTTCGCCCATGCCCATCATCACCACGTTGGTGACCGGGCGGTTGGCGGTGTCCTTGCGCGGGCCCACGCTGCGCTGGGCGACCCACACCTGGCCGATGATCTCGGCGGCGGTGAGGTTGCGCTGGAAACCCTGCTTGCCGGTGGAACAGAAGCTGCAGTCCAGCGAGCAGCCCACCTGAGAGGAGACACACAGGGTGCGGCGCTTGCCGTTGTCGGCGGGAATCAGCACCGTCTCCACGTAGCTGCCATCCTCGACCTCCAGCACCCACTTGCGGGTGCCGTCGCTGGAGGTGCCCTCGTAGACCACGCCGGGACCGCGGATCTCGGCCACCTCGGCGAGCTTGGCGCGCAGCGCCTTGGCGAGGTTGGTCATGGCCGCGAAGTCGTCACAGCCCTCGTGGTGGATCCACTTCATCACCTGGGCGGCACGGAACTTCTTCTCGCCGATGGAGAGGAAGAAGGTTTCCATCTCATCGCGGGACATGCCGAGCAGGTTGGTCTTCTGGGGTGCGGTATCAGCGGTCATGGCGGTCAGCGGGTCGGGAAAGGGAGCAGCAGGAGAGGCGGAGGCAGGGCCCCCGCCAGGAGACAATCGCGATCAGCGCGGGCAGATCTCATCGGCGCCGAAGAAGTAGGCGATCTCGCGCTCGGCAGACTCGGGGGAGTCGGAGCCGTGCACGGCGTTGGCGTCGATGGTCTCGGCGAAGTCGGCGCGGATGGTGCCCGGCGCGGCTTCCTTGGGGTTGGTGGCGCCCATCAGTTCACGGTTCTTGGCGATGGCGTCCTCGCCCTCGAGTACCTGCACGACCACCGGGCCGGAGGTCATGAAGCCGACCAGATCCTTGAAGAAGGGGCGCTCCTTGTGCTCGGCATAGAAGCCGCCGGCCTTGTCGTCGTCGAGCTTGAGCATCTTGGCGGCGACGACCTGAAGGCCGGCCTTCTCGAAGCGCGCAATGATCTCGCCGATGGCGTTCTTGGCGACGGCGTCGGGCTTGATGATGGACAGGGTGCGCTGGGTAGCCATGGGCATGTCTCCAGTAGGGGGTGAGAAGTGTGCGTGGATAGCGCCGCGCCGCCCTTGGGCTCCCGTGTTGGAAGCGAGGGCGGCGCGGTGAAGCGAATCAGGCGGTCCGGCGGTCCAGCGAACCGGGGGCTCGGCTGAATGCGCCGACTGGGCGCGGATTATACCGCCCCGGGGGCGCGTTGAACAATCGTCGCCGAGCGAGGGGCTCAGACGGTGAAGCTCTCGCCGCAGCCGCACTGGTCCTTGACGTTGGGGTTGTTGAAACGAAAGAAGCGGTTGAGTCCCTCGTTGACGTAGTCCACCTCGCTGCCGTCGAGCATCTCCAGCGCTTCTGGGGCGACGAAGACCTGCACGCCGTGCTCCTCGAAGCAGATGTCGTCGTCGGCGGCCTCGTCGGCGAAGTCGAGCACGTAGCTGTAGCCGGAGCAGCCGCTGGGTTTGACCGAGACGCGCAGGCCGAGGCCTTCGCCGCGCTCGTCGAGCACCCGGCGGATCTGGTCGGCGGCGGTGGTGGTGATGGTCAGGTGCGCCATGGGTCTCTCCTTGGTTCGGTGGATGGGCCTGTAATCGGTGGTCGGGGCATGCTGGCTCAGATCGCCTTGCGGCGCAGTCCGGTGAGGGCGTGGCGCAGGGCCGAAAGCGCGGTGTCGATATCGGCGTCCGTGGTGAAGCGCCCGAAGCTGAAGCGCAGGGAGGACAACGCCAGGGCCCGCGGCAGGCCGATGGCCCTCAATACATAGGATGGCTCGACGCTCGCCGAGTTGCAGGCGGAGCCGGTGGAGAGGGCCAGGTCGCGCAGCGCCATGAGCAGCGACTCGCCGTCGACCCCCTCGAAGGCGAGGTTGAGGATGTTGGGCACCGCCGCGTCTACCGCGGTGTTGCGGTGGATGCCGCCGACATCGGACAGGCCGTCGAGCAGCCGGTCGCGCAGCGTCTCGATGCGCGCCTGGTCGGCCTCGCCCTCGGCGCCGGCCAGGGCGAAGGCCTCGCCCATGCCGACGATCTGGTGGGTGGCCAGGGTGCCGGAGCGCATGCCGCGCTCGTGGCCGCCGCCGTGGATCAGCGCCTCCAGGCGAATGTCCGGATGACGCTTCACGTAGAGCGCCCCGATGCCCTTGGGGCCGTAGGCCTTGTGGCCGGAGAGCGACATCAGGTCGATGCCGAGTCGCTTCACGTCCAGATCCAGGCGGCCCACCGCCTGGGCGGCATCCGCGTGAAACAGCGCGCCGCCGGCGTGGGCCACCTCGGAGAGCGCTGCCAGATCGTGGATCACGCCCAGTTCGTTGTTCACCGCCATCAGCGACACCAGCACGGTGTCTTCGCGCATGGCCTCGCGCAGCTGCTCTGGCGTCACGCGACCGTCGCGGCCCGGGGCGAGCCAGGTGACCTCGAAGCCCTCGGTCTCCAGCGCCCTGGCGGTGTCCACCACCGCCTTGTGCTCGACGATGGAGGTCACCAGGTGTCGGCCACGGTGGCGATTGGCGCGCAGGTAGCCGATCAGCGCCAGGTTGTCGGCCTCGGTGGCGCCACTGGTCCAGACGATCTCGCGGGGGTCGGCATTGATCAGGTCGGCGACCTGGCGTCGGGCGTTCTCCACCGCCTGTTCGGCCTGCCAGCCCAGCATATGGCTGCGCGACGCCGGGTTGGCGAAGATGCCGTCGAGGGTCAGGTGGCGGCCCATCAGCTCGGCGACACGGGGGTCGACGGGGGTGGTGGCGGCGTAGTCGAGATAGACGGGTGTGCTCATGGACTCGGGTGTCGTGGGGCTCGGTTGGGGGCCATCGTGGCGCAGAATCAGGGTGCCGAGGCGAAGACGTCGATGCCGTCCAGGCGGTCGCGCTGGCGGTCGGCGATCTGCTGGACCTCCTGGCGGGCGGCGAGCTGGCCCAGGGTGATGCCCTCCAGGAAGCCGTGGATCTGTTTGGAGAGCTCGCACCACAGGTGGTGGGTCAGGCAGGTGTCGCCCTGCTGGCAGTCGGAGAGGCCGCCGCAACGGGTCGCATCCACCGACTCGTCCACTGCGTCGATCACTCGGGCCACCGAGATGGTCTCCGGTGCGCGGGCCAGCAGGTAGCCGCCGCCGGGGCCGCGCACGCTCTCCACCAGCTCCGCTCGGCGCAGCCGCGCAAAGAGCTGCTCCAGGTAGGAAAGCGAGATCTCCTGGCGCTTCGAGATGTCGGCCAGGCAGATCGGCCCTGACTGGCCATGCATGGCCAGATCGAGCATGGCGGTGACGGCGTAGCGTCCCTTGGTGGTCAGGCGCATGGCGACCTCGGCGCCGAGCGAGTCGGCGGTCGGTGAACGGGTGCTCCGCAGGGAAGCGCGATCAGTCAGGCATTATGGTAAAGACCAAGCGTGGCGGTCAACCATTGGGCCCTCGGTCGTCGTCATCGTCGCCTGCGGCAGGCTCTGTTCCGGGTGCCGGCGCCTTCTCCGGCATGGCGCAGGCGTCGTCGAGGACATCGGCGAAGTCCTCGTCGCGCAGTTCCGGCAGGCGGCCGTCGCGGTAGCTGGCATCGATCTTGCGCAGGGTCTGGCACATGCCCTCGATTCGCTCGTCCACGGCGTGCATATGGTCGAGCATCGCCTGGATCGAGCGCGCCACCGGGTCGGGCATGTCCTCGCTGATGCCGTAGGCGTCGAAGCCGAACTTGCGGCGAATGGCTTCGCGGCGCTCGGGGTCCACCTCCAGTACCTCGGCCGCGTCCGGCTGGGTGCGCTTGACGATCTTGCCGGGGATGCCCACCACGGTGGCGCCGGCGGGCACCTCCTTGGTGACCACGGCGTTGGAGCCGATCTTGGCGCCGGCGCCCACGGTGAAGGGACCGAGGATCTTGGCGCCGGCACCGACGATCACGCCATCCGCAAGGGTGGGGTGGCGCTTGCCCTTGTTCCAGCTGGTGCCGCCCAGGGTCACGCCCTGGTAGAGGGTGACGTCGTCGCCCACCTCGGCGGTCTCGCCGATCACCACCCCCATGCCGTGGTCGATGAAGAAGCGCCGGCCGATGGTGGCCCCGGGGTGGATCTCAACGCCGGTCATCCAGCGCGAGAAGCTCGAGAGCGTGCGCGCCAGCCACTTGAGATTCCTGTGCCACAGCCAGTGACTCAGCCGATGAATCACCAGGGCATGCAGGCCCGGGTAGTTGGTCAGCACTTCCAGGAAGTTGCGGGCCGCCGGGTCACGATCGAAAACGCTGTTGATGTCCTCACGCAGGCGTTGAAACATTCGGCGGTCCTTGGCTGGGGTAGCAGAAAGGTGGGGCGGCGACCGCCACAGGTCATTGAGACAGTGTGGGGGCGCGCCGCTGTCCCTTCAAGGCGCACCGGCTCAGGCGGGGCCGTCGTCGCGTTCCGGCACGAGCTTCTCGGTGTCGGAGAGGATGCCGCGCAGGATATTCAGCTCCATGCGCTCCGGACGCGCCCTGAGGGTGAAGCGGCGCAGGCGGGCCATCAGCTGGCGCGGCATGGCCGGGTCGTGAAAACCGATGGCGACCAGGGTGCGCTCCAGGTGGGCGAAGTAGTGTTCCAGCTCGGCATGGGTGGCGAGCGGTGGCGTGGGCTCTTCGCTTTGGGCCTCCTGCCCGGCCAGCCAGGCCAGGCGACACTCGTAGGCCAGCACCTGCACGGCGGCGGCGAGGTTCAGCGAGCTGAAGTCGGGGTTGGTGGGGATGTGCACGTGGGCATGGCAGCGCTGCAGTTCGGCGTTGGTCAGGCCGCTGTCCTCGCGACCGAAGACCAGGGCGACACGTGCCTCGGAGGTGGCGAGCTCCTCCGGTAGCCGCTCCCCCAGCGCCCGCGGGGTGATCATCGGCCAGGGCAGGGTGCGCGAGCGGGCGCTGGCGCCCACCACCAAGGTGCAGTCGGCCACGGCCTGCTCCAGGGCCTCCACGACCGGGGCGGCGTTGACCAGGTGATCGGCGCCGGACGCCCGCGAGACGCTGTCCGCAGTGACGGGCGTGCAGCGCGGCGCCACCAGGGCGAGGTCGGTGAGCCCCATGTTGTGCATGGCGCGGGCGGTGCCACCGATATTGCCGGGGTGGCTGGTGCCGATCAGGACGATACGAATGCGGTCGAGCATGGGGTGCTTCCTGGGGCGAAATGGATCGAGGCGAAATCAATCGGGCCGATGAATCGGGGCGCAAGAGTTTAGCATGTTGATGAGGGCCTGCCCTCGGATCGGCCTCGAGCCAGCGTGGCGCAATCGGACAGGGTCTGCTAGGATTCGCGCCGACCGTTTCAATGAACCGTTTCCGTGAACACCCCCGTTCTTTAACACTACCGACTCCCCAAGGCCCGATCATGCATCCGATGGTCCAATATGCGCTGCGCGCCGTGCGCAGCGCCGGCGAACAGTTCCTGCGCATTCGCGAGCGTATCGAGAATTCCCACGAAGAGAGCAATCTCGACCGCCTGCTCGAGGACGCCGCCCGCAACGCCGAGACACTGATCGTCCGTCAGCTCTCCCGTGGCTACCCCCAGCACGGCGTCGTCGGGCGCTTCACCCCTCACCGCGCCGGTGAGGGGGAGGGCGCCGACACCCTGTGGAAGATCGAACCCTTCCACGGCTACTCGAACCTCGGCGTGGCCGCCTCGGGCTTTGCCCTGTCGGTGGTCTGCCTGGTCAAGGGCCGTCCGGAGCATGCGGTGGTGATCTGCCCCTTCAGTGACGACGAGTATCTGGTCAGCCGTGGCCGCGGTGCCCAGCACAACGGCAAGCGCATTCGCGTGCCCAGGACCCTGGCGGTGGGCGGTGCGCGCATCGCCATGGGGCTGCCCGAGACCTGGTTGCGAAATCGTCAGCTGCCGGCCTACCTGACCCTGGTGCAGCAGCTGGGCCCGGTCATCGAGGTGCAGCGCGCCTCCGGCAGCGGCCTGCTGGACCTGGCCGAACTGGCCGCCGGCCGTGCCGATGCCGCCTTCGTGCTGGGCCTCGAGGAGCAGGACATGCACGTCGGCAGCCTGCTGCTCAAGGAGGCCGGGGCCCTGATGGGGACCCCGGACGGCCAGCCCAGGGTCGAGGTGGAAGGCCAGCTGATGGCGGCTGGCCCGAGGCTCTTCAAGGCCCTGGTGCAGCAGCTCAAGCCGCACTTCTAGGCCAGAAGCCACAAGCTTCAAGTGCCAGGCTACAAGGAAAACCCCCGCAGGGATGACCTGCGGGGGTTTCTTGTTTCTACCTTGAGCAAAAGTCTCTTGCGTGCAGCAGTGGCTAGGGCAGCTCCTCCTCGGCCTCGGCATCTTCCTTCTTGGCCGGGATCAGGTCCTCGCGCTGGAGGTGTACTGCCAGCAGCAGGGCCGCGGCCACGTAGATGGAGGAGAAGGTGCCGACCACCACGCCGATGATCAGGGCGATCGAGAAGTGGTGGATCATGTCCCCGCCCAGCAGCAGCAGCGCCATCAGCACCAGCAGGGTGGTGCCTGACGTCGCCAGGGTGCGCGACAGGGTCATGTTGATCGCTTCGTTGAAGATCGCCGGCATGTCGTCGATTCGCGACTTGCGGATCGTCTCGCGGATGCGGTCGTAGACCACGATGGTGTCGTTGAGCGAGTAGCCGATCACCGCCAGCAGTGCCGCCAGCACGGTGAGGTCGAAGTCGAGCTGGAACAGCGAGAAGATGCCGACCACGATGATCACGTCGTGCATCAGGGCCAGCAGGGCGCCGATGGCGAACTTGTACTGGAAGCGGAAGGCCACGTAGAGCATCACGATGCCCAGTGCCACCAGCAGCCCCAGGCCGCTCTGATCGCGCAGCTGCTCGCCCACCTGGGCGCCGACGAATTCGGCGCGCACCAGCTCGACGCTCTCGCCACCATCGCGCAGCAGGGCCACCACGCGGTCGCCCACGTCAGCATCGAAGGCCTGTTGCAGGCGGATCAGTACCTCGGTGGAGGCGCCGAAGGTCTGCACCGAGACGTCGCGGAACTCGGCGCCCTCCAGGGTCTGTCGGACGGCCTCCAGCGAAGGTGCTGCGGCGTAGCGCACCTCCACCAGGGTGCCGCCGGTGAAGTCCAGCCCCAGGTTGAGCTGCTGGAACAGCAGGGAGACGATCGACACCAGGATCAGCGCAGCCGAAATCGCGAAGGCGATCCGGCGCTTGCCCATGAAGTCGAACTGTCGGTTGATAAGGGTTTTCATTGCCACCTCTTATATCCAGAGCTTCTTGACCGGCTTGCCGCCGTAGACGAGGTTCACCATCGCGCGTGTCACCAGCAGGGCGGTGAACAGCGAGGTGATGATCCCCAGCGACAGGGTCACCGCGAAGCCCTTGACCGGCCCGGTTCCGATCGAGAACAGGATCACCGCCACCAGCAGGGTAGTGATATTGGCGTCGACGATGGAGGTGAAAGCGCGCTCGTAGCCGGCATGGATCGCCTGCTGTATCGAGAGCCCGCCGCGCAGCTCCTCGCGTATGCGTTCGAATATCAGGACGTTGGCGTCCACCGCCATGCCCAGCGTCAGCACGATGCCGGCGATACCGGGCAGGGTGAGGGTGGCGCCGAGCATCGACATGGCCGCCATCAGCAGGGTCAGGTTGAGGGCCAGCGCCACGTTGGCGATGAGGCCGAACACCTTGTAGCGGATCAGCATGAACAGCACCACCAGCAGCAGGCCGATCTGCACCGACATCACGCCGCGCTTGATGTTCTCGGCGCCCAGGCTCGGGCCGATGGTGCGCTCCTGGACGAAGTAGATGGGCGCGGCCAGCGAGCCGGAGCGCAGCAGCAGGGCGAGCTCGGCGGCTTCCGTGGGGGAGTCGAGCCCGGTGATGCGGAAGCTGTTGCCCAGGGCGCTCTGGATGGTGGCCAGGCTGATCAGGCCGCGTTCGGTGTAGGGCTCGCGGACGATGACCTCCTCGCCGTCGACCACCTCCACGCTGTCGCGGGTCTTGTGCTCGATGAACAGCACCGCCATGTTGCGGCCGATGTTGGTGCGGGTGGCACGGTTCATCAGGGTGCCGCCGGTGCCATCCAGATTGATGTTGACCTGGGGGCGCCCGCTCTCGTCGAAGCTGCGGCTGGCGCTGGATACGCTGTCGCCGGTGATGATGACGTCGCGCATCAGGTCGGCGGTGCGGGACTCGTCGTTGCGGAACACGAAGGCCTCGGTCTCGGCGTCCGGGGTGTCCGGGCGCGCCTCGAGGCGGAACTCCAGGTTGGCGGTGGCGCCCACCACCCGCTTGGCGGCTACGGTGTCCTGCACGCCGGGCAGCTCCACCACGATACGATCGGGGCCCTGGCGCTGCACCATGGGCTCGGCCACGCCCAGCTCGTCCACCCGGTTGCGCAGGGTGGTGAGGTTCTGGTTGACCGCGTAGTCCTGGATCTCGTTGACCGCCTGGTCGGTGAGGGTCATGGACAGCGCTGCGCCGCGACCGTCGCCCACGTTCTGGTAGTCGAAGTCGCGGAACTCGCGGCTGATCAGGCGGCGGGCCGCGTCGCGGTCCTCCTCGCTGGTGAAGGTCAGCGTGAGGGTGCGCCCCTCGATCTCGGTGCCGCGATAGCGGATGCGCTCGCTGCGCAGCTGCTCGCGCATGGCGCTGGCGTTGACCTCGAGGCGCTGGGTCACGGCGGCGTCCATGTCCACCTCCAGCAGGAAGTGCACACCGCCGCGCAGGTCGAGGCCCAGAGTCATGGGCGAGGCGGAAAGCGCCTGCAGCCAGCCCGGGGTGGACTCGGCGAGGTTCAGCGCCACCACGAAGTCGTCATCGAGCATGGCGGCGATGCGGTCGCGGGCCTGGAGCTGCTCGTCGGCGTCGCCGAGGCGGATCAGAATGCTGCTCTCGCTGCTCTCCACGGATTTGATGGTGATGCCAGCCTCGCGCAGTGAGTCCTGAACGCGTTCGAGCTGGCGCTGATCGAGTGTGGCATCGCCTCGGCCGCTGCTTATCTGTACCGCCGGATCTTCGGGATAGAGGTTGGGCAGCGAGTAGACCAGGCCGACGGCGAGAACGATCAGTATCAGCAGATACTTCCACATTGGGTAACGGTTGAGCATGCGAGCCCTGCCCTCAGGTTGCTGACAACGTTTGCTGACGACGTGCGTTGCGGACGTTAGAAAGATGACGTCTGGACGTCATGATCGCCGCGGGGTTGCCGCGGCGATCGAAAGCAGCCCCGCCGAGAGGCGGGGCCGGAAGGACACGCTTCAGATGGCCTTGATGGTGCCCTTGGGCAGGACCGCGGCCACGGCGTTCTTCTGCACGTTGATCTGGGTGCCCTCGGCGATCTCCAGGGTCAGGAACTCGCTGTCGTCGCTCACCTTGGTGATACGGCCCAGCACGCCACCGCCGATGACGATCTCGTCACCCTTGGAGAGCCCGCCGATCAGCTGCTTGTGCTGCTTGGCCCGCTTGGCCTGGGGGCGCCACAGCAGGAAGTAGAAGATGGCAACGAAGCCGACCAGCATGACGATCTGGGCCATGCCGCTGCCGGCAGCGGCATCCTGGGCATAGGCCGGAGCGATGAAGAAATCCAGCATGGGTGGGTGTCTCCTGGTTGGGATGGATAAGGTTAACTGCCCCGCCTTGGCGGGGCAGTGGCGACCGGCATAGCCCCCCTCGTGGAGCGCTGACGGCCGCTATCAATTCGGGGTGGGAGGCACCGGCAGGCCGCGCCGTGCATAGAAGCCTTCCACGAAGTTCGCCAATGTACCCGCTTCGATGGCACCGCGCAAACCGGCCATCAGGCGCTGGTAGTGGCGCAGGTTGTGGATGGTATTGAGCATCGAGCCGAGCATCTCGTTGCAGCGCTCCAGGTGGTGCAGGTAGGCCCGGGAGAAGTGCTGGCAGGTGTAGCAGTCGCAATCGGTCTCCAGCGGGCCGGTATCGTGGCGGTGCCTGGCATTGCGGATCTTCACCGTGCCATCAAAGGTGAACAGGTGGCCGTTGCGCGCGTTGCGGGTGGGCATCACGCAGTCGAACATGTCGATGCCGCGGCGCACGCCCTCCACCAGGTCCTCGGGCTTGCCCACTCCCATCAGGTAGCGGGGCGTCTCCTCGGGCATCCAGGTGGGCAGGTAATCCAGCACCTGGATCATCTCCTCCTTGGGCTCGCCCACCGAGAGGCCGCCGATGGCCAGGCCCTCGAAGCCGATCTCCATCAATCCCTTGAGGGACTGCTCGCGCAGTTGGGGGTACATGCCGCCCTGGACGATGCCGAACAGCGCCGAGGGAGAGTTACCATGGGCGTCGCGGGAGCGCTGTGCCCAGCGCAGCGAGCGCTCCATGGAGAGGCGCGCCTCCTTCTCGGTGGCCGGGTAGGGGGTGCACTCGTCGAAGATCATCACCACGTCGGAGCCCAGCGAGCGCTGGACGGCCATGGACTCCTCGGGCCCCATGAACACCTTGGCGCCGTCCACCGGAGAGCGGAAGTGCACGCCCTGCTCGGTGATCTTGCGCATGGCGCCCAGCGAGAAGACCTGGAAGCCGCCGGAGTCGGTGAGGATCGGCTTCTGCCACTGGGCGAAGTCGTGGAGGTCGCCGTGGGCCTCGATCACCTCCATGCCCGGCCGCAGCCACAGGTGGAAGGTGTTGCCGAGGATGATCTCGGCGCCGATCTCCTCCACGGACGCCGGGGTCATGCCCTTGACGGTGCCGTAGGTGCCGACCGGCATGAAGGCGGGGGTCTCCACCGTGCCGCGGGGGAAGGTGAGGCGGCCGCGGCGGGCCCGGCCATCGCTGGCCAGGCGCTCGAAGGTCATGAAGCATTCGTTACGCATGGTCACAGCGCTCCTTGCGGGTCAAGTACATCGCATCGCCATAGCTGAAGAAGGCGTAGCGCTCGGCGACTGCCTCGCGGTAGGCCGCCATGGTGGTGTCGAAGCCTGCAAACGAGGAAACCAGCATCAGCAGGGTGGATTCCGGCAGGTGGAAGTTGGTGATCAGGGCATCGACGCAGCGCCACTCGTAGCCCGGATAGATGAAGATATCGGTCTCGCCGCGATAGGGGGCAATCTCGCCGGTGTCACTCTTCATGCAGGCGCTCTCCAGGCAGCGCACGCTCGTGGTGCCCACGGCGATCACTCGGCGGCCGATGGCCCGGGCGGCGCGCACCTTCGCGCAGGCCTCTTCGTCCACCTCCAGCCACTCGCTGTGCATGACATGCTCGCGGATGTCGTCGGCACGCACCGGCTGGAAGGTGCCGGCGCCCACGTGCAGGGTGACGAAGGCGCGCTCCACGCCCCTGGCGGCAAGCCGCTCGAGCAGCGGCTCGTCGAAGTGCAGCCCGGCGGTGGGGGCGGCCACCGCGCCGTCGCGGCGGGCATAGACGGTCTGGTAGCGGTCGCGGTCTGCCAGTTCGTCATCACGGTCGATATAGGGGGGCAGCGGCATATGGCCGTACTGCTCCAGCAGTTCGATCAACGGGGTCTCGCCGAGGAAGCGCAGCTCGAAGAGGGCGTCGCGGCGTCCCTCCACCACGGCGCGCACATCGCCCTCGAAGATCAGTTCCGTGCCGGGCCTGGGCGACTTGCTGGAGCGCAGATGGGCCAGGCCGCGGTGGGCATCCAGCGGGCGCTCCAGCAGCATCTCCACCCGGCCGCCACTGGCCTTGTGGCCGTGCAGCCGCGCCGGTATCACCCGGGTGTCGTTGAACACCAGCAGGTCGCCGGGCTCGAGCAGTTCGAGCAGGTCCGGAAAGCGACGATGGGTCAGCGCGCCGCTGGGGCCGTCGACGCAGAGCAGGCGACAGTCGGTGCGCTGCTCGGAGGGGTATCGGGCGATCAGCTCGTCGGGAAGCTCGAAGTGGAAGTCGGCGCGCTGCATGCGGTATCGGAATCCGGTGGTTCTGGGCAAGCCGCTAAGGATACCGGCTCGAGGGGGCGAAGTCAGGACCCAGATTGACCTGCTGAAGGGCCCACGTATAATGCTTCACGCGTTGCCGGCGTGGCGAAATTGGTAGACGCAGGAGATTCAAAATCTCCCGGGGGCAACCTCTTGCCGGTTCGAGTCCGGCCGCCGGTACCAGCATGACGCTTCTCCAGGTCAGTCTTCCAGAACAGCCGCCCTCGGGCGGCTGTTCGCGTTTCTGGCCTTCCCTGCGTCGGGCCGCCGGGCTCGAAGCGACCGGCGCCTCGGGGTATGGTGCTCGCTGTGCCTTTACTCAGCGAGGAGCCAGCATGAGCGATCACGACGCCTACGTTCCGCCCCGGGTATGGAAGTGGGAGCAGCCCAGCGGCGGCAAGTTCGCCAGCATCAACCGGCCCATCGCCGGACCCACCCACGACAAGGCGCTGCCGGTGGGCCAGCACCCGCTGCAGCTTTACTCCATGGGGACCCCCAACGGGGTCAAGGTCACGGTGATGCTCGAGGAGCTGCTGGCGCTGGGCCACGCCGGCGCCGAGTACGACGCCTGGCTGCTCCGCATCGGCGACGGCGACCAGTTCGGCAGCGGCTTCGTGGCGGCCAACCCCAACTCCAAGATCCCGGCGCTGATGGACCACTCCGTCGACCCGCCCCAGCGGGTCTTCGAGTCCGGTGCGATCCTGCTCTACCTGGCCGAGAAGTTCGGCGAGTTCCTCCCCGGGGGGCATGCCGAGCGCACCGAGACCCTCAACTGGCTGTTCTGGCAGATGGGCAGCGCGCCCTACCTGGGCGGCGGCTTCGGCCACTTCTATGCTTATGCGCCGGAGCCGTTCGAGTACCCCATCAACCGCTTCGCCATGGAGGCCAAGCGTCAGCTCGATGTCCTGGACCGCCGCCTGGGCGAGAGCCGCTACCTGGGGGGCGACGCCTATACCATCGCCGATATCGCCAGCTGGCCCTGGTACGGCCAGCTGGTGCTGGGGCGGCTCTACGATGCCGGTGAGTTCCTGCAGGTGCAGGAGTATCGGCACGTGCTGCGCTGGGCCGAGGAGATCGACGCCCGGCCGGCGGTAAAGCGCGGGCGCATGGTCAACCGCACCTTCGGTGAGCCGGAGATGCAACTCCAGGAGCGTCACGACGCTGGCGATTTCGAGACGCGGACTCAGGATCGGCTCGACGCTGCGAGCTGACCGCTCGGGGTCGCTCGGGCCGTCCTTGGCGAGGGGAACCCCCCGGCATATCGGCAGTCCTTGAAAGGTGTCTATCTGGTCATCGCCGGGCCTTGCCACTGCCCAGCCACCAATGCAAGGAGAGCGCTACATGAGTTCCAGTGAGGCGTCATCGTCGTCCGAAACGCCCCTTCGCCGCCATCATCGCCCCAACGGGGTCGCCGACTGGTTCGCCTACCGGCTGGTGCGCTTCATGCGCGTCTTCGCCGATCTGTTCTTCGCCGGACGCTACGGCCACCGCGCCGTGGTACTGGAGACGGTGGCGGCCGTGCCGGGCATGGTCGGCGGCGCGCTGCAGCACCTGCGTGCGCTGCGGAAATTGAAGGGCGATGATGGCTGGATTCGCACCCTGCTCGACGAGGCCGAGAACGAGCGCATGCATCTGATGACCTTCATCGAGGTGGCGCGACCCTCCCGACTGGAACGGGGCCTGATCGTGCTGGCTCAGGGAGTGTTCTACAACCTCTTCTTCCTGCTCTACCTGTGTTCAAGCAAGACGGCCCACCGGGTGGTGGGCTATCTCGAGGAGGAGGCGGTGGTGAGCTATACCGAGTATCTCGAGGGCATCGATGGCGGAAAGTACGAGAATATCCCGGCGCCGCAGATTGCCATCGACTACTGGAAGCTGCCGGCGGATGCTCGGCTACGCGAGGTAGTCGTGGCGGTGCGGGCCGACGAGGCTGAGCATCGCGACGTCAACCACGATTTCGCCAACCAGATCGCCGGCGGCCGCTGATCGGAACCGCCGTTTCAGTTGATGGCGGTAATGATCACCGGCGCCAGTCCGCGATTGAGGATGCCCAACTCACGGGCGGCCCGCTTGGAAAGGTCGATGACGCGTCCCTTCACGAAGGGTCCGCGATCGTTGATCACCACCGTGACTTCGCGACCGGTGTCCGGGCGGGTCACCACCACCTCGGTGCCGAAGGGCAGGTTGGGGTGGGCGGCGGTCATCTGGTTCTGATCGAACGGCTCGCCGCTGGCGGTGATCCGGCCATTAAACTTGTCGTGATAGAAGGAGGCGATGCCTTCCTGGGTCTCGGCCTCATGGGCCATGACCGCCTGGGTGCCGAGGATCAGCGCGCCTGTCAGGCAGCAGGCAAGGAACAGTTTCAATCGGGTTCCCATGGGGTTACCTCAGGTTTCTCGTGGTGCGGGCCGCGAATGCTGCAATGCAATAACATGCCACAAGGCTTGCATGGTAACTGCCCCTGAGGTATGCGGCAACCCCTGGCTGAAGATCGCCGACGATCGGCGCAATATGGCGATAATCGTCTAATGGAGCGTTAACGGTCCCGTTACTGGACCCCGAGGAGCCCCTTCATTCACCGAGTACCCTCAGGCAAGAGCCTTCGATGACACCGGTGGCGCCATATCGCCAGGGGCGGTTGTGCAGGCCGTGGCCCACCGGCAGGCCGTGGTAGAGCGGCAGTCCCAGGGGAGCCAGGGTCTCGGCGATGATTGCTTCCAGCGGGGTAGTATCAAAGGCGCGACACCCCTCGAAGGTGCCCAGGCAGACGGCGCCGGCCTCATCCAGGGCGCCGGCCTGGACCAGCTGCCAGAGGGCGCGCTCCAGGCGATAGTAGGACTCGCCCACGTCCTCGAGGATCACCAGGGCGCCCGGCGGGGCGCGGAAGGCCAGCGGGGTGCCGGCGAGGCTGGCCAGGGTGACGAGATTGCCGCCCACCAGCGGGCCTTCCTGTCGGGCCGGGGTGTCGCCCCAGGGAGCCAGCGGGTAGTCGAGGGGTGCCGGGCCGAGGATCAGCGCGAGGGTTTCCTCGAACTGGGTGCGAACGATGGCGCGCTCCTCTGGCGGGCCGTCGAGCAGTTGGCCGGCGGCCTTGATCACCGGCCCGTGGATCGCCGGGAGCCCGCGCAGGCGGTACTGGTGGAGCAGGGCGGTGAGGTCGGAGTAGCCGATCAGCGGCTTGGGGCAGCGTGCCAGCAGGGCCCAGTCGATGTCATTCGCCAGCTGGGCGCAGCCGAAGCCACCGCGCACCGCCCAGACGGCCTGGGTGTCGGGGTCCTCGTGGGCGGCATGGAGCTGGGCCAGGCGCCACGCGCGATCGCCCGCCAGGTAGCGGGTGCGTTGCTGCAGGGGGACAGGCCGGTGCACCATCACCCCCAGCGACTCGAGGCCTTCCACGCCGCGTTCGATGACGTCTTCCGGGGTGAAGGAGGAGGGGGCAATCAGGCTGATGGCAAGCGGCATGGCGTCACGACCCGGTGGCGAGCGAAGGCCCCAAGGATGGCATGTCGTGTGGCCGGGTGCACCCGGGAGGCCTGCCATCCGGCAGGGCACTCATGAAGACGCCCCATCCGGTCTACCGGATGGGGCGTGGGGATGGCACGCGGCTGCGACGGCGCGTGTCAGTGCCGTTGGTATTCCTCTTCCGCAAACAGCTCGGCCTTGGCGTTGCGCATGACGTCCTCACAGGCGGCCTGTTGGGCCAGCTGGGTGAGCAGGTTCTGGGTCACGGCAAAGCCCTTGCCCATGCAGGTATCGATCTCGTCCCGGCTCACGGCGGGAGAGACGTCGCAGTCGATCTTCAGGGTTCTGCCGCCGCCGTCGAGCCGGTCGGCGAACTCGCGCAGCTGCCAGGCAATTCGCTCCTTCCAGCTGGCCGATTCATCCGCGCCTTCGTTTACGCTAAACGTGCACCGCCATTCAGGTTTGTAGACCTTCATGTGAACCTCCGTGCTGGCTTGGAATGAATGATCGATCGTGTATTCTGCTCCGTACTGAGGGGTATTGCGCCCACAGCATACCGCTTTCGCGCCGACACTGCAGTTTCTGCCGTCGGTCTTGTGTACACATTTCCAGGAGAGCGCCCATGGCAAGCGTCTTCACTCGTATCATGCAGGGAGAGATCCCTGGCCATTTCGTCCATGAGGACGACCAGTGCGTGGTGATCATGACCATTCAGCCGATGAAGCCCGGCCATGTGCTGGTGATCCCCCGGGAGGAGATCGACCACTGGGATGACCTGCCGGCCGACCTGACCGCGCACCTGATGGCGGTGTCACAGCGAGTGACCAAGGGGATCAAGCGCGCCTTCCCCTGCCAGCGGGTGGGGCTGCTGATCGTCGGCCTGGAGGTGCCCCACGTGCATATCCATCTGACGCCCCTCGATGCAATGGAGGATCTTCGGGTGCTGGGGCTGGAAATGGCGCCCGCCGAGGAGCTGGCCGCCGCCGCCGAGAAGATTCGTGCGGCCCTGGCCTGACAGGTGCGGGCTGGGCTGGCGAGGGCCTGGCCTGGCCGAGGGGCGGCTGCGGCGGCTGATCCGCGCCGGCCTGGCTGCGGGCGCGCTGGGCCTGCTCGGCGGCTGTGCGGCGCTGGCCCCCTCGCCGCCGCCGGACCAGAGCAATCTCTGCGAGATCTTCCGCGAGCAGCCGCGCTGGTACGACCACGCTCGGGACTCACAGGAGCGCTGGGGCACGCCCATCGCCACCCAGATGGCCTTCATCCAGCAGGAGTCCTCCTTCCAGAGTCACGTGCGTCCGCCGCGCAAGCGTTACCTGGGATTCATCCCGGGGCCGAGGCCCTCCTCGGCGCGGGGCTATGCCCAGGCTCTGGATCCGGTGTGGGGCGAGTATCGCGATGAGGCCGGTGGCACGCTGGCCCGGCGCAGCCACATGAAGCACGCCACCGACTTCATCGGTTGGTACAACGCGCGCAGCCAGCGGCAGGCAGGTATCTCGCTTCACAACCCCGAGCATCTCTATCTGGCCTATCACGAGGGGGCCGGCGGCTACCGGCGCGGCAGCTACCGCGGCAAGCCCGCCGTGCAGCGGGCGGCCAGCCAGGTCGCTGCCCGTTCCAGCCGCTACCAGTCACAGCTGTCGTCCTGCGAGGCCGAGTTCCAGTGTCGGCGCTTCTACCAGTTCGGGCCCTTCTGCGGGACCTGACGAGTCTGTCAGGGCGCTATGTCCGTTAGCGTACAGACACCCCTCCTCGTCCTGTCTTCATACTGTGGATAGCTCATGCGTCCGGTCCTTCCGTGACCTTCTTGCCGGCCTCGATGCCCGGGCTATCCATCACCCAACAGGACCGATCACATGGTACAGACACCCAAACTCATTAACCTCGCCCTTCAGGGCGGAGGTGCGCATGGCGCTTTCACCTGGGGGGTTCTGGATCGGATTCTTGAGGATGGACGCTTGCGAATCGCCGGTGTGTCGGGCACATCGGCGGGGGCGATGAACGCGGTGGCGATGGCCGATGGCTTCACCCGGGATGGCCCCGAGGGCGGGCGCGCGGCCCTCGAGCATTTCTGGCGATGCATGGGTGACGGTGCGAAGAACAGCCCGCTGAAACGTACGCCATACGACGTGCTGATCGGTAACTGGGGGCTGGAGAACAATCCTGTTTATCACGCGATGGATGCGCTTTCCCGTGTGGCTTCGCCCTATCAGCTTAATCCCATGAAGATCAATCCATTACGCGATATGGTGGAGAAGTGCATCGATTTCGACATGGTGCGTAAATGCACGGCGTTCAAACTGTTCGTTTCGGCTACCAACGTGGAGAGCGGCAACGTCAAGGTCTTCCCTCGAGAGGAATTGACGGTGGATATGTTGATGGCCTCGGCCTGTCTGCCCCATCTCTACCAGGCGGTCGAGATCGACGGCGTGCCCTACTGGGACGGCGGCTATATGGGTAATCCGGCGCTGTTTCCCTTTCATGCCGAGAACGATACCAACGATATCGTGGTGATTCAGATCAATCCGATCGAGCGCAAGGGGGCGCCAAGGAATCCCCAGGACATACAGAACCGGATGAACGAGATCAGTTTCAACAGCAGCCTGCTCAAGGAGCTGCGGGGTATCGATTTCGTCGACCGGCTTATCTGCCAGGGCAAGCTATCGGCCGATGAATACCGTCAGGTGCGGGTGCACGTCGTGGAAAACCAGGCGGAGCTTAAACCGCTGGGGGCTTCATCGAAGATGAATGCCGAATGGGAGTTTCTTACCAAGCTGCGCGATATCGGCCGCGAAACCGTCTCAGGCTGGCTGGATGAAAACTTTGCCGCCATCGGCGAGCGTTCAACTGTTGACCTTCGTCAGATGTTCCAGGGTCTCGGTGCCCAGCATCAAGGGTAAGGATTCCGGTTGCCTCAGTCTATCGAGGCGCTGATCACGTCTCGATAGTTGCGAATGCGCTGCACGAAGTGCACCGGCTCGTAGCCACGCGCGTAGCCGTAGCGGGTGCGGGGGTAGTAGCGCTTGTCCGCCTTGAGCGGCAGAATTTCCTGCATGTCCTCCCAGGAGTCCGGGTTCTTGCCGAGTTCCCGGGCCAGCTCGCGGGCGTCCAGCACGTGGCCGCGGCCGATGTTGTAGCTGGCCAGGGCCAGGTAGGTGCGGTCGGGCTCGGGAATCTCCTCGGGCAGGCGCTGGTGGCGGTCGGCCAGGTAGCGCGCCCCGGCGTCGATCGCCTGGGTCGGGTCCAGGCGGTCCGATACCCCCAGTGACTGCGCGGTGTTGAGGGTCAGCATCATGATGCCGCGCACGCCGGTGGGCGAGACCGCCTGGGGGTTCCAGTGGGATTCCTGGTAGGACAGGGCGGCCAGCAGGTCGGCGGGGATGCCGGTGGAGTGCTCTGCCATCAGGAAGAGTTCCAGGAAGTCGGGCAGTCGCTCGTCGATGCGTTGGTTGAGCGCCCGCAGGTCGACGAAATCGAACTCGTCGATGTAGCCGTAGTACCGGTTCTCCACCGCCTCGATGGCCGCTTCCGCCTCGACAGTGCTACGCCAGTCATGGGTCTGCTCGGCCAGCGCACTCTGGTCGGCGGCCAGGTACCAGCCCAGCCAATCGCCGCTGGTCAGGTTCAGGGCGACCTCCAGGGAGGGGTAGTGGCGTCGTACCACCCGCACGATGTTGGAATCAGCCAGAGTGCAGTCGAGTTCCTGCCCGGCCACCGCGGTCAGCAGCATCTCGGTGGTGCGCGGGTCCTCCTGAAAGGTGATGCCGCTGTGGTCGTTGACCAGCGACGCGAGCTTGTCGGCATAGCTGGAGTCCGCCGTGACGCGAATCTCCACCTCGGCCATCTGCTCCACGCTGCGCGGCAGCGGGCGCGCCTCCCGGTGGCAGACCAGCTGCTCGACAATGGCGGTGTGCGCCGGCCCCGGCAGGAAGCGCTCGTTGCGGGAGGGCAGGTGGGTCAGGCCGGCGGCGGCCATATGGACCTCACCCGCTTCCAGGGCCTGGAGCACCTCGGCGACGGCATCATGCACCGCCCACTCTACCTGCCAGCCCCGTGATTCGGCGAAGCGGCTGACCAGGTCGTGCTCGGGGCCGGCGGGGGCCTCATCGCGATCCAGGTACCAGGTGGTGGCCGCATTGCGGGTGGCCACCTTCAGGATGCCGCTCTCCTCGGGAGAGGCGAGACGCGGACTCTCCTGGCCGCAGCCGGCGAGCATAAGCCCGGCCAGCCCCAGGGTGGGTAGCAGGCTGGCCAGGGGCGTCTTGGCGTGTCGTATGGGCAAGGAAACGTCTCCTGCTGGCTTATCAGGTCACCCTACCAGCCCTCTGGCCGCACACTTCAACGTAGTCCGTCGTAGAGGCGTGCCGCGGATCCGCTGCGCCGAGACCCATCTGCCCCCGGCCGGGGGTATCCGGCGTCACGGGATCTCCCGCCAACCCTCATGGGCGCAGCTGCCGCAGCGATAGAACGCTTCAAAGCCGCCATCGGCGCTCTCGCGGATCGAGCCCTTCTGGAAGTGGAAGCTGCGCAGCGAGCAGACCGGGCAGCGCTCGACATCGTCGCGCGGGGCCTTGGGTGGCGGCCGCTGCCGGTCCGGTTCGCCGCCTGAAGGCGCCGGGGTCTCTGCCATGAGCCGGTCGAGCTCGGAAGAGAGCTCGGCGGCGAGGCCGCGAGCTTCTCCCTCCCTGTCGCTGCCGGCCATGTCGGCCAGCTTGGTGATCCGTGCCTTGAGGGATGTCAGCCGTGACGTGGTGTCGGCCATCGCGGGCCCTCCTGGGTGCTTCGTGGTTGGCCCCTTGAGCATAGCCCCAAGCGGCTCAGGGGATGGCATCGGCATCGGACTGGATTGCCAGCCAGATCGTCAACTGGTCGCGCAGGTCGTCGGCTACCGGCTCGGCCTCGGCGAGGATCTCGTGAATGCGGTTGAAGTGCAGCAGGCGCACCCCCACGGCCTCCGGCTTGAGATAGAGGTGCGGGCGTCGATGCGCCAGCGCCTGCCGGATCAGCGACTGCTGCATGATGCTGAACGTCTTGAACAGCAGATCGGTGATGCCGGGCTCGGGGTCGCTGTCCGGGTGGCGGGCGCCGGAGACGTCCACCGCGATCACCAGGTCCATGTCGTCGAGCAGCAGATCATAGGGCAGGGGGTTGGAGGTGCCGCCGTCGATCAGCAACTGCTCGCCGCGGTGCACCGGCGAGAACAGCCCAGGCACTGCCATGCTCGCCTCGATGGCCGGGAAGAGAGGACCCTCCTTGATCGCTATGCTGTCGCCGGTCCAGTAGTCGGTGGCCACCACCGAGAGCGGAATGCGCAGGTCGTCGAAGGTGCGCGCCTCGGTGTGCCCGGCCAGGAAACGCAGGAAGCCCCCGGAGTCGAACAGGCCGCCGTCACTCAGGCCGAGCTGCAGCAGGTCCACCAGGTCCAGCTCCGAGCCGGCGAGACCCGAGAGGGCATCCAGCGGCGAGCCCGCCACGTCGTCGAAGATGTTCTGTATCTCGTCGGCGGAGAGCCCCGCCGCATAGAGCCCTCCGATCACCGCGCCGATACTGGTACCGGCGATGCGATCGGGGACGATCTCGAGATCATCGAAGACCTGCAGCACGGCGATGTGTGCCAGGCCGTTGGCCCCACCAGAGCCCAGCGCCAGGCCGAGGGTGGGACGCAGCAGCCGTTCGTCGGCCGGTAGCGGCACTGGCAGCAGCAGGGCCAGGCACAGCAGCCAGGCGGCCAGTGGCCTGAGCTTGGCAGGGGGCGAAGGGCTCATCACACTCTCCTGATGGAACGGTCGCTGTCCGTCACTATCGCACAGCCACTGGGCGCCGCCCATGCCCGGCCATGGCGCGGGCCTTGCCAGGGCGCGGGCTCGGGGCCATGGTTGTGTAAGAGTCCCGCCACCTCGAGTCTGCCATGGCCGTTCCTGCGCCTTCTGCCCCGCCGCCCGCGCCTCGCCCCGATCCTCGGCAGCCGCCGACCCAAGGGCAGGAGCCTTCCCCCGGCTCGCCTCGCCAGCAGTGGCTGCTGTTCGTGTGGATGGCCTTCGTGATCCTGGTGATGTTCCAGTACCTGGAGGGCACCCAGCACCAGGCGCGGGTCGAGCTGACCTATTCCGACTTCCTGGAGGCGGTGGACGCCGGCCACGTCGACGAGGTGACGTTACGCGGCCAGTCCCTCGAGGGGCGCTTCAGCGATTCGGGCCGGCTGGACCTCGACCTCGGCGAGGCCGAGGCCTTCTCCACCACGCGGCCGGATGTGGAGAGCGAACGCCTGCTGGAGCGCCTGGAGAGCCACGGCGTGCGGATCGCGGCGCGACCGACGGATCCCGCGCTGTGGCAGCGCCTGCTGGCCGGCGTGGTGCCCTTGCTGCTGATGCTGGCGCTGCTGTTCTGGTTCTGGAACCGCATGCAGGAGCGCCTGACCGGTGGCGGTGGCACCTTCGGCATGGGCCGGTCCCGGGCGCGCCTGGTGGAGCCCCAGCAGAGCAAGGTGAAGCTGGCCGACGTGGCGGGCTCCGAGAACGCCAAGCGCGATATCCTCGAGGTGATCGAATTCCTCAAGGAGCCCGCGCGCTTCCAGGCGCTGGGCGCGCGCATTCCCCGCGGCATCCTGATGATGGGCCCGCCGGGCACCGGCAAGACGCTGATGGCCAGGGCGGTGGCCGGCGAGGCCGGGGTGCCCTTCTTCAGCATCAGCGGCTCGGAGTTCATCGAGATGTTCGTGGGGGTGGGGGCCTCGCGGGTGCGCGACCTGTTCCGCCAGGCCAAGGAGAAGGCGCCCTCGGTGGTGTTCATCGACGAGATCGACTCCATCGGCCGCACCCGGGGCACCGGGGTCGGCGGCGGCCACGACGAGCGCGAGCAGACCCTCAACCAGATCCTCGCCGAGCTGGATGGCTTCGAGGGCCACGAGTCGGTGGTCGTGCTGGCCGCCACCAACCGCCCCGACGTGCTCGACCCGGCGCTGCTGCGTCCGGGACGCTTCGACCGCAAGGTGACCCTGGAGAACCCCCATCGCGATGCCCGCGAGGCGATCCTCAAGGTGCATACCCGGCAGATGCCGCTGGCCGCCGACGTGGACCTGGCGCGGCTGGCCGAGATCACCATCGGCTTCTCGGGGGCGGATCTGGCCAACCTGGCCAACGAGGCGGCGCTGCTGGCCGGGCGGCGGGGTCGGGCCGACCTCGACTGGGCCTGCTTCGTCGACGCCCGTGACCGGGTGATGCTGGGCGAGGAGCGCGACCTGGGGCTCTCCGAGGCCCAGCGCCGTGTGGTGGCCTTCCACGAGGCGGGGCATGCGCTGCTGGCCCACCTGCTGCCCCACGCCGACCGGCTGGAGAAGGTCACCATCCTGCCCCGGGGGCGCACCCTGGGCGTCACCGCCCAGGTGCCGGACGAGGAGCGGGTCAACTACAGCGAGTCCTGGCTGCACGACCGCCTGACGGTGATGTTCGGCGGCCGGCTGGCCGAGTCGATCGTCTTCGGCGAGTTGAGCAGTGGCGCGGAGAACGATCTGGAGCAGGCGACCTACCTGGCGCGGCGCATGGTGGCGCGCTGGGGCATGAGCGAGCGTATCGGCCCGGTGGCGCTCTCCCAGGGACAGGAGCATGCCTTCCTGGGGCGCGAGATGACCCAGCTGCGCGAGCACAGCGAGGCCACCGCCGGCCTGGTGGACGAGGAGATTCGCCGGCTGCTGGGCGAGATGGAGGCCCGGGGGCGCCGGCTGCTGGAGCAGCATCGCGTGGCGCTGGACGCGCTGGCCGCGGCGCTGGAGACGCGCGAGACGCTGGAGGGCGATCAGATCCGCGAGGTGCTCGAGGCCGCCGATGCCGCCCGGCTGCCGGTGCGGGCCTGAGGGCAAGGCCGGCGAGGAGACCCGGGCACCTGGCCCGGGCGGGGCACGGGCAAGGCTCAGTCGCCCGGCCCACACTCCATGCAGCGCTCGGTGATCGCCGGGCCCTGCTGCAGGTTGGCATTGAGATCGCGGAGGGCGCTGCGCAGCCCCTCCTCGAGCACCGGATGGTAGAAGGGCATCTCGAGGATGCGGCTCACGCTGGGCTTCTCTTCCAGCATCCAGGCCAGCAGGTGCGCCATGTGCTCCACCCGGGGGCCAAACAGTTCGGCGCCCAGGAACAGGCCCGAGCCGTGCTCGGCGTAGAGGCGCATCAGGCCCCGATTCTGGCGCATCACCACGGCGCGCCCCTGGTCCTCGAAGGAGGCCTCGCCCACGGCCAGGCAGTCGCAGCCGCCCAGGCGCTTCTCCAGCTCGGCATAGCCCTCGCCAATGGTGGCCATCTGCGGCTCGGTGAAGACGATGGCCAGCGGCACGTTGCGCCGCCCGGCGCGCAGCTCGGGAAAGCGCCCGGCGTTGTCGCCGGCGATCCGCCCCTCGGTATTGGCCACGTGCAGCAGCGGCAGCGCCTGGTTGGCATCGCCGGCGATGAAGACGTGGCTGGGGCTGTCATCGGCATTGCGGCACTGCAGGGTAAAGCGGTTGTAGTACGGCACGCCCTTGTCGTCCAGCGCCAGGCCCGCGTTCTCCAGGTCGAGCCGGTCGACGTTGGGACGCCGGCCGGTGGCCGCGAGCAGGTAGTCGAAGCGCTCGGTGAGGCGCTTGCCGGTGTCGCGCTCGACGAAGGTGATCACCACGGCGTCGCCGTCGCGCTCGATGCTCTCCACCTTGGCGTCGGGGTCGACGTAGAACTCCTCGTTGAAGGTGCGATCGGCGTAGTCCCTCACCACCTCGTCCCGGAAGGGGCCCAGGGCGCCGCCCACGCCAAAGACCCGCAGCCGCACGCCCAGCCGGTGGAGCGCCTGGCCGAGCTCCAGGCCAATCACCCCGGGGCCGAACACGGCGACGGACTCGGGCAGGTCGTCCCACTCGAAGACGGCGTCGTTGGTGACCAGCCGGTCGCCTGCCGCCTCGAAGAAGCCCGGCCAGGTGCCGCGCGAGCCGGTGGCGATGATGATGGTGCGTGCCGTCACGCGGGTATGGTCACCGACGTTCAGGGTGTGCGGCTCCTCGAAGCGCGCATGGCCCTCGAGGCGGTTGGCCTCGCCCAGGCGCTCCACCGTCTTCATCACGCTACCCACGAAGCCGTCGCGTTTGCGCTGGACGCGCTCCATGACGGCGCGGCCATCCACCTCCACGGGGCCCGTGCGCACGCCGAAGCCGCCGGCATCGCGGGCGTGGTGGGCCGCCTCGGCGGCGGCGATCAGCAGCTTGGAGGGCATGCAGCCCACCCGGGCGCAGGTGGTGCCGTACTCGCCCCCCTCGATCATCAGCACGCTGTCGCTGTGCTTGCGGGCGGCGTGCCAGGCGCTCAGGCCGGCACTGCCGGCGCCGATGATGGCGATATCGACTTCACGTTCCTGCATAGCGGTGTCCTTTCCTTGGTGGGCGCGTCGATGTGCATGGCTCCACTATGGCACAGGGTGGGGTGGGCCGCCGCCCCCTCAGTTGGCCAGGCGCAGGGCGAAGCTGATCAGCAGAGAGTCGAAGGTCCAGCGCTGCAGGGCGGCGAGGTGCTGGCCACGCGGCAGCCGTGATTCCCATCCGCTCGTGCCTGCGGCGGCGAGCCAGCTGGCAGTCGGTATCTACAGCGTGCCGGTCGGCTTTCTGCTATCCTGCAGGCCTTCCACTCTCCCGCTTCCCCGGCCCATGCCGCCCGGCCTTCGCTGTTCTTCATTGTCGAGCCCGGCCGTCATCGACCCCGGCTCGATCGCTGTCGCCGGCGCCCCCTATCTTGTCTGCAGGATGTTCCCTTGTCTGATTCCTCCCCCGATGCCGCCTTCGCCATGCTGCCGCTGGCACCGGAGCTGCTCGACAACCTCGCCTCCCTGGGTTTCGCCGCCATGACGCCGATCCAGGCCGAGAGCCTGCCGCCTATCCTGGCCGGCCACGATGTGATCGCCCGGGCGAAGACCGGCTCCGGCAAGACCGCGGCCTTCGGCCTGGGGCTGCTCTCGCGGCTCGAGCTCGCCAGCTTCGCGGTGCAGGGGCTCATCCTCTGCCCGACCCGGGAGCTGGCCGACCAGGTGGCCGGCGAACTGCGTCGGCTGGCGCGCGGCCTGCCCAACGTCAAGGTACTGACCCTGTGCGGCGGCGCCCCCTTCGGCCCGCAGCTTGCCTCCCTGGCCCACGGCGCGCATATCGTGGTGGGCACCCCGGGGCGGATCGAGGAGCATCTGCGCAAGGGCTCGCTCGCCCTCGACGGGCTTGCGACCCTGGTGCTGGACGAGGCCGACCGCATGCTCGACATGGGCTTCCAGGCGAGCCTCGAGGCGATCGTCGCCGAGACCCCGGCTTCCCGCCAGACGCTGCTGTTCAGCGCCACCTTCTCCGACGCCGTGCGACCCGTGGCCGCGGCGCTGATGCGTGAGCCGGTGACGGTGGAGGTGGCCGAGACACACGACGCCAGCAGCATTCATGAGCGTGTCTACCGCGTCGCCGACGGCGACGCGGCGCGCCTGGAGGGGCTGTGCCGGCTGCTGCTGCACCTTCGCCCGACGTCCAGCGTGGTGTTCTGCAACACCAAGCGCGAGACCGACGAAGTGGCCCAGGCGCTTGAGGCGGCGGGCTTCAGCGCCCTGGCGCTGCACGGCGACCTGGAGCAGGCCGACCGCGACCGCCTGCTGGTGCTGTTCGCGAACCGCAGCGCCTCCATCCTGGTGGCCACCGACGTGGCGGCCCGCGGGCTCGACATTGCCGAGCTGGATGCGGTGTTCAACTATCAGATCGCCCGGGATCTCGAGGTGCACGTGCACCGCGTCGGGCGCACCGGCCGGGCCGGCAGCGCCGGCATCGCCTGCACCCTGGTCGGCGAGTCCGAGGACTACCGGCTGGCGCGCCTGACCGATTTCCTGGGCGAGCCTCTCGAGGAGGCCTCGCTGCCGCCCCGCGCGGTGCTTTCCCGCGAGCCCCTGGCACCGCCCATGGCGACCCTGCAGATCGGGGCCGGCAAGAAGCAGAAGGTGCGCCCCGGGGATATCCTCGGCGCCCTGACCGGCGAGGCGGGCCTGGCCGGCGATCAGGTGGGCAGGATCAAGGTGCTGGCCAACAGCGCCTACGTGGCCGTTCAGCGCGAGGTGGCCGACCAGGCCCTGGAGCGACTGATCAACGGCAGAATCAAGGGGCGCACTTTCCGCGCCCGGCGCGTCAGCCACTGAGGCGCATCGGCGAACCCCAGAGGGACAGATGAAGATACCCAAGCGACTGCAGCCGCTGGTGGACGACGGCCTGATCGAGGCGGTCGAAAGCCAGCTGATGAGCGGAAAAGAGGCCCAGGTCTATGTGGTGCTCTCCCACGGGGAGCGGCGCTGCGCCAAGGTCTTCAAGGAGGCCAAGCAGCGCAGCTTCAAGCAGGCCGTGCAGTACCAGGAGGGGCGCCGCGAGCGCAACAGCCGCCGCTCCCGGGCCATGGCCAAGAAGACCCGCTTCGGCCAGAAGGAGCAGGAGCAGGCCTGGCTCAACGCCGAGGTCGATGCCCTCTACCGGCTGGCCGCGGCGGACGTGCGGGTGCCCAAGCCCTACGGCTTCATCGACGGCGTGCTGCTGATGGAGATGATCTCCGACGCCGAGGGCCTCACGGCCCCGCGCCTGGATGACGTCACCCTGAGTCCCGAGCAGGCCCGGGAGTACTACGCCAAGATCATCCGTGACGTGGTGAAGATGCTGTGCGCCGGCCTGATCCACGGCGACCTCTCCGAGTTCAACGTGCTGCTGGCCACCGATGGCCCGGTGATCATCGACCTGCCCCAGGCGGTGGATGCCGCCGGCAATAACAGCGCCGAGTGGATGTTCGAGCGCGACGTGGACAACATGCGCCGCTACTTCGGCCGCTTCGCGCCGGAGCTTCTGGTCACCGACTATGGCAAGGAGATCTGGGCGCTCTATGAGGCGGGCGAGCTGCACCCGGAGAGCGAGCTCACCGGCTGCTTCGTGCATGACACCGCGCCGGTCGATGTCGACGACCTGATGACGGTGATCGACGATGTGCGCGACGAGGAAGCCTACCGCCAGGCGGCCCTCAACCGCGGCGATGAGCCCGGGGTCGAGGAGGCCGCGGAGGAGTGGCAGGAGTCCCAGAAGGAGCGCTGAGAGGGGGAAAGTCGCGGCAGTGCCGGGGCGGTGTCTTGGCAAGGGGGCAAGGACAGCGCCCCGGCGGATCTGCCATCATGGCGTCATGAACCACGGTACGGGAGAACACCGATGCGACTGCAGCACGCCACCTGGCAGGAGGTGGAAGCCTACCTGGCACACTCGACGGGCATCATCCTGCCCATCGGCTCCACCGAACAGCACGGGCCCAACGGCCCGATCGGCACCGATGCCCTGTGCCCCGAGGCGATCGCCTGGGCGCTGGGCGAGCGGCACGGGGTGCTGGTCGGCCCGACCCAGGCGATCGGCATGGCGCAGCACCACCTGGCCTTTCCCGGCAGCCTTACCCTGCGCCCGAGCACCCTGGTCGCGGTGCTGCGCGACACCATCGAGTCACTCGCCCATCACGGCTTCACCCACGTCTTCTTCCTCAACGGTCACGGGGGCAATATTGCCACCGTGAACGCGGCCTTCGCCGAGGTGCTCGCCGAGCGCAGCCTGGCTCCCCGCCCGACCGATGAGCTCCACCTGCGGCTCTTCAACTGGTTCGCCGGCCGGCGCGGCCGCGAGCTGGCCGAGTCCCTCTACGGTGAGGCCGAGGGTGCCCACGCCACCGCCTCCGAGGTGTCGCTGGCCTGGCACGCCGCTCCCCAGACGGTGAGAAGCGTGGCCATGTCGCCGCGCCTCGCGCCCACCGGCAGCGCCCAGTGTGATGCCCACACCTTCCGACGGCGCTTCCCGGACGGGCGCATGGGCTCCGACCCTTCCCTGGCCAGCGCCGAGCACGGCGCGCGCTTCCTGGAGGCGGGCGTCGAGGACGCCTGGGAGGCCTACCAGGCGTTCGTCGAGGGTAGCTAGCTGATCGGCGCTGTCGGCCGGTCAGGAGGCTCCAGGGTGGCTTTCTGCTATCGTGAGGCGTCACCGGCACTGGAGATGGGTTCATCATGACGGCCAGGAAGCCCTCTTTCGTCACTCTGATCAAGTCTGCCCTGCCCAACCTGCACCCGACGGAACGCCGTCTTGCGGAGTTCATTCTCGATTTCCCCGGCGAACTGGCCAGCTATAACGCCTCGGAGCTGGCGGGGCTCGCCAACGTTTCCAACGCCACCGTGACCCGCTTCATCAAGAAGCTTGGCTACCGCTCCTACGAGGAGGCACGCCAGCACGTGCGCGCCAACCGGGAAGAGGGGGCGGCGCTGCTGCTGGTGGAAGGCAAACAGGTCGACTCCGAGAACAGTCGCTTTCTGCAGCACATAGGCCAGGCCATCGCCAACCTGCAGCAGGTCGGGGCGAGTGTGTCTCAGCGAGAGGTGGATGAGGTGGCTCGCGCCATGCTGTCGGCGCGCCGGGTGTGGATCATCGGCTTCCGCAGCAGCCACGCCTTCGCCGAATACCTCAACTGGCAGATCCTTCAGGTGCTCGAGCACACCGCGCTGCTGCCCAAGGCCGCGGAGACCCTGGCCGAGAGCCTGGTCAGTATCACCCCCGAAGACTGCGTGGTGCTGTTCGGCATGAAGCGCCGGGCGGCACAGTTGGAGGGCGTGGCCGAGCAACTGGTGCTTAGCGGGGCCAGGGTGCTCTTCATTACCGATGAGAGCGCGTCACGTGAGTCTCGTTTTACCTGGCATTTCCGCTGCCGCACGGCGGCGCCGGGGCCGCTTTTCAACCATGTGGCGGTGCTGGCACTCAGCCACTACCTCGCCACTCGAGTGCTCGAGCTCTCCGGCGCTACGGGGCGTCAGCGGATGACAGATATCGAGGCCATTCACGAGGCACTCGACGAGCTGCAGTGAGCCGGGGTGGTGCATGGTGTGGTGATAGTGCACGTTCCTTGTGCAGATTTTACTCTTCCTGAATGTCCTGTCGGCTCCTTGATCGCCTTTCTTTCGGGCTATTCTTCTGTTTGATAAAGTGAAAATATTTTTTCTTATAATGATGGCATGAAAATTGGATTTCTTTTTGGTGTCCGTTCACCACATCCGACATCCAAAGAGGCGTTCCTCATGTCCATCACTTCCCGCACTCCCTTCAAGCCACTGGTCGTCGTAACCTCACTGGTGGCGCTGGCGTCGACTTCGACGGCCTTCGCCAACCCCGTCGAGATCCAGATCAACAGCACTCACTCGTCGGGCTCCTTCGCCCACATCTTCCTGGAGACATTCAGCGAGCGCCTGGAGGAAGAGGCGCCAGGGCGCTTCAACGTTCGTCTGTTCATGGGTGGCACACTGGGCGGTGAAGACGACGTGCTGCAGGGGCTGGGGATGGGAACCCACCATGCCTCCCTGGCCGCGTCAGCCACGTCGCAGTTCAATGCGAGAACCGGCATCTTCGATCTGCCCTACCTGTTCGAGAACCGCGATGATGTGGCCTATTTCGCCGAGAGCGAAGCGGGCGATCTGCTGCGCGAGGGATTCCAGGGTACCGGGATGCGCCTGCTGGCGATGTGGGACAACGGCTTTCGCAATATCACCAACAACGTCCGGCCGATCGTGGTGCCCGAGGACCTGAACGGCCTGCGTATCCGCACCCCGAACAACCGGCAGCGCGTTGCCATGTTCAACCATCTGGGTGCCAACGCCACACCGCTGGCCTTCGGTGAGGTCTACTCGGCCCTGGATCAGGGCGTGATCGATGGCCAGGAGAACCCGGCTCATGTGGTGAAGACGGCGCGTCTCGACGAAGTGCAGGACTATCTGTCGGTCTCCAACCATGTCTATCTGCCCACCTTCCTGCTGTTCGGTGAGCCCTTCCTCAACCGTCTGGACGAGGAGGACGTCGAGGCGCTCGAGCGGGTGGCCCAGGCGATGGCGCCCTGGACCTTCACCTGGGGCGAAGAAACCGATGCGGCGGTGCTGGCCGAGTTGGAGAGCAGCATCGAGGTCAACGAGATCGACTTTGCGTCATTCCGGGAAGCCGCTCTTCCGCTCTACAAGGAACCAGTCTTCGTTAACGCCATTGGGCAGGACATGATTGACGTCACGCTCGATGTGATGAGCCAACGTTGAGGGAGGTTCCATGACACCGACCGTGATTCAGGGAATAGAGCGACTTTTCCTGCGCCTTCTCGACAGCATGGTGGTCTTTCTGGCTGGCCTGCTGCTGGTACTGCTCAACTATGCGGTGTTCTCGCGTTTCGTCCTGAATGCCTCGGTGTCATGGGGGGAGGAGCTGCCGGCCAACCTGCTGGCGGTGCTCACCTTCATCGGTGCTGCCTACCTGACGAAGATCAACGAACACCTCGGCTTCGACAGCGTACTGCGGCTCATGCCACTGGCGGTGCAGCGGATATTGCTGTGCGTCAACCATGCTTTCATGCTGGCCTTTGCCCTGGTGGTCGCCTACTACGGCATGCAGGCCAGCCTGGGCTTCCACGGGCGCTCGCTGATCTCCATTGACCTGCCCATGGCGCTTTTCCGCTGGGCGATGCCGATCGGTTGTGGCTTGATCGCCATCATCTGCGCTATCCGCCTGGTCGGGTTAGCCACCGGCATGATCGCTCCCAGCGAACTCTATCCGGAGACCGACTGATGCCCCTGGAGCCTGGCTACCTTATCCTGACGATGCTGGTGTTCTTCCTGCTTACCGGCATGCCGATCGCCTTCGTGCTGGGCGTGACAGCAATGGTCATGATCCTGCTCGACCCCAGCGTGATGCCCCAGATCATGGGAATGGTGCCCTTCGGCGGGGCCAATAACTATCTTCTGGTGGCGGCGCTCCTGTTCATGGTCGCCGGCGAGGTAATGAATCAAGGGCGCATCGCCGAGCGCCTGATCAACTTCGCCAGTTCCCTGGTGGGCCACATCCGCGGCGGTCTGGCCCATGTCAACATCCTGACCTCGCTGTTCTTCTCCGAGATTTCCGGCACCGCGACGTCGGATGCGGCAGCGATCGGTTCGGTGATGATCCCGCAGATGAAGAAGCGCGGCTATACCGTGGCCTTCGCCGCGGCCGTCACCGCGACCTCGGCGACCATGGCGATCATTGTGCCGCCGAGCCTCAATCTGATCCTCTACGCCTATGTCTCGGACACTTCAATTGCCCAGCTATTTGCTGCAGGGATCATTCCTGGTTTCGTGGTCTGCTTTGCGCTGATGTTCACCGCCTACGTGATATCGGTGCGTCAGGGTTATCCCATCGAGGGCAAGTTCGTCTTCAAGAACATGATCGATACGGGGCGGGAAGCGATCATCCCCATCACCCTGCCGATCCTGATTCTGGGCGGTATCCTCGGAGGCATCTTCACGCCTACCGAGGCGGGAGCCGTGGCGGCTCTGTGGGCGATCATTCTGGCAACGCTCTACTATCGTTCGCTGACCTTCCGTGCGTTGCTCGACACCCTGCGCGTGGCTGGAAAGCGCAGCGCCATGTTGATGTTCATCGTTGCCACTTCGACGCTGCTGGGCTGGTACTTGACCAACAAGGGGATTCCCCAGGACATCGCCGAAGGGATCCTGGGCATCTCCGACAACTACTGGGTGGTGCTGCTGGCGATCAACGTCTTCTTCCTGCTGGCGGGGACCATCGTCCACGGCACGCCGGCGATCCTGATGCTGGTGCCCATCTTCCTGCCGCTCGCCGACCAGTTGGGCATCGACCGGGTGCACTTCGGGCTGATAGTGACCATCAACCTCGGCATCGGTCAGCAAACCCCGCCGGTGGCCTCGGTGGTGCTGGTCACCTGCTCGATCGCGCGCATCAGCATTGGTGCGATCATCCCGTCGCTGGCCTGGTTCCTGCTTGCCATGCTGGTGGTGCTGGCGCTGATCAATGTCTTCCCGGCTCTGTCGCTCTGGCTGCCTTCGATCATTCTTTAAACGGACAGGGATACGTCAATGCGACTTCTGGTCATCAATCCCAACTCCTCGCCCGGCGTGACCCGGCATATCGGGACGGCCGCCTGGCGGGTCGCGCTGCCAGGAGACGAAATCGTCGTCACTCAGGCCGATGGGGCGCCGCCGCTGATCATCGACGAGGAGGATGCACGGTTGGCCGAGCAGGCCGTGGTAGAGACGGTGCTGGCGAGGGGGAGCGGAGTCGACGGCATTGTGGTGGCCTCCTTCGGCGACACCGGAGCCGAGGCACTCAGGCGCCTGGTGGATTGCCCGGTGGTAGGCATCGGCCACGCCTCCCTGCTCACCGCCAGTGCCCTGGGCGGACCCTTCGCCATCGTCTCCTTCTCGCCGGCCGTAGTCCCCTCCATGCAGCAGTTGGTGACCGGCTACGGCATGGAGGGAAGGCTCGCCGGCATCCATGTGGTCGACCTGCCGCTGCCAGAGGACCCGGGGGAGATCCAGTCCGCTGTGCAGAGGGCGCTGCTGGAGCGCTGCCGGGAGGTGGCAGAGCGGGGCGAGTGCAGCAGCATCATCCTGGGGGGCGGCCCGTTGGCCGGGCTGGCGCTGCGCCTGGCGCCCTCGCTCTCGCTGCCGGTGATCGATGCCACCATGGCCGCCGTGCAGCTTCAGCGCTCCCTACAGCTGTTTCGGGGGAATGAGCAGGCAGGGTGCCACGGGGTGACGTGATGCTGGACGCTCCAGCACTCCGTCTCTAAGAAACCCGCCTGCCAACCCTGTCAGGCTCGACTAGTCTTGGAGGGCGGGAGCGGGCCA